>JABUTS010000070.1 GCA_021443565.1 Bacteroidales bacterium | reverse complement strand
GGAAAACTCTCCGTTTTCGTAGCTTAGCACGAAGTCGGGAGTTATCTGCTTTGCGTGGTCGTTATACGAGTCGTCTATCTGGCCGCCCGGTGAAGGGTTGAGCTTAGTGATGGCCTTGATGGCTTCCTTGAGCTGTTCCTCGTTTATGCCCTGCTTTGAGAGTATCTTCTTGAAATGCTTGCTGCTGAAGTCGTTGAACTGAGTGTCCAGTATACGGTATGCAAGCCGAACCGCCGGGGTCTGGCTCTTGGTTCTGAGCTGGAGCATCAGACATTCCCTGAGATCCCTCGCACCGACTCCGGCAGGCTCGCATTCCTGAATCATGGAGAGAACCTTGAGAACCTCCTTCTCGTCCGTATGTATGCTGCCCTTGAAGGCCATGTCATCGACAAGGCTGTCTATGTCGCGCCTGAGATAGCCGTCGCTGTCCAGACTGCCCACTATGAAGTAGGCTATGGCTCTCTCATTTTCGGTCATCTCACGGAAACCTATCTGCTCTTCCAAGCTGTGGCTGAAACTTTCCTTCACCGAGAAGGTGTCATATCCCTTCTTCTCGTCCGGTCCCCAGTTGTTTACCCTGAGATTGTAGGTGGGTATGGAGTCGTCTTCCTTGAATTCCTGGAGCGACACCTCTCTGGGCCCCTGAACTTCAGGGTCTTCGGTCTCGGCAGACGTTTCTTCGTCCAGAACAGGATTTTCCTCCAGTTCTTTCCTTACCCTCATTTCAAGGTCCTGGAGAGGCAGCTCAATGAGCTTTATCGTCTGCATCTGCAGAGGAGAAAGCTTCTGGGTCTGCTTGAGCTCAAGTCCCTGTTTCAACATTTCTCCCATGGCTTCTATTCGTTTTTCCTTACTGCGGGAAAGTTGATGGTTTCTTTTACAAGGAAGGCAAGAGGGAAATCGTATCTGATGCGGTTGAGCACCGCAAGAGCCTCGGAACGGGTCCTGAAGTCACCCACCGTAACCTTGAAATAAGGATTGGCATAACTGCTGTACGCCGGTATGTCCGGATAGGCTGTACGGAACTGGCTGAGCACTGCTTCGGACTGGGTGCGGGAACTCTGCTTGTTGTCGAAGAATATCCTGATGCGGTAGCCGTTGAGCTTGCGTGACGGGTTTCTGCTTATATGGGCGTTGACAGCTTCGGTTATTTCCCTTGACTGGGTCACGCTTGCTTCAGCCCCGTTGCTGCCGTCCATGCGTATGTACGAAAATATGCTCCTGCCCACAAGGGTGGAATCGACCGTGGCTCCATGGCTCTGGGCATGGACGGTGCCTGAAATTGCTGCCATGAAAACGACAGCGAGTATGATCCCGATCTTTTTCACTGTTTCATCAATTCTGCCACGGATAGTCCGGTCCTGGTCACCGTCTTGCCCAGTCCGTTCCGGAGCTGAGGCCTCGCCGACACGTCTACGGTGTATTCGGACGGGTTGAAGCCTGCTGCGCCGAGCACCGAGAAGATGGACACTCCCTCGCATATCGTGGCTGTACCTTTAATCTGGTAAGTGGCGGAGGCATGGCCTCCTACCGTTATCGGCTCCGCGACAACGTCGGCAAAGGGCTGGCCGAGCCTGTATATCCTGGCCTTGATGTCCGTGACGGAAAACCCGAACATAGGATTGTCTATCCCCACGAGAAGCACCGCGTCTGCGCTCTTGAGCCCGTGAGGCACAACCTTCTCGACCTCCACGGAGGTTATCTTGATGTCTTCTATCTTCTTGGCGCATCCTCCGAGGATGAACACCAGCAGCGCTGCAGCAAGCAGCTTTGCCACTACGGTGGCCCTGAACGCCTTTGCCATGACGCAAATTTACAAATAAATAGATTTCCCGACAAATAATCGTATCTTTGCCTGACGCTGAACGCGCTCCCGTACTGCGCAAAAGCCGTGCCCCGGGGCGCGCCGGCGGTATTCAGAATATGGAACATAAGAAACTGTATATCGAGACCTACGGCTGTCAGATGAACGTCAATGACAGCGAGGTGATTGTCTCCATAATGACGTCGGAGGCGGGTTATGAGAGAACGGAGAACATCGGTGAGGCCGATCTGATACTCGCGAACACCTGCTCGGTTCGTGACAATGCCGAACAGAGAATCTGGGGTCGCATAGACCAGTTCAACATCCAGAGGCGCAGGCGCAGGGGAGTGCTGGTCGGGATAGTGGGCTGCATGGCGGAGAGACTGAAGAACGAACTGCTGGAAAGCGGCAAGGTTGACATCGTGGCGGGTCCGGACACATACCGCCGTCTGCCTGAACTTGTGTCAGCGGCCAGTCCCGACTCTCCGCAGATGGACGTTCTCCTGTCCCGTGACGAGACCTATGCGGACATTACTCCGGTGCGTCTCGACAAAAACGGCGTTTCTGCATATATCTCCATCATGAGGGGCTGCAACAACGTCTGCTCATACTGCGTTGTGCCGTATACCAGGGGAGCTGAGCGCAGCCGCGACGCCTTCTCCATAGTGCGCGAGGCCTGCAGGCTCCATTCCGAAGGTTACAAGGAGGTGTCCCTGCTCGGCCAGAATGTGGATTCGTACCTTTGGAAGGATGCCGCAAGCGGAGAAGAGTACAATTTCGCCCGCCTACTCGGAATGGTTTCGGACATCAGTCCGGAACTCAGGATACGCTTCTCCACCTCCAATCCGCAGGACATCTCGGACGAGGTCCTGTACATGATGGCGGAACGCTCCAACATCTGCCACCACATTCATCTTCCCGTCCAGTCCGGCAGCAATGCAATGCTGGAGAAGATGAGGCGCAAGTACACCCGCGAGTGGTATCTCGAAAGGGTTGCGAAGATACGTGAGATCATGCCTGATTGCGGCCTTACAACTGACGTGATAGCCGGTTTCTGCGGAGAAACCCCTCAGGACCACCAGGATACTCTCAGCCTTTTCGAGGAGGTCGTGTTTGACTCTGCCTTTATGTTCCATTACAGCGAGAGACCCGGCACCCTGGCCGCGAGGAAATATCCGGATGACGTGCCGCTTGAGGTCAAGACTGAACGTCTCAACGAAATAATCGCGCTTCAGGGACGCATGAGCGCCCAGAGCTATGCCGCCCAGGTGGGCAAGGTCCACAGGGTGCTGGTTGAAGGCCCTTCAAAACGCAATCCCGACGATCTTTGCGGACGAGCTGGCAACTATATGATGTGCGTGTTCCCCGGCGGGGGCCACAAGGCGGGCGACTATGTCGACGTGAAGGTGGTCTCAGCCACCCAGGCCACCCTCATCTGCGAACTCGCATGAGTCCTTTGACGATTCCACAATAACCCAATACATACATGGACCAGTACATACTTGCCCTCGATCAGGGCACAAGCAGCTCGAGGGCAATAGTCTTCGACCACGACGGCAATCCAATCAGCACCAGCCAGAAGGAATTTACCCAGATTTTCCCGAAACCGGGTTGGGTTGAGCACAATCCGAAGGAGATCTGGTCTTCGCAGGCGGGAGTCGTTGCTGAGGCAATCACACTTGCGGGCATAAACGGCAGCAACATAGCCGGAATAGGCATCACCAACCAGCGCGAGACCACCATAGTCTGGGATGCCGAAACTTCCGAGCCGGTTTACAATGCGATAGTCTGGCAGGACCGCCGCACTTCCGAGTATTGCGACACCCTCAAGGCTCAGGGACTTGTAGACAAGATACGCGAGAAGACAGGCCTCATCATAGACGCCTATTTCAGCGCGACCAAGATACGCTGGATACTCGAAAACGTGCCGGGGGCGCGCGAGAGGGCAGAGGCCGGCAAACTTCGTTTCGGCACAGTCGATTCTTGGCTTGTATGGAACCTTACCAAGGGAGAGGTCCATGTTACCGACGTCAGCAACGCTTCCCGCACCATGCTTTTCAATATACATACTCTCGAGTGGGACAAGGAGCTTCTCGATCTCTTCGGCATCCCGGCATCGATGATGCCCAAGGCATGCTCATCCAGTGAGATATACGGCCATACCAAGAGCACGCTTTTCGCGCACGAGGTCCCCGTTGCCGGCATGGCAGGAGACCAGCAGGCTGCGCTTTTCGGCCAAATGTGCACCGAGCCTGGCGCTGTCAAGAACACTTACGGCACAGGCTGCTTCCTGCTCATGAACAGTGGTGAGAAGCCTATCATGTCCAAGAACAACTTGCTCACCACGGTGGCATGGAAGATAGGGGACAAGGTGAATTACGCGCTCGAAGGCAGCATTTTCGTTGCCGGATCCGTGGTGCAGTGGCTTCGCGATGGGTTGGGAATCATACGCTCCTCGTCTGAAGTCGAGGCTCTCGCGTCCAGCGTCCCTGACAACGGAGGCGTGTACTTCGTGCCTGCCCTCACAGGACTCGGCGCTCCGCACTGGGACCAGTATGCGAAGGGCAGCATCAACGGCATCACCCGCGGCACCACAGCCGCCCATATAGCACGCGCCGCCCTCGAAGGCATAGCTTTCCAGACCATGGATATAGTCCGCGCGATGGAGAAGGACGCGGGCGTGCCTCTGAAGGAACTCAAGGTTGACGGCGGCGCTTCCCGCAACAATCTCATGATGCAGTTTCAGGCAGACATTCTCGGGACAGCGGTCATACGCCCCGTAGTGACCGAAACCACAGCCATAGGCGCTGCATACCTCGCGGGCCTTGCCGTAGGTTACTGGAGCAGTCTCGACGAGATTCGCAGCCAGTGGCAGGTGGAAAGGAAGTTCGTGCCGTGCATGGATGAGGCTGCTGCCGAGTCGGCATGCTTGGGTTGGGCTGACGCAGTTGGAAGAACTCTTACCAAATAATTACAGTACAATGGAATACTCTCTTTTGACCAAGTGCTTTTTCGAGTTTCTCGGAACTCTTGTGCTCATTCTGATGGGCGATGGTGTGGTTGCATGCTGCAGCCTTGACAAATCCAAGGGCCAGGGTGGCGGATGGGTGGTCATTACCCTTGCGTGGGGCTTTGCCGTGATGTGCGGAGTCTTCATTGCCGGACCTTATTCCGGCGCTCACCTGAACCCGGCAGTCAGCCTCGCAAGTGCAATCTGCGGTGGCATGCCTTGGGGCAACCTCCTTCCTTTCATCGCCGCACAGCTGCTCGGCGCGTTCTGCGGAGCCTGCCTCGTCTATGCTTTCTACAAGGATCATTTCGATGCGACCGAAGATGCCGGCACCAAACTTGGCGTATTCTGCACCATACCTGCAATCATGAACAAGGGCCGCAACTTCTTCTGCGAATTTGTCGGCACCTTCCTCCTCGTGCTCTGCATACTTTTCTTCGGCACCAAGGGTGACACTGCTGAAGTGGGCCTCGGCGCTTCGGGAGCCTTCCCTGTGACCATGCTCATCATGGCAATAGGCATGTCTCTCGGCGGAACCACTGGCTATGCCATCAATCCAGCCCGTGACCTTGCACCACGCCTCGCACACGCAGTTCTTCCAATCAGGAACAAGGGCGGCAACGGCTGGGGATACAGCTGGGTGCCTGTCGCAGGCCCTCTCGCAGGAGCGGCATTCGCAGCAGGATTTTTCCTTCTCATCGAAAATTACATAGCCCTGTAGGACACAGGGCTATGCCTGAAAGCTACTCTTCCGGCATGAACATAGGGTCCCATGCCGGAAGCAGCACAGGCTTCTGCCTGAACATTCCGAGTATGTCCGACGGCACGTATTTGGTCTTTACAACCAACCTGAACATATACTCGTCGAACCACTCGTCAGTCATTATGAGATGACCTTTGTAGCCGGTCATTCCCCAACTGTTCTCCACCATCCATTTGTCAGTGCTGCCGTCTTCAAGAACGTTGACGGCAACGAGAGTCATGGCGTGTGACGAGCCGCTTGCATGGGTAATGATTCTTTCCCTTTTGTCCATGGTGAAGTCTATGCCCAGCAGCGAGCTGTAGTCGAAATTCGCGAGGTCCAGCGTGCCCTTGGTACGGTCAAGGAATTTGCCCACGTCGCAAGAGAAGTACATTGCGTCTCCAGCCTTGATCGAGGCTATGGCCATCTTCTTGATGTCTTCTATAGGGAGGTTGACATACAGCCAGTTATGTCCTTCATACACATGACGGTCGTAATCTATGTCGTAGATTTTCCCGTATTCCCTGCTCGGGTCGTTCATCAGCATCACATAGCCGTCGAAGAGTTCGTTGGCTGCGTATTTGTCTCGGAACGAGATTGGCGTGTGTTTTTCCATGGCTACAATCTTGCCATCCTTGTCACAGCGTGTCCATGTGAATTCCTGAGGAGGAACTCCGAGGCAGAGACAAAGAACCCTGTAGATTTCCGCAAGCTGCTCTTCCTTCATGGCCGCGAGAGTCTTCTCGTTTGCTCCGTCTGCGGCTGCTCCCCTGAGCCTGAGTCCGTCCTCACGCAGTTTCCTTCCCAGCAGCATTGCCATCTGGGAGGTGTTGTTGCTGCAGAAGGTTTCCGGCATGGCCTCGGACGGCACCACACCGTATTTGTTCACGAGGTCCACGACGCCCGTGAAGGTGCCTCCGTCGCTGACAGGATTCGCGAAGAGATGGTCGACCTTTCTCTCGTCCATGGGCATTTTTCTTGTATCAATGACACCCTGGAGGAAGAGATTTGCCTTTTCCAGCTGGTCGTAGAAGAAACAGTAGTTCTGGGAGAACTGGAACTCCGGCAGCTCGAATTCTTCCATTGACTTGGCCCTGAGTACGTTGAGGCCTGTGAAAAGCCAGCATCGTCCAGATGATTTCTGGTCAGTGATACCTTTGCTTTTAACCTGGTCGGTAAAGTGGGTGTCAATCATCGCGGCGTTCTCGCTGTTGATTGCGAGAGTGGCGATGGATGTGCCTGCGAGTGCGTTTTTTATAGCCTTGTCAGAGGCTGTTCCTTCGTATTTCGCCGAAATGCGGCTGAGCATATCCGGGGTGATGGCGCCCTTTTCCTGACCAAAGGCGGGAACGAGACTTGCAAGCGCAAGGGCTGCAATAACTATCCTCTTCATCATCTGATATCATGTCAGTCTATATTCACCCTCATCCATGAGCATGGCTTGGTGTCGAGGGCGCGGTCGAGCATCTCGTTGTAGCCTGACCCTCCTGCAGAGTAGGCAGCAAGCCCAAGGGCGAACCTGAAAGTCTTTCCCGGTGCGAAAACCGAGGCGTCGAGTTCCGCATCAATCACATAGCCGTCTTCCGAGCTCATCTTTCCCGCCTTTACATTGACCAGAGCAGGGTCTATCTCCTGCCATGTCCCGTTGTTGCCTTCCCAAACCGTAACTTCGCCGGACCTTGATGCCCAAATCTTGAATATTCCCGCATACGGGCCGCCGTAACTGTTGTTTATAGGGTCGATGTAAAACCATATGCCGTCTTTGTCCGAGATGTCGTTGTCGTAGACATCGGAACTTATTTTCATCTTGCCGCCGGAAACGGATATGCCCGCGAAGGCTCTTGTGATGCCTTTACTGCCGACAAAGAACTTTTTGTCCTGGAGAGAAGATGCGCTTACCCTGATTTTGTCCATGACGTGGCCAACCTTCATCCAAGGCGCAACTGCAGCGCCGTCCTTATTGGTCGAGGAGACTGCCACCACGCTGTTTTCATCCCATATCGCGAGGGAATTCCATTTGCCCTCCCTGTCGTTCCCGACATTGAACGGCCGGGAAAGAATCTCGAAATTGCGGGCAGTTTCGTCTCCGACTGCTACTTCCATGCAGGAAAGTTCCCAGTTGGAGTTTCTGTCAACCGTTGTCTGGTAGCTCAGAAGCGTCTTGCCTCCGGGCAGTACGAGCAGGTATGGGGCTCCGAGATATGCCGAAGTCGGTATTTCGGTGTCTGCGAGGGCATACTCCCTGTTTTTCGAATCCGCACTCACATAACTGCTCCAGTTGTCTGAAATCTTGCATCTTACGGTATAAGGCTTGAACTCGCCCACCTTGTTGTCCTCTATGGCAACCACGATTTCGTCCTCAACTATGCGTGGAACAGGCATTCCGTCCCTTTTGCCTGCACGGAACGACACCTTGGTGGCTGAAGTGGACCATGTTGTTCCCTTGTTGTAGGAGCGAAGCATGGAAATCTCCTGCTCTGAAGAAGTGGTATATGGCCCTTCATTGGCAAAATAGACCTGAAGTTCCCCGGACGGAAGCTGGAGGAAGCATGGCTCCCAGCAACCGTCTGCACCCTTCATGCCTGCACGATATATGATTTTGGGCTCTTCCCAGTGTTCTCCGTTGTCGAAACTCCGGCTCACTGCTATTGACCAGCTTGCTTTCCCTTCCGACACCGGTCTGTAGTTGGCTCCGCAGATGAGGGTGCCGTCGCTCATCTGGAACACCTCGGCATTGCATGCATTCGCGCTCACACCGCCTTCCTGCGACGGGCTGAACACGATTATCTTGTTGTCCCACTGCACTCCGTCCTTGCTTTTCCTGACGACAACATTGCTGCTGTGGTCTTCCGTGGCAAGTATGTACGATCCGTCCTGAAGCCTCAGAATCCTGGCATATCCACCTCGGTCCATGAGTTTTTTCTCCGTGGAATAATCCCAGGCCAATCTGAAACCGTTGTCGTCCTTACCTATTGTCGGGGTCTTCTGGACGTCCGTCACCCTTGCGGGGATGGTATCATTGTCATCATTACCGCCTGCCGTGTCGGGTGTCTTTTCGCAACTTGCGCTTAATGACAGGATTACAGAGAGGCCTGCCGCCAAAAATGGATTCATTTTGCTTTTTTTCATATATTTTATTGACTTATAATGCCGCATGAGACTACGAAAATAGCAAAAATTCGCGACATATGACCAAAGAAAAATCACTCGCGCGCCAAGTTTTTCAAGTATAAAGTTGGGGATTCGGCCGTTGATTCCATATATTTGCAGGCTTGCCGGCAGATGTCGAGCCGGAGAACGGAACTCTTTTGAAGGTCTATGTATAGAGCGGAAACGGGAAAATACTTGGTGCTGGGCTTTGCCTTCTCGGCGATGGTGCTGGCTGCAGCCGCAGATCTGCTTTTCGGGGGTGCGGCCATCGGCGTCAGAGATGTCATCAGTGCATTAGGAACCGGTCCGGAAGGCCCTGCAACAGTTCTGGTGCGGGATTTCCGGCTTCCGCGGGTGCTGACAGCCCTCCTTTGCGGTATGGCTCTTTCGGCCGGAGGATTACAGATGCAGGACATTTTCCGCAACCCTCTTGCGGATCCCCACATCATGGGCGTGAGCGGGGGAGCCTCCCTGGGTGCGGCCCTTTATCTGATGGGGGCGGGGGCTCGTGCAGTTGCATCCTTTCCGTACGCTGGAGGTTGCGGACTCGCGCAAACGGTCGCGGACGGAAGCTTGGGACTTGCGGGAGCGGCCTTTCTCGGGGCCGCGGCCGCAGCATTGCTGATGGTTGCCGTGTCATCAAGAACGGGCTCGGGTAACGTGCTGCTGCTGTTCGGCGTGATGCTGGGGTTCATAACGGGGGCCCTCGTGACCATGCTCCAGAGCGGGGCGGGAGAGTCTGCCCTGAGGCTATACTGCAGCTGGTCTGCCGGCAGTTTCAGCGAGGCTCCATGGTCCCGCCTGATTCTTCTCCTGCTATTTGTGGCAATCGGCCTTGCCATACCCGTTTTTTCTGCCCGCGGTCTGGATGCCATTCAGTTCGGCGACGATTTTACCCTCATGTCGGGCAGGAGTCCGCGCAGGATAAGGACGGCAGCCCTGCTGAGTTGCTGCCTGCAGACCGGCGCGGTCACCGCCTTCTGCGGCCCCATAGGTTTTGTAGGGATTGCGGCGCCTCATATAGCCAGACGGCTGCTTGGAAAGAATACGACTGCAGTTCTGCTGCCTGTAGCGGTAATGTGCGGAGGGACGCTATGTGCCTGCGCTGACCTTCTTGTCCAGGCCAGCGCCCTGGCCCTGCCTGCCGGGAGTGCGATGGCAATAGTGGGAATACCTTTCGTGATGGGAGCATTGATGAGAAGATGAAGACGGGAATTTTCAGCATAGGAAATGCAGGCCGGGTGCTGTGCGGAGGCATTTCCTTCTCTGTGGAGAGAGGGGAGTGCGTATTGCTTTGTGGCGCCAACGGAAGCGGGAAGACCACCTTGATGCGCACGCTCGCCGGGCTGCAGAAGCCTCTTGACGGAGAGAACTTCGGCGAAGACTTGAAGGTGACCATGTTGCCTACGCGCGTACCTAAGGTCAAGGGGTTCACCGTCAGGGAGTTCATGCTGCTTCCGAAGGATGTGGCTCCGGCCGGGGCGGAGAAGGCCCTTGCCAGGCTGAAGGCGGATGCGTTCATGGATCGTGATCTCTCGACCCTGAGCGACGGAGAATTTCAGAAGGTGTGCATCGCTTCGGGCCTAGCACGGCGTTCCGATCTTCTGCTGCTGGACGAGCCTGCGAGCTTCCTTGACCTTGAGAACCGGAGGTCGGTCCTGCTTGCCATCCGCGACGCAGCGCACTCCTCCGGGACGGCAATCATGTTCTCGTGTCACGACATCCATGATGCCCTTACCGTGGCTGACCGCACTCTGGCCTTCTCCGCGCCGGACGCGCAGGGTATTGTCAGGCTGGTGGAAGCTACAGGCGCGGAGGCGATGAAACAGGCTGCGCTTTCCGTGTTTTCGGATAAAAGCCTTACCTTTATGGCATGAACAGACTTTTCTTGATAGACGGACATGCTTTGGTGTTCAGGATGTATTATGCGTTCCTGCGCCGTCCTATGGTCAATTCCAAGGGTGAGGATATGTCCATACTCTTCGGATTCACAAAATATCTGCTTGAACTGGTGGAGAGGGAGCATCCGACCCATCTTGCCGTCGCATTCGACCCTCCGGGGAAGACCTTCCGCCACGAGCGCTATCCTGAGTATAAGGGGACCAGACCTCCTACGCCCCAACTTGTGAAAGATGCCCTCCAGCCTCTTGTGGAACTCTGCGGGATGATGCGTATCCCCGTGCTGATGCGTCCAGGCTTCGAAGCCGATGACGTGATTGGGTCTATGGCGTGCCGCTGTGCCGCTGAGGGGCTTGACGTGTATATGGTGACCCCGGACAAGGATTACAGTCAACTGGTGGCGGACCATATATTCCAGTACAGGCCTTCGAAGGCGGGCCAGCTTGATGAGGTTTTCGACAAGGTGAAAATATGTGAGAAATATGCCATTTCAGAGCCTTCGCAAGTTGTGGATATGCTGACCATCTGCGGGGATTCTGCGGATAACATACCGGGAGTCAAGGGTATAGGCGAAGTGGGTGCCGCAAAGCTGCTGGCCAGGTTTGGCAGCGTGGCGAACATATATGCCCGCCTTGAGGAACTGACTCCAAGGCAGAAAGAGGCTTTCGCGCAGGCAGCAGGACATCTCGAGCTGAGCAACTGGCTGGTGAAAATCAAGACAGACATAGACCTGAGCGACGTAAGGACGGAAGATATGCTTTATTCATCGGACTGGGATCCGGCGATTGCCGCTATGTTCGACCATTACGAATTCGGGTCGCTGAAGAAATATCTGTCCGGCATAAAGGCTTCGGAGAAAACGGCACGGAAGTCTTCCACCGCCTTTCCCGAGCTTGTAGAACTGGGAGCATCCGATTTTTGCGTCAAGGCTGCCGAGGGGGGAGCATGTGCCCTTCTGCTTGACGGTGACAGACTGATTGCCGCCACTGCCGATGGCTCATATGTGAAAGCTCCTGCTGACGGAGGCGCGCTCAAACCTCTGCTTTCCGATGCTTCGGTGGCAAAATGCGGATACGCGATGAAAGGTTTGTACCGCAGGCTTCTGGAAGAAGGAGTGAAACTTCAGGGCAGGCTCATGGACGTGGAGCTCATGCATTATGTGCTCAATCCCGAACGCAGCCACTCCCTTGACGGACTCTCAGGCAGTTACCTGGGAGTGAGTCTGGAAGGTTCCGCTCCGTCCGGGGAGGCAACGCTTTTTGACGGCGTGGACGAGGATGCGGAGGGACTCAGGCTGCGCGAGGCCATCGCTGCCGGCATGTTGGTTGTGAAGCTTCGCGAGGAACTGGAGGACAAGGGAATATGGCCTCTCTATGAGGAGATAGAGGAGCCGCTGCTGAAGGTGCTTGCAAAGATGGAGATGACGGGAGTCAAGGTGGACCTGCACTCGCTTGAGGATTTCACCCGTTCCCTGCGAAGCCTGCTCGACGAGATTCAGGCAAGGGTGCGCGAGGCTGCGGGAGACCCTGAATTCAACATTTCCTCTCCGCGTCAGGTCGGGGTGCTGGTATTTGAGAAACTCAGGCTGGACCCGAAGGCCAAACAGCCGTCAAAGGGTAGCTGGAAGACGGATGAGGACACTCTTTCCGCACTTTCGGACCGCAGTCCCGTGATAGGCGACATACTTGAATACAGGGGAGTGAAAAAGCTCCTGTCCACATATATAGAACCTTACCCGGGCTTTATCTCACCGCTCACCGGACGCATACATACGACCTTCAACCAGACACTTACGTCCACGGGGCGCCTGAGTTCCTCCAAGCCGAACCTCCAGAACATACCCATACGCACCGAAAGGGGGAAGATGATGCGCAAGGCCTTCGTCCCGGAACGCGAGGGCTGGCTCATGCTTTCCGCCGACTACTCGCAGATAGAGCTCAGGATAATGGCCTGTCTTTGCGGCGATGAGCATATGGTCGAGGCTTTCAGGAGGGGCGAAGACGTTCACAGGGCTACGGCAGCAAAGATTTTCGGTATCCCTGCGGAGGAAGTGAGTTCCGACCAGCGCCGTGCGGCAAAGACGACGAATTTCGGCATCATGTACGGAATATCATCCTTCGGGCTGGCGAAGAATCTCGGTGTGGGCCGGAAGGAAGCGCAGACTCTCATAGACGAATATTACGAAAACTTCCCGTCCATCGTGAAGTTCAAGGAGAAAACCCTCGCTGACGCAAGGGAGAAGGGGTATGTGGAAACCATGTTCGGACGCAGGCGCTATCTCCCGGACATCAACGCGTCCAATGCTGTGGTCCGCTCCATGGCCGAGCGCAATGCAGTCAACGCCCCCATACAGGGCACTGCGGCTGATATAATCAAGCTTGCCATGATCGCGATAGACGGAAGGATGGAGGAGGAGGGCATGAAGAGCCGCATGGTGCTTCAGATTCATGACGAACTTGTGTTCGAGGCTGCTCCGGACGAGGTGGAAAGGCTTTCCGCGCTGGTCAGGGAGACTATGGAAAACGTGGTGGCGCTTCAGGTGCCGCTGATAGTTGAATGTAATTATGGCAAAGACTGGCTCGAAGCACACTGATGCCTGCCGCATGGATGATGCGGGACTGATACAGCAGGCTTCGGCGGGCAGTCAGACGGCCTTCATGAAGCTTTTTGAGCGCTACAAGGGCGGGTTGAAGGTCCATCTCTCGAAGATAATCCCCGTGCAGGAAGACCTTGAGGATGTGGTGATGGAGAGCTTTCTCAAGGCATTCATGCAGATAAGGAAGTTCGACCCGGCAAAGGCTGCCTTCAGGACATGGTTGTACAAGATAGGCTGGAACACGGCTCTCGACCTGGCCGGAAGGCGCAGGAGCGAGCAACTCAACATGCCGACCACCCCCATAGATCCCGGTCTGGGAGAGGGGACTGCAGTTGTAGCAATTCCCGATCCGGGCAAGGATCCGGAGGAGGATTTCAGTACCAGGGAGGAGTATGACAAGCTGATGCTTTATATAGACGAGCTTGGGGACCTCTACAGGGATGTGGCGAGACTCCGGCTTATAGACGATCTGGATTACAGCGAGATAGCCGGGAAACTCGGTCTTCCGCTGAATACGGTAAGGACAAGGATAAGAAGGGCCAAGGACGAACTTCAGAAGATGATGGAGACATCGGACGAGATAATGCTCCCTTCTAACGAGGAGGATGACTGATATGGATTATGATGTATTCGAGGCCCTGTTCGAGCAGGAGTGGGGCTCTCTGACGGAAGAACAGAAAAGGCGTTTCAGGGCCGTGGATGCCTTGTACAGGGACTGGAATTCAAAGATAAACGTGATTTCCAGAAAGGATATGGACGGGATTTATGCCCATCATGTCCTGCATTCCCTCGGCATTGCGCTTTATCTGCTGAACCGCAGGCCCGAGGTACTGGAGAAATGGAAGGCCGGTGGGGTGAAGGTGCTTGACCTGGGTACGGGAGGCGGTTTCCCCGGCATACCTCTGGCTATACTTTTCCCCAAGGTGAAGTTCACGTTGTGCGATTCGATTGCGAAGAAGATAACAGTCGCCTCGTCCGTGGCGTCTGCCCTTGGACTGGAGAATGTGGAATGTGTGAACGCCAGGGCAGAGAGCCTCCCCGGAAAGTACGACTGGGTGGTGTCGCGGGCGGTGACCTCACTCGATAATTTCCTGCCATGGGTAAAGGGAAGATACTCGGAGGGTATACTTTATCTTAAGGGGGGAGACGTGAACGAGGAGATAGCCAACGCCATGATGAAGTTCAGGTTGCCTGCCGGCTCCGTTTCCACCTGGCGCCTTGACAATGTGGTCGGGGATACCTGGTATGAGGGAAAACTGGTTCTTGAGGTGGCCCGTTTCTGATTATTGGAAAAAAGATTTTGCAGTTAAGGATTTTTGCTTACCTTTGCAGTCCCAATGAACATGGTGCCCATAGTTCAGTTGGTTAGAGCGTCAGATTGTGGTTCTGAATGTCGTCGGTTCGAATCCGACTGGGCACCCGCAGGAGGTTAATCCAAGAGGCTGATTCAAAGGCCGGATAGGGGTTGGCCTCTTTTTCGTTTTTGCCGCTTTCCTTCAGCCCGTCCTCCTTTTTCCGAATCGGAACAAATTTCCTGTGTGAAAATTTTTTCATTTATAGGGTAATTTTTCTTCAAAAGTGAACGTCTGTTTCCTTTCCTTTGGAAAGTCTCCCCCGTTTCGATATATTTGTTAGGCTAAAACGATAAACTAACTAAACAACCATTAATCCATAACCAACATGAGAAACAATCATTGCAGAATGCTTTCGCTCCTGGCAATCTTCCTGATGACTGCGCAGGCCGCTGTCGCCCAGGAAGCTCCGGCGAAGGATTCGACTGTTCTCGACCTGAGTTACCGAAAGGTGGCCAAGTCTGACTACAACGGATCCGTCTTCGTGGTCAAGGGCGAGGATCTCATGACATCTGCCACAACTTTCCTGACCGAAGACCTGATGGGCATTGTTCCGGGCCTCATGCTCCGCCAGTCAGAGAGCGGGCTTGAGAGCGGCAACGCTTCATACTGGATCAGGGGACAGCGCTCGCCGAACAATGGCGTACTGGTCCTTGTCGACGGATTGGAGAGGGCATTTGCCACACTTACTGCCGAGGAAATCGAGTCAATACAAGTCCTGAAGGACGCTGCTGCGACAGGCATCTACGGCATGCGCGCTGCCAACGGCGCTCTACTCATCACAACGAAGAAGGGAATCTCCGGAAAGCCAAAGGTCGACTTTGCTGCCCAACTCATCCTTGAGGATCCCATCGATTCCTATGAGCCGCTCAGTTCTGCCGGCTATGCAAAGCATTACAACATTGCCCAGCTTTACGACGGTCTCAATCCGACCTACTCGGAGTATGATATCTTCAACTACCAGCAGGGAACGGAGGGCTATGCCGATGTCGCATGGAGAAACAAGTATTTCAAGAAAAACTGGCTTCTCCAGCGTTATAACGTCAACATCAAGGGCGGCATGAAGAACGCGACCTATTTCGTGAATTTCGGCTATCTGCACCAGCCGGGCATGTTCAATACCGAGAAGGACCTCGGCTATGACACGAACAACAACGCCGACAGGTACAATTACCGCTCGAACATCACGGTGGACGTGACTTCGTCAACTCACCTCAACGTGGATCTCTACGGCTGGTTCAAGAGGGAAAATATGCCGAACACCGCTGCGACTACTCTCTACAACCTTCTGTGCAAGACTCCAGCGAATGCCTTCCCGGAGTACTATTGGTTCAAGGAGGGTGACACCGACCAGGACGGTAACCTCATAACCCCTATGGGCGACAAACTCGTTGCGGGAAGCACCTACAACACAAACCCGTGGGCCTATATGAACCGCTCGGGCTACAGCCGTTCGATGAAGATGTACGGCTCTCTCAGCGCACAGCTCCGCCAGGACCTCGACGTTATCACCCCGGGGCTCTATGCCAAACTCAACTTCTCGCTGGACAGCCAGACCAACTCCACAATCCAGCGTACCAGAGGCTACGCCTACTACACCCCAATCGTGGACGGCCTCTATCAGAAGACCGGCAACGACGGAAACCTCTCGAACACGGTCGAGGGCAAGAGCGGCAACCGCTATCTGACCATTTCAGGCCAGATTGGCTATGACCGTTCGTTCGGCAGGAACAACATATCGGCAGCCGCTTCATACGAGCAGTTCGAATCTTCTGCAGACAACGGGGTTCCTAACCGCTATCAGAGCATATACGGGTACGCAAGCTACAATTATGACCACCGCTACGGCATAGACGTTACGGGCATCTACCAGGGCTGGTACGGCTTCGCTCCGGGTCACAAGTTCGGCTTCTTCCCAACCGTTTCCGCTGGATGGACCATCTCCAACGAGAAGTTCCTCAAGGAGTCCAAGGCAATCAATTTCCTCAAGCTCCGCGCTTCATACGGACAGATAGGCAACTCCCGCGGCGTGGACCAGTTCACATACAAGAGCCAGATCAAGAATGTCGGCAGTATCTTTGTGACCGCACAGGCCATGGGTACCAACCTTGCCGGTTACTACGAGTCGAACATAGCCAACACCAGTCTCACCTGGGAAAACGTCCGACAGCTTAACGTAGGACTCGACGCCTCTCTCTTCGGTGACAGGCTGTACTTCAACTTTGACTGGTGGAAAGACAACAGGGACAAAAGCTATACTGCGAACAACCGCATAAGCACCCTTCTCGGACTCAATTCCGAGGTCAGCATCAGCTCAAACATCGGAGCAACTGAATCATCCGGATGGGAAATCGGAGGCGGCCTCAGAGATAAAATAGGCAAGTTCGGCTACAGACTGGGCGGAACTTTCACCTATGCAAAGAATACCCTCCTCAAGAACGGCTCCCTTGACGAGCAGTTCTACTATGTGAGTCCCATAGGTTTCTCTCACGGAAGAAAACTTGGTTACGTAGTGGAGGGCATATTCCAGAGTTATGAGCAGATTGCCGCTCACGCAACCCAGAACTGGTCTGAGGTCAAGCCGGGCGATATCATGTACAAGGATATCAACAGCGACGGTGTAATCGACACCAACGACCGCGTTCCTATAGGATACAACAACATTCCTGAGATTTTCTATGGTTTCAACCTTGGTCTCAGCTATGGCCCCGTATCCCTCAACCTGCTCTTCCAGGGTGCAGCCCATGTCTCACACTCTCTCACCGAGATAGATTTTGAGCCATTCACAAGCTACACCACAATCTACTCTCACCAGACTCAGTACTGGACTCCGGAAACCCCTCAGTACATGCTCCCTCGAACCACCCTCGGAGCATCCTCTGCAAACAACACCCAGTCGAGCGACCTTTTCGTCTGTGACGCAGACTACTTGAGGCTCAAGAGGGTGGAACTTGCATACAACTTCAAGGGCGGCTCCTGCATCTATGTTTCAGGCTACAACCTCTTCACCTGGTCAGACTATCCTTACGGAGATCCTGAGTATTCCAACGGTCTCTCCAACATTCCTGTCACCAGGAACATAAGCCTTGGCGGCCGTATAACCTTCTAAAACAGACGGACATGAAGAAATATATCTACATATCAGCTATTTCGCTTTGCCTCTGTGCTGTTTCCTGCGGCTATCTTGACGAGGAGCCTTACCACTACCTCACGGAAGAGGCTGCCCTCATCACCGAGGCCAACTATCTGAAGCCTTCCAATATGGCTTACAGCTTTATCCCTGACGGCTACAACTGTGTGGGCAATGCCTTCCTTGACTGCGCCACCGACGATGCCATGGCTACAGCTTCAGGCTCCAACGTGCACAAGCTTGCGCGTGGCAACGTTTCTGCGGACAGCCCTATACTCAATCCGTGGGCAAACTGCTACCGCGGCATTCATCAGGCTCTTTTCGCCCAGTACGGCCTCACGACCTACAAGCCTTTCCTTGCCGGCAAGACCGAGGCTGCTGTTGAGGAACTCCTTGAAAGGTATTACAATGAGATGAATGCACTTCAGGCTCTCTATGGCTTCATCCTGCTCCAGCACTACGGCGGTTTCCCTATAATCGACGAGTATATGGGACTTGATGACGAGGAGGCTCTTGAAGGCAAGACACGCGATACTTTCGCAGACTGCGTCGAGCATATTGTCGCTCTCTGCGATTCCGCTGCCAACCACCTTCCTGTGAAACTTGCCAACTCGGAAGTCGGCCGAATGACTCAGGGCGCCGCCCTTGCAATCAAGGCCAAGACTCTCGTTTATGCTGCCAGCCCTCTTTACAATCAGGAAGGCAACACCAACCCTCTGATTGGCTACACCGCTGCAACCGTTCCTTCAGACTATCCAGAAGTCACTGACCGCTGGAAGAGAGCCGCTGCAGCCTGTGCTGCAGTGATTAACCTTAAGGGAACCGGTTATGCCCTTGTGGCAGCCAACAACTCTGCAGCTTTCAATACGGCAATTTTCAATGCAAACGGAAACTGTGCAGAATGGATAGTGATGAAGACTGCTGCCAAGAACAACTCCATGGAGAACAGGCATTATCCGCCTTCTCTTTCCAAGAATAACGGCGGCGGCACTGTACCTACCCAGGACCTTGTGAATGCTTTCACCAAGTCCGACGGCAGCGACATATCCGTGATGACAGATGGAACGGCCACAGTCTATACCGGACGCGACCGCCGTTTCGATGCATTCATAGCATACGAGGGATGCAAGACCTTTGCGAGCCAGATTTACACCCATATAGGTGACGGTGCCACCAAGGATGCCCTCAACGCAACTACTGACCATTCAACCACGACCGGTTACTACCTTGCGAAGCACCTCAGCCCGAAAATCAACTTCACGGCTGCCTCTCCGGGAACATATTTCCACATCTGGCCTATAATAAGGTTTTCAGACATTTACCTGCTCTATGCAGAGGCCATGGTAAACGGCTACGGTGATTTCAATGTGGATCCTGAAGGCTATGGCCTCACTGCTCTCGGTGCCATCCAGGCAATTCGTAAGAGGGCCGGCTACAATGCATCCACCGACAAGTTCTACAACGGCATAACCTCGGCAGAGGATTTCATGAACAAGGTTGTCAAGAGAGAGCGCCGCGTGGAACTCTGCTTCGAGGGTCAGAGATATTTCGACCTCCGCAGGTGGCTTGACGCCGAAGAAGTTCTCAACAAGCCTGTCCATGGCGTGGAGATTACCAAGACCGGCTCAAACCTGGCATACAAGTATTTTGAGGCTGACAACAGGCGCACCTTTACTTCAAACATGTATTTCTCGCCTATCCCTAAGTCAGTGCTCAAGCTCAACAAGGCTATCCAGCAGAATCCAGGCTATTAATAAAAGGTATCGAAGATGAAAAGAATATTACTTACAGTCATATTGGCGCTTTCGGCCCTCGTGTCGTATGCGCAGGTCACTGTCAAAGGTACCATCAGGGATACCGAAGGTGAGCCTCTCGCCGGAGCTTATGTCATGATCAAGGGTACCAACACCATCATCATGGCAGACACCGACGGCAGGTACAGCATCAGCATCCCTAAGGCCGGAGACGTTGTCCTCGTGTTCTCATATATGGGTTGCAAGGACTATGAGGCTACAGTCGGTAACAGGGCTGTTATCAATGCAACCCTCGAAATCGTGAAGAACCAGCTCGAAGAGGCTGTTGTTGTCGGCTTCGGCACACAGCAGAAGGCCTCCATCACGGGAGCGATTTCAAATGTCGACAATGACGCACTCATAGCTACTCCTACTTCAGACGTTTCCAACGCACTCTCGGGACGTATCCCGGGTCTCGCATCCCGCCAGACCTCAGGCCGTCCGGGCGGTGACGACGCAACGCTCTATATCCGCGGACGTTCATCAACAACCAGTACAAGTCCGCTCGTGCTCGTAGACGGTGTTGAGAGAAGCCTCTCCCAGATTCCTAGCGATGACGTCGAGAGCGTGTCTGTCCTCAAGGACGCGTCTGCAACGGCGGTTTACGGTGTGCGCGGTGCAAACGGTGTCATACTCGTGACTACCAAACGCGGTAACGACGGCAAGGCTAAGATCGGTTTCTCTGCAGAGTACGGTCTCACCCAGTACAATCGTGTCACCCAGTATCTTGACTCATGGTGGACCTCGAGGCTTCAGAGGGAAGGCGCAATCAACCGCGGTCTCGACCCTTCCAACATAGCCACCAACCCTAACACCTACCCGCTCAGCGAGTATGACAACTACCTCTATGCCACAGGCCTTGATCCTTTCACCCATCCCAACAACAACTTCGTGGAGACCTTCACAAAGGATGGTAACCGCCAGAAATACAACATCAACGTTTCCGGCGGCAACAAGAATGTGAAGTACTATGTTTCTGTGGGCTACTATACCCAGGATGGTATGTTCGAGACCAGAGTCGATAAGATCAAGGAGAAGCCGGTGATGCAGCAGCTCATCGCTGCCCAGCCTGAACTTGCAGACCTTCTCCAGCAGCCTAACTACAATGCCGACTATATGTACAATAGGCTTACAGCCCGTACCAACCTCGACATTCAGCTGACCAAGAGGCTCGACGTCAAGATAAACGTTGCCTATATAAACGGCAAGCAGAACCAGCCTGCGGGATATGACAGTTTCGGCGGTGAGGATATGCGACTCTTCGGTATGTTCTATCGTAACTCTCCGGCAGCCTTCCCTATAGTGAACAGGAACGGCTCCATGGGTGCGGCTATCGGCGTTTGGCGTCAGAACCCTCTCGTTACCCTTGCATATACCGGTTTCAAGAGGACCTTCAACTCCAAACTTCAGGATAACATCCAGTTCGCATACGACCTTGATGATTATGTCCAGGGCCTTCAGCTCACTGGCAATTTCTCTTACGATGCATCGTGGGGAAGTTGGTGGGGTGTCGAACAGAGACCATATATCTATTCATACAATGCAGCCGGAGATTCCTATACCCAGGGTCTTGCAGGTGTGCTCCCTAACAAGGGTTCAGGCACGACGGCTGCTACATACAACACCTATGCTGAGTTTGCCGTACGCTACAAGAGAAGTTTCGCCCAGAAGCATAATGTCAATGCCGTGGCTCTCGTGACCTACACTTCGAAGAATGTTCCTGCCACAGGTACCACATACTCTTATGTGCCTCACGTATACAAGGCCCTCATCGCCAGGGTGAATTACAACTACCTGAACAAGTACCTCTTCGAAATCAACATGGGCTATAACGGTTCCAACCGTTTCGCCAAGGGACACCAGTATCAGGTCTTCCCTGCAAGTTCTATAGGTTGGGTAATCACCGAGGAACCATGGATGAAGCCTGCAAAGAAAGTTATAAACTTTGCAAAGGTCAGGGCTTCGTACGGTATCGTGGGTAACGACAATCTCGGCAGCTTCGCCTACTACTACCTGTCTTCATACAATGGCGGCAAGTCTTATTCTTTCGGCGACACATGGAATGCCAAGACCACAGGTCTCGTGGAGGGTAAGCCGGCAAACGAGAACATATCCTGGGAGGTTTCCCGCAAGTTTGACGTGGGCTTTGACACCAAATGGTTCGACAATCACTTCACTTTCAGCGGCGACTACTTCTACGAACATCGTACTGACATTCTCAATACACCTGCTAACTTCACCCTCGTCTCCGGCCTTACCGCCATGTCTCCGGACAATATCGGTATAATCGACAACGAAGGTTTCGAGTTTGAGGCTGGGTATGACAACCGCATAGGTGACTTTAGATATTATATAAAGGGTAATGCGGGTTATGCCCACAACACCATCATAGAGAATGGCGAGGCAGACCAGCCTTACGACTATATGTACTCGAAGGGTCACTCCATCGGCCAGTATACGGGCTATCATCATATAGGCTTCTTCCAGTCTTATGAGGAAATCGCCGCTTCTCCTACCCAGTTCGGACTCACCAACCTCATGCCTGGCGACAGCAAGTATGCCGACATCAACGGTGACGGTGTCGTGAACGAGAATGACCAGACCATCATAGGCTTCAATGTCGTCCCGGAAATTACCTATGCCGTAGATCTCGGCGCAAGCTGGAAGGGCATTGACCTCAGCGTGATGTTCCAGGGCGCGACCCGTTCATCAGTCCAGCTTTACGGTGACCTCGGATACGACAATATGTGGGGATGCTACTATGAAGAGCACAAGAACCGCTGGACTCCTGAAACGGCTGCGACTGCGACCTATCCAAGGCTCAACCGCCAGTCTCTTGAGAATACCAACAACTACTACGTCTCTGATTTCTGGACCTACGATTCAAGTTACCTCCGTCTTAAGAACGTACAGCTTGGCTACACTCTTCCCAAGAAGTGGACCAAGAAGATAAGGATGAGCTCGATTCGTCTATATGCGAACGGATACAACCTCTACACCTGGGACAAGGTGAAGAAGATTGACCCTGAGTCTCCAAGGACCAATGGTTACATGTACCCTCAGCAGAAGATCTACAACTTCGGCGTGAACGTCAATTTCTAAAATGCAGCCGACAATGAAAAAGACCTTATATTTCATAGCTTCGATGTCCCTCGCTTTCTCAGCCGTTTCCTGCAACAAGTCGGACGGCCTCGGTGATGACAGCGCGGACCTCAACAACATCACGGAGGAGCAGGTTTATGCCGACGTGACATACACCCGCCGCGTCCTCTTTGACCTTTATGCCCGCACTCGTGAGTATACCAGTACCAACAAACTCACTTTCAGCAGGATGAAGGATATGAACACAACCTGTTGTCTTATGGATAATGCCACAGATGACGGTGTTGGAGAGATGGGCAGTTCGGTTGCGAAGCTCAACCAGTACGCAAGCGGAGCCATCACGGCAAGTATGAACCCCGTTGCGAATACCCATCCTTGGAACTGGTATTACACTGCAATACGCCAGGCCAACGGTTTCCTCGAGAATGTGGACAATTCTGTTCTTGAGGAGGCTGAAAAGATTCAGTCCAAGGCTGAGGCGCGCTTCCTCAGGGCTCTATACTACCACGAACTTTACCGCTGGTTCGGTCCTTTCGTGATTTCCGAGAAGAGGGAGGACCCTTTCGACAAGACCCTCGTGCGTGCTGACGAGAAGACCTGCGTGGAGTGGCTGGTGAACGAGTTCACCGAACTCGCAAAGCCATCTTCAGGACTTCTTGCCCATCCGGAAGGCCAGGATTATGGCCGTGCGTCCATAGGAGCCGCCCTCGCTTACAAGGCGAGAACACTCCTCTATGCCGCCAGCCCACTCCACAGCGAGTCGGGTGTCAGCTGGAAGGCTGCAGCGGATGCTGCTCTTGAGATGATACAGTATGCTGACAATAACGGCTACTACGACCTCTATGTGGATTCCGAGGCTCCTGAGAAGAGTTATGCATATCTCTTCAACACCAGGTACAACAACGAGTATATCTTCTTCTACAACAACGAGGACGGAGGCAATGGTGAACTTTACAACCTGTTTCCTCCTTTCAATCCTTGGAACACCAACAAGGAACTCAGCACTTGCGTGACCCAGGAGTTTGTGGATGCATTTGACATGCTTGACGGCAGCCAGCCTTTCAATTATGACCCGAAGACCCTCCGCCGCACCGGTATCAGGACAGAATCCGGCTATGACGACCAGAAACCTTACGCCAACCGCGACCCTCGTCTTGACCAGACCGTCCTCCACGATGGTATGACCTGGCTCGTGAAGGGTTCCAATGTGACGGTGGACATCTCCACCCCGGACAAGTGGGTTTCAGGCTATTTCGTGTGCAAGTTCCTTGACGACCGCGTGGACCACATGAACAGCGGTAAAACGACCATGAACTTCCCGTCAATGAGATATGCCGAGGTGCTTCTCAACTATGCAGAGGCTATCAACGAAGCTGAAGACAACGGAGCGGCTCGTGAGAAGGCGGTTGCCCAGCTCAACCGCATACGCAAGAGAGCCGGCATAACCAAGGACCTCAAAGCTTCCGACTTTACTCAGGACCAGCTTCGTGAACGCATACGCAGGGAACGCCGCGTGGAACTTTCGTGGGAGGAGCACAGATTCTTCGACATACGCCGCTGGAAAATTGCGAAGGACGTGATTGACGGACTTGAACCAACCGGCATCACAAGAAGCGGAGCCATTTATAGCTTCAAGTCTTTCGCGAAGCGTTCGTACGCAGACAGGATGAACCTTTCCCCTATTCCTGTCAAGGATGTCAATAGCTGCCCTGGAATATGGCAGAATCCTGGTTATTAATAGATTATACCGATAACAAAATAATTAAGATACATTATGAAATTGTTTTCAAAAGTTTCATTGGTAGCGGTTCTCGCCCTTGGTGCAGCATCATGCAGCAAGTTCGAGTTCAATGTTGACTATACCGCACCGACAACCATAGCCTTTCAGGGTGTTGGCGAAAGCAACATCGTAAGCCTTGCAAAGGGTACCTATAGCTATGAAACCACAGTCAAGGTGACTTCTGCTGACGGAATTTCAGAACTGGCGGTTTACAAGGCAAACAACAGGACAGGAGCCCAGGGCGAGCTTATAGAGGTGCAGTCCTTCACCCCTGCAGAGAAGAGCGTTTCAACCACCGTCACCTTCACTGATCTTACGGAAAACGCGGCAATACGTGTCATAGCAACCGATATCAACGGTAACTCTTTTGCCAAGAACCTGGTGGTGGAAGTTGCCGCTTCAGTGATTCTCAACGACAATCTCCTCATCGAGACTGCCGAGGTTTACTACGGCTGCTACTATGCAGGCTGGCTGGGAGGCAGGGCTTATCTCCGCACTACCGACAACGTGGAGAACTACAAGAAGGAAATCGACATCGCTTTCGGTCAGATAAACGGCGCTCCTTGCGCGATATCTCCTGCAAAGCGCAGCGAGTTCTGCAAGCTTCCTAACCTTTCAGGCCTCGGCACCACTCTCTTTGCCCTCACAAGCCTCTCAAAGGCTGAATATGCGGCAATTACCAAGGTTGACGCCTCTCCTATAGAGGCCATCGCCGATCCTACCGAGGAAAGCGTGGCTCTTGCAGCCGGCAAGGTATATGTCTTCAAGACTGCTTCCGGAAAGAAGGGACTCTTCTGCGTCGAGAGCATGGCTGCAAAGACAGGCACCGTGGAACAGCTTCCTAATGCTGCGACAGAAGAGCTTGAGGCTCACAGCACCAACTGGTGGATGGCCGACTACTCCTACAACCTTCTCGGCATATCTGCCAAGATCATCAAGTAGGGACTTTTCTGATTTGCTCGAAATATTTCCTGAAGGAGCTTCTGCGAAATGCAGGCGCTCCTTCTCTTTTTGTCCGGCACTATGCATATTTGCCAATTATCATTAAATTTGCCGGATAGACAGAGAAATGACAGAAAATACATACGATGAAAAACTTTGTAGAAGAACTCAAGTGGAGGGGAATGATTCATGACATCACCCCCGGTGCGGAAGAAGAACTCATGAAGGGCATGTCCTCCGCTTATGTGGGCATAGACCCTACCGGAGACTCCCTGCATATCGGACACCTCGTCAGCATAATGATACTCAAGCACTTCCAGAATTGCGGGCATAAGCCTTACGCTCTTGTGGGAGGCGCTACCGGTATGATAGGCGACCCTTCGATGAAGAGCAAGGAGCGCAATCTTCTCGACGAGGAGACTCTCGAGCACAATGTATCATGCATTAAGGCACAGCTCGGTCGCTTCCTCGATTTCAATTCAGACGCACCAAACAAGGCAGAGCTGGTAAACAACTACGACTGGATGAAGGACTACACCTTCATCAACTTCACCCGCGATATAGGCAAGCTCATCACCGTGAACTACATGATGAGCAAGGATTCGGTCAGGAAGCGCCTCAGCCGCGACTCTTCAGAGGGCATGTCCTTCACGGAGTTCACCTACCAGCTTCTCCAGGGTTACGACTTCGCATATCTCTACAACAACAAGAACGTTAAGCTCCAGCTCGGCGGAGCGGACCAGTGGGGCAACATCACCACCGGCACCGAGCTTATACGCCGCATGTACGGAGGCGAGGCCTATGCCCTTACCTGCCCCCTCATCACCAAGGCCGACGGAGGCAAGTTCGGCAAGACCGAGAAGGGAAACATCTGGCTTGACGCGGACAGGACTTCGCCATACCAGTTCTATCAGTTCTGGCTCAACGTGTCTGACGACGACGCTGTGAAATACATCAAGATTTTCACCATGCTTGACCGAGAGACCATAGAGAATGCAGTCGCAGCCCACTCAGAATGTCCCGAGCGTCGCGAACTCCAGAAACTTCTCGCGAAGGAAATTACCATAATGGTCCATGGCGAGGCAGAGTATGAGAATGCAGTGAAGGCTTCGCAGATGCTCTTCGGCAAAGCTACTGCCGAGGATCTCAAGAGCCTCGACGAGAGGACCTTCCTCGCAGTATTCGACGGCGTGCCGACCTTCGAGGTGGAGAAGGCAAAGCTTCCTCTCGGAATACTTGACGCCCTTGCAGTAGAGACCTGCGTCTTCCCTTCAAAGGGAGAAGCCCGCAAGATGATTCAGGGCAACGGCTTCTCCATCAACAAGGAGAAGATAACCGATCCTAACGGAACCCTCAACGAGTCCCACATTATTGACGGGAAGTACATCCTCGCCCAGAAAGGTAAGAAGGACTATTACATCATCATAGTTAAGTAAATGGAAGGAACAGCATCTACAAGGCAGCTCAAGGTCGCATCGGAACTCCAGAAGGATCTGGCGGAAATCATACGCAGCAAGGGCATGGCGGCATTTTCGGGGGCCATGGTAAGTGTGAGTGGCGTAGAAATCAGCCCAGACCTTTCTGTCGCGAAGGTCTATGTGAGCATCTTCCCTTCGTCAAAGACTGAAGAGGTGATGAAAATCATAGGCGAGAATTCCCGAAGCTATCGCGGAGAGCTGGGCAAACTGGTGCGCCATCAGCTTCGCATAGTCCCCGAACTCGTATGGTTCGTGGACAATTCGCTGGACTATGTCGAACATATAGAGGAACTTCTGAAGAAATAACATCGACGTGCAGCTGCCCCTCTTCATAGCGAGGCGCTACCTCTTCGCGCGGAAATCGCACAATGTGATTAACATCATATCTGCGGTATCCGCGCTTGGCATGCTTGTGGGAACGGCTGCACTGATAATCATACTCTCGGTCTACAACGGCTTCAATTCCATAATCGAGTCCATGCTGGCCGACACGGATCCGGAACTGGCGGTGACCCCGCGCAAGGGCAAGGTATTTATTCCCGAGGGTGAGGTCTGGGACAGACTGTATGCCGACAGCCGTGTAGAGTCTATATGCACAGCCCTTCAGGAAAACATATACGTCAGCTACGACGGCAAGCAGGGCATGGCTCTCGCCAAGGGAGTGGACGAGGTCTGGGAGACGGAAGACCTGCTGGATAATCATCTGGTCACGGGAGAATACGAACTCCATAAGGGAGAGATACCTCTTGCCTGCGTGGGAGCCGGAATGGCATACAGGATGGGGATAAATCCCCGCTTCCTGTCGGGTATCGAGATGTGGTATCCGTCCCGCTCGGGAAAAATATCCCTCGCCAATCCCATGGCCGGGCTCGAGATGGTAACCACCTGGCCGTCATGCATCTTCACCCTGAGCTCCGAGGCTGATGACAGGATGATGATAGTGCCCATTGAGGTCATGCGCGAACTTCTGGACTACGAGAGGGAAGTGAGCGTGGTGGAAATAAGGCTTAAGGACGGGTATTCGGAGCGGGATGTCAGGGAGTTGCGCTCAATGCTGGAAGAGGGCCTGCCCGGGGATCTGGCGGTCAAGGACCGCCGCCAGCAGAACGAGTCGATGTTCAGGATGATGAAGTATGAGAAGGCTGCGATATGGCTGATTCTTTTCTTTGTCGTGCTGATCATAGCCTTCAACATCTTCGGCAGCCTGACCATGCTGATAATAGAGAAGAAGGAAGATATAGGGACCTTCCGCAGCCTGGGGGCTCCCGAGGGTATGATACGCCGCACCTTCGTGCTCGAAGGGTGGCTCATCTCCCTGCTGGGAATGGCCGGGGGAGTGGCCCTGGGGCTTCTTGTCTGCTTCCTTCAGCAGAAATTCGGTTTCGTGAGAATGCCGAACGGCTTCATATCCGGTTCATACCCTGTGGTCGTCAAGACCTGGGACGTGATACTGACCTCTGCCGGAGTCGCCCTGACCGGCCTTTTTGTGGCTATGTTGCCCGTGGCCGCGAATCTGAAAAAATTCAATTGACACTATAAACTGCACCCATAAAATCCAACGAATATGAACAGGACGATAATAACGGTGGTTGGCAAGGACACTGTGGGCATCATTGCCAAGGTCTGCACCTACCTTTCGCACGAGAATGTCAACATTCTTGACATATCCCAGACCATAGTCAGCGACTTTTTCAACATGATGATGATAGTCGACACTTCCAGAATGGCTGCAAGTTTCGATACGCTTGCTTCCGACCTCCAGGCTATAGGTGCGGAAATCGGAGTCCAGATCAAGTGCCAGAGAGAGGACATCTTTAATAAAATGCACAGGATATGATAGGAATCAGCGAGGTCCTTGAGACCAACGAGATGATTGAGCATGAGAATCTCGATGTCAGGACCGTTACCATAGGCATAAGCCTTCTCGACTGCGCCACCACTTCGGTCGAGGGAACATGCGCTAAAATCTCCGCCAAGATACGCAGGTATGCATCGAGGCTGGTTCCCACTGCCGATTCCATATCCCGCGAGTTCGGAATTCCAATCGTGAACAAGCGCATTTCCATTACCCCCATATCACTTGTCGGCGCTTCCTGCTGCCGCAGTCCCAAGGACTATGTGACCATTGCCAAGTGCCTTGATTCGGTGGCGAAGGAGGTCGGCGTGAATTTCCTGGGAGGTTATTCCGCCGTCGTATCCAAGGGCATGACCGCGAGCGACAGGCTTCTGATCGAGTCCATACCGGAGGCTCTTGCGTCCACTGACGTGATATGCTCGAGCGTGAACGTAGGCTCTACAAAGGCAGGCATAAATATGGATGCGGTAAGGCTTATGGGGGAAATCGTCAAGAAGACAGCCGAGGCCACTGCAGACAGGGATTCCCTCGGCTGCGCCAAGCTCGTGGTGCTCTGCAACGCCCCGGACGATAACCCTTTCATGGCTGGAGCCTTCCACGGGGTGACCGAAGAGGATGCCGTGATCAATGTGGGTGTAAGCGGCCCGGGAGTGGTGAAGCATGCGCTTGAAAGCGTGCGCGGTGAGAGTTTCGAGGTGCTTTGCGAGACCATAAAGAAGACGGCGTTCAAGATTACCCGGGTCGGACAGCTTGTGGCCCAGGAGGCCTCGTCCCGCCTCGGTATTCCTTTCGGCATCATAGACCTTTCACTCGCCCCGACTCCTGCGATAGGGGACAGTGTGGCCGACATCCTTCATGAAATAGGCGTGGAGAAGGCCGGTGCTCCGGGCACAACGGCCTGCCTGGCTATGCTGAACGACCAGGTGAAGAAGGGAGGAGTCATGGCGTCTTCGTATGTGGGAGGTCTGAGCGGGGCCTTCATACCGGTTTCGGAGGATCAGGGCATGATAGAAGCAGCCGAGTGCGGTGCTCTCACGATAGAGAAGCTGGAAGCCATGACCTGCGTATGCTCGGTGGGACTGGACATGATTGCCGTTCCCGGCGATACGCCTGCAACCACAATCTCAGGCATAATAGCCGATGAGGCTGCGATAGGGATGGTCAATCAGAAAACCACCGCTGTCAGAATCATTCCTGTGATAGGAAAGACGGTGGGGGATACGGTCGAGTTCGGAGGCTTGCTGGGATATGCTCCGGTAATGCCTGTGAATCAGTACGGCTGCGCCGGTTTCGTCAATCGTCTCGGGCGCATCCCCGCCCCAATCCACAGTTTCAAGAACTGACAGCGCCCCAATAATGTCGATTCTAAAAAAGAAGGATGCCGCAGAGCAAGTCGGCAAGG
>JABUTS010000111.1 GCA_021443565.1 Bacteroidales bacterium | reverse complement strand
AGGGATTCGAACCCCCGACCCTCTGCTTGTAAGGCAGACGCTCTGAACCAGCTGAGCTATGCTTCCAAAGTTTTCATGCGCTTGTCTCAAACGCGGGTGCAAATATACTCAGAAAAATTGAACCCGCAAGCATTTCGTGATTCCAAAAAGCGACTTATTCATTTTTGATTGCCTAAATGACCTCTACCGAACGTGCGGGGAGCCATCCCTGACGTCCGTCGGCGAGATTGATCCTTATCCACTCACCCATGGTCTCCATGATTGTCACCTTGGTTCCCTCGTGGAGAACGAAAAGGTCCTTGGACGTACCCTCGGCCGGGGAACTCTTTGCTGAAACCACGCTCGCAGTCACTATGGCCTTGTCTGTCGCCTCATAATCCGACTTCTGCCATGAAGCGAAGCACACGCAGGCCAGCATAAGGACGAAGGCTGCTATCGCGCAGAAGAAACCGGTCTTGCGTATCCCGGATGAACTGCCTATGAAGAACAGCGCAAGCATCGCAGCAAGAGCCGCCAGCATCACCAGCCCCATTACAGCCCACACATCGGATGACAGGCTGTAACATGCCGCCCTCATCCACGACTTGAAGAAGAACTCCGGAACAGGATCTATCTTGTCCTGGACGAAGGATGCGGCTACCTTTATGTTGTGACGCGCATCATCATGGGAAGGGTTGAGTTTCAGTGCCCTTTCGTAATTGAGGACAGCCCTCGCATAGTTTCGTTCCTGAAACCAGGTGTCGGCTATGTTGCAGTAAAGGGCTGCGGATTCCATTCCGTTGTCGGCTATGGCCTGCCAGCAAGACCGGGCCTCCTCCCAACTGCCGTCAGCATAGGCCTGAACACCGGCCTCCCACAGGCTCTCATTATCCCGGGTGCCGAAGTCCTGCGTCTGTACCGAGCCGGCTTCCTGTGCGTTTAGAGCAGCAGGGATAATTAGGAACAGGGCCATCAAGGTTGCAGCCGGGCCGCTTTTCCTGTCATTTTTCTTCTTGAACATCGAATCTGTACTTGATATCACGTCGGCCGCCTCGTCATAGTGCTTACGCATTGCATCATGCCCGGCATCCGGAGAATAGCGGGCAAACTCGCATGCATCGAGAAGGCCCACAAAACGGTCGCGCAGAGAGTCGGGCACTCCGCCTTCCCCGAGTCTTGCGGCTATATTGTCCTTTGAGAGTTCGACGGCCGGCATTCCGAGCTTATCGGACGCAAAGCCGAGAAGGGTCTTGTGAAGTTCGTCGTAGAAGGCTATGTACAAGTTCTTGCCGAGGTAGTCCTGAGCAGTGCGCAACCTCCTCAGAGCCATCTTTGTGGCCTTTTTCTTCTTAACGAGAGTCTCGTCACCGAGAAGTTTCTCCCTCCTGCGAAGCACGAGCGCGACCGCGGCGGAGGCAATTATAATGAAACATGAAAGCAGCAGGAACAGAGGCGACCACACGAAGAAACTTCCCTTCCGGGAAAGTCCCGCCTTGCGGCTGATATAGCGTATGTCCTCTCCCAGATTCCTTACATCCTTCCTGTCCACAGACTGGAGGTTTACCGAAGACGGTTCGGAAGCCGGTGCCCCACTGCCCTTTTCAACAATCAGATTGAGAGGCTGGCTTTCGAGAGTGACATACTTGCGCGTATTGACATCGAAGTAGGTATATTCCACAGGATCGAAGCTGAACTCGCCGTAACTTCGAGGGATGAAAGGGTATTCAAATGTCTTGGTACCTGAGGTTATGCCCGTGGACCTGCTGACGTTCTCCGAAGACTTAACCTCATAGGTCTCGAAGTCCACCGGGAATTTCACGTCCGGAGCCTGAAGAAGGGATATGTTGCCGGTTCCCTTGATGGTCACCATCAGCGAGCCGGCATCATTGGACTTGAGATTGTCCTTGCTGAGACTCACGTCCATCGAGAAGGTGCCGACTCCGCCCTTGAAGGAGTCGGGGGCGCCTGCCGGAAGCGGACTCACGTTGACCTTGATTTCCGGCGTGCGGAGGGTCTTGCGTATGGTGGTATAAGGAGAGAAGAAGGCATCTATGGCACTACGGCCGTAAGTTTCACCCACATCCACCTGACACTGGAGCTCGGACGCCTCTATGGTCAGGGAGCCGGTCTTCTGCGGTATGATTACATATTTCTTGAGAACCGCAGCGTTATAAATCTGGTCATTGTACTTTTCCCTCTGGAACTGTCCGATGCCGGAGTCTTCAAGTTCCTGGCTCCAGAAGCCCGCGAAGGACGGGAACTTTTCCGCAGTGTAACTGTGAGCCTGGACCCTGGTATATAGCTTCAGGGTGGCGGTTATGGGTTCTCCCACCACCACACTGGTCTTGCTCAGGTTGAGACGTATGAAGATGTCACTGTCGGAAACCCTGTCGCCGCCCTGTCTGCCGGATGGCTGGTTCTGCTGACGGTTGCCCGAAGCGGACTGGTCGGACTGACCGGCAGATGACTGAGATGGCTCCTCCACCACTTCCACTGTCTTTACCTTGGAATGAACAGCGTTTCCCGCAATCTCAGCTGAAGCTGCAGGGAGAGTGAAGGTGCCGGCCTTGCGCGGCAGAAGTATATAGGTAAAGGACGTGGTTGAACTCCTGGTGGTCTTTCCGTTGATCATCGATATGCTGGTGGAAGTACCTTTCTGAGGGCCGAACACGAGAGTGAAATCATCGCTCGGACTCCACTGGAAAGAAGTGACCCCGGACTCCCCGCTCACGGTGAAACGGACGGTGAACTGTTCGTCCAAAGCAACGAGATTAGGCGCCTCAACCTGTATGGTCTGCGCGAAAGCCGCGGACATGTCCATGACCGCCAGCAGCATTATCACCAATGTTTTTCTCAACATAGACTTCTACCAATTCTTTTCCTTCTCCCGAGTCTTCGCCTCGAGAGCCTTAGCCTTGTCAACCTTATCCTTCGTATCCTTTTCCCTGGCTTGGATTGCCTGCAGCATCTGTTGGGCCGCCTGCGGCGTCAGCTGGGGCTGCTGGCCCTGATTGCCTCCGTCACTGTCCTGATTATCCTGATTCTTATTATCTTTATTCTGGTCCTGGTCCTGGTCTTGATTCTGATCCTGATTATCCTGATTATCCTGGTTATCCTGATTTTCGTCGTTCTGATTCTGGTCCTGGTTCTGATCTTGGTTCTGCTGATCCTCCAGCTTCTTCCTGCAGTAGATATAGTTTTCCTTGGCCTGAATGTCAGCAGGATTGGCAAGAAGGCTCTTCCTGAAATGCTCCACGCCCGACTTCCAGTCCTGAAGGTTCATGTCACAAAGTCCCATGTTGTAATAACTGTCGGCAAGATGCTCCGAGCCTTCCAGAACAGACTCGACCTTCCCGTACTGATCCCTTGCTGCAGTCACCAGTTTCTCCGCACTCGAAACGTCATCCCTTGACTGCATGAAAAGGGAATTTCCGAGATTGCAGTTGGCAGCAAGGGAGAGACTGTCCTTCAGCAATCCGGCACGATAAGACACTTCCGCCGCACGGTAATCGTCACCGCGATACAATCTGTTGCCTTTGCGTACCTCGCGCCTGTCGGTCTGGGCAGAAGCCGAAAGCGCCGAGGTCAGCAGGACTGAGACAGCAACGGCCGCCCGCACCCATGACATTATGGTCCCTGAATTCTTCATCATTCAAACAGTCTGGTTTTCGAACGCTTGTCACCGATGAGCAGTTCCGCCACGAACAGCAGAAAGGCAACAGCAAAGAAATACATGAACAGTTCATCATACTCCTCGAACACGACGGAATTGAATTCCTCCTTGTCCATCTCGCGTATGGCGTCGAGTATGGGATTGAGGCCGAACTCCGCGGCACCGGCATGAATATATGCTCCGCCTCCGGCCTCTGCCACCTTACGGAGGGTTTCCTCATCCAGTCTGGTGACAACGATATTCCCTCCGGAATCCTTCATCAGGCCGCCCCCGGCGAGAGGTATAGGCTTGCCTTCCGCAGAACCCACGCCTATGGTGAACACCTTGATTCCAAGTTCAGCGGCCTGTCTGGCAGCCTCTACCGGATCGTCTTCGTGGTTCTCTCCGTCAGTGATGACTATCAGCACCCGGCTTTTCTCGCTCTGCAGGCTGAATGACCGTATGCAGGTCATGATGGCATCGCCCATAGCAGTACCCTGAAGCGGCACGGAAGCGGTGTTGATGGTCCCCAGGAAGGTCTTTGCAGAGATATAATCCGTGGTTATTGGAAGTTGCACGAAGGAAGAGCCTGCAAATATCACCAGGCCTATCCTGTCGTCCATGAGCTTGTCCGTAAGTCTGGAAATGGAAAGTTTGGCCCTTTCGAGGCGGTTGGGAGAAAGGTCCTCAGCCAGCATGGAGTTGGACACGTCAAGGGCAATCATGATTTCCACGCCCTTTGCCCTGTGCTCCTTGAGCTTTGCGCCTATCTGAGGCCTCGCCAGCCCTATCACGAAGAACACGAATGCAAGGCTGAAAAGCACTATCCGCACCCATCCCTTCGAAGAGGACCGGGATGAGAGAAGCCTGGATACAAGTTCCTCGTCACCGAGCTTCTTCACGCGGCGTTTCCTGAGAAACTCAAGCAGTCCGTACGCCGCCGGGAAGAGCAGCGCAAGGAAGATGAGCGGGAGAAACTGTACATTGCCGAATATGATCATCCTTTTGTCCTCCTATGAAAGTTTTCCAAGAGCCGCGCCCGTGAGCAGGGCAAGCAGCAGGCAGACCAGAGCCGCCACCGCATAGCCCGTGAAAAGTTCCTTGTAGACAGGGAAGCTGTCTATGGTGGTCCTGGACTTCTCCATCTTGTTGATTTCACTGTAGATCTCCAGCAATTTGGCATTGTCCGTAGCTCTGAAATAGCGTCCTCCCGTTTCGGCGGCAATCTGCTTGAGAAGGTCCTCATCTATCTTGACTTCCACGTCCTGATAGCTGAGGCTGCCCCATGCGTCCATGACGGGATATTTGGCGTATCCGTTCGCGCCGATGCCTATTGTGTAGACTCTCACGCCGTAGGTCTTGGCTATCTCCGAAGCCGTGACAGGGTCTATGGCTCCCGTGTTGTTCACGCCGTCGGTCAGAAGTATGACCACTTTGCTCACCGCATCCGAATCCTTGATTCTTGCAACTGCGGTCGCGAGGCCGTCGCCTATGGCAGTACCGTCCTCGATGATGCCGGTATAGACCTCCTTCATCATGTTGATGAGTGTAGCCCGGTCGGTCGTGAGCGGACACTGCGTGTAGCTTTCCCCGGCGAACACCACTATGCCCATGCGGTCCGAAGGCCTCTGGGAAACGAATTCTATCGCTATATCCTTGGCCGCGCTTATCCTGTCCGGGGTAAAGTCCCGTGCCAGCATGGAAGTGGAAACGTCCATGGTAATGACTATGTCTATGCCCTCGGTATCTATCCTTTCAAGATCCTGCGACGAGCGCGGACGGGCAAGGCATACGGCAATAAGGCAGAGGGCCGCAATCATCAGTATGAAAGGCAGGTGGCGCAGCACGGAAAGAATGCTGAAGCCTCCCCTTGTCCATGGAATGAGGGTGCTTGCGTTGAGATAAGGCCTGCGCCCTGTCAGTTCACGCCATACATATTGCGCGACGAGGGCCAGCGGGACCAGCAGCAGCCAGAGAAGATATGGATACTCAAAGAACATTTTCCTTCTCCACCTCCTCCTGGTAGGTCATGGTCACAAAGCGCACGGCTGCGGGAAGCACTCCGGCATTCTCCTTGTCATCAGCCGTGAATTTCGCGAATTTCACAAAATCCGCCCTCTCGAAAAGTTCCTTCATCTCCTCCCACAGTTCAGGGGTGAGCTCCTTATCCTTCTTCAAGGCCTTGAAGATTTCCGCGGTGGTCATCTCAACGGCACTTATGCCGAAGCGGGCGGCGATATATTCCCTCATTATGTCCGTGATGCCCGAATAGAATGCCTTCTGCTTCTCGGGAGCCCAGTATTTGTCTCCGCGGTATCTGTCGAGTCTGCGCAGGGCGACAATGTGGGCAGGATCCTTGACTGCCGCAGCTGCCGCAGCCTTGCTCCGTCTGCCGAGCCACCATGCTAGAGCGACTGCCGCAAGTATGAACGCAAGCGCTCCGTACAGCCAAGGAGAAGTAAGAATCTCCCTGAGAGTCAAAGGATAGCGTATATTGGGCTTGAGTTCGACCGTAGCTACATCGAAGGCCGCAGTGTCCACCGGCAGGGTTTTCACCTCCAGTTTCATGGTCTCGAACATAAGAGTATCCAGCTTGCCGTCTGGTGTGCGTCTGGCGAGCCCGAGCGCGGGCAGTTCATACTCGCCTTCGTCGAAGGACGTTATCACGAGGTATGCCTTCAGGTCAACCGTATTGTCCTTCTTATGTATCTTCAAGGTATCCATCTGCCACGACGGGCAGACCAGTTCCACACCCTCGCAAAGCCCCTGACTCCAGTCCTGAAGCGCAAGCGAGGTACCCGCGGGAACGCCCTTGAGAGTGAATCCGTAGCGCAGTTGGTCGGCTATGAGCACGGAATCCCTTTTCTGGATCTGCTCAAGAAACTGTCCGCCGTCCATATTGACGACGGTAAGCAAAGCCACGAGTATGCCGGTAAGAATGTTCATGGGTCATCGTTTTTGGAAGAAGTTCATAAGCCCCTTCACATAGTCCTGGTCTGTCGAGATTTCCGTCTCGTCGACCTTGTATCTGAGATAGATTTCCCTCGCCTTGCCTCTCACATCCTCAAACCACTTCGAATAGGCCCTGCGGACCTTTGCGGAAGAGGTGTTCACCCACGCGCTGCGTCCCGACTCGGCGTCGCGCACATTGACCAGTCCGACAGAAGGGATGGCCTTCTCTGCAGGGTCGGTGATGCTTATCACAGAGAGGTCATGACGGCCGGCAGCCACCTTGAGAGCATCCTCGAAACGGGGAGTGCCGTCCTCCTTTACGTCCAGCATGTCGGACATCAGGAAGGCCGTGCAGCGCTTCTTCATCACGTTCGTGAAATACTGCAGGGCCGCCCCTATATCCGTGCCCTGGGACTCGGGACGGAATTCCACGAGTTCCCTGATGATGCGGAGCAGATGCGTACGTCCCTTCTTGGGCGGGATGAACATTTCCACCTTGTCGGTAAAGAAAATCGCCCCCACCTTGTCGTTGTTGAGTATGGCGGAGAATGAAAGAACCGCAGCTATTTCGGCAACCATATCGCTCTTGGATTGGGAGCGGGTTCCGAAAAGCCCCGACCGGCTCACGTCCACCAGCAGCATCACGGTGAGTTCCCTCTCCTCCTCGAACACCTTCACATAAGGCGCACGTAGCCTTGCGGTGACGTTCCAGTCCATGTTGCGGACGTCGTCGCCGTACTGGTACTCCCTTACCTCGCTGAATGCCATTCCGCGGCCCTTGAAGGCCGAATGGTATTCACCGGCGAAGATCTGGTGGGAAAGAGCCCTGGTCCGGATTTCAATCTTGCGGACTTTCCTGAGCAGGTCGTTTGCGGTCCGGTTCTCCATTATGGAACTTCGACAGCGTTTATTATCTCTGCGATGATGTCCTCCGGACGCACGTTCTCGGCCTCGGCCTCGTAGGTGAGACCAATCCTGTGGCGAAGCACCTCGTTGCATACCGCCCTTACGTCCTCGGGGATGACATAACCCCTGCGCTTGATGAAGGCATAGGCCTTTGCAGCCATTGAGAGTGATATGCTTGCGCGCGGAGAGCCGCCGTAAGCGATGAGGTCCGTGAGTTTGTCAAGGCCATAGTCCTTGGGGGTCCTTGTCGCAAAGACGATGTCGACTATGTATCTCTCTATCTTCTCGTCCATGTACACGTCGCGTACCACCTCGCGTGCCCTGATGATGTCCTCGGGCTTGAGTATCGCGTCCGCCTTCGGGAAGGTTCCGCTGTTGTTCATCCTGACGATGAGCCTCTCCTCCTCCTTCTTCGGATAATCCACGACGACCTTGAGCATGAAACGGTCGACCTGGGCCTCCGGGAGAGGATAGGTTCCTTCCTGCTCGATAGGGTTCTGGGTTGCCATCACGAGAAAAGGCTGAGGCAGCGGGAAGGTTTCGTCACCTATGGTCACCTGCTTCTCCTGCATGGCCTCAAGTAGAGCCGACTGCACCTTTGCGGGGCTTCGGTTAATCTCATCCGCAAGCACGAAATTCGCGAACACGGGGCCCTTCCTGATCTGGAACTGCTCCGTCTTCTGGGAATAGATCAGGGTGCCTATGACATCCGCCGGAAGAAGGTCCGGGGTGAACTGGATACGGCTGAACTTTGCATCGACTGCCGATGCAAGGGTGTTGATGGCCAAGGTTTTGGCAAGGCCGGGAACACCTTCAAGAAGAATATGTCCGCCGGACAGGAGACCAATCAGGAGGTTCTCCACGAGCTGCTTCTGCCCGACAATGACCTTGTTCATCTCAAGGGTAAGCATGTCGACAAAGGCGCTCTCCCGCTGGATGCGGTCATTCAATTCCTTAATGTTTACGCTCTCCATTATTAGATACTTTATCTTTGGTCAGATTTTTGATAATTTTGCAAAAATACAACTTTTATAGATAATGCGCCATATCTTACGGCTATCATACGACGGAGGCAGTTTCTCCGGCTGGCAGGTCCAGCCCGAGGCGGCCAGCGTACAGGGAGAAATCGAAAAGGCTCTCGAGACCCTCCTCCGGCAGCCCATCGGCATCACAGGATGCGGAAGGACGGACACAGGAGTCAATGCCTGCAGCTATGTAGCCCATTTCGACGCCCCGTCTGAGGTCGTTGAAGACGCGGAGCGTCTATGCTGCAAATTAAATGCCATTCTACCTTTCGGGATATGCATTCATGAGATAATCCCGGCTTCCGAAGACTTTCATGCACGTTTCGACGCCGTTTCCCGCAGCTACCGCTACTTCATCCACTTCAACAAGGACCCTTTCATTGGGGAAATGTCCTGGCACTGCAAGTACAGACTGGACGTGGACAGGATGAACGAAGCTGCCAGAGAACTGCTCGGAACCAGGGATTTCAGTTGTTTCGAGAAGAGCGGAGGAAGCAACATGACCTCCATCTGCACCATAACCCGGGCCGTATGGGAAAGATGGACTCCTTCGCATGTCAGGGAACTCGGCTTCCCAGCGGCGGAGGGAGACTACATAGTCTTCACCATCACGGCCGACCGCTTCCTGAGAAACATGGTGCGGGCCATCGTAGGCTCGCTGGTGGACGTTGGACGGGGGAAAAGGGACACGGAATGGTTCAGGGAACTCATCTCGGGCGGAACCAGGTCCGATGCCGGCCAGTCGGTGCCGGGGAGGGCGCTTTTTCTGAAGGAAATCGTCTATCCGGACGGGGCAAAAAGAAAAATTTGATTATTTTTGCAGATTGAAAAAATCCGGCTTCAGCATAGTGGCCGGCAACGTGGAAAAAACAGAAATACGATATGCTTTTCAACATCATGCAGGTCTCTGAGGAGGCCATCACACCAGCCGCAGAGGCGGTTACCGAGAAGACCATGTCGCTGATTGACCTTGCGGTTTCAGGCGGCTGGATCATGATCATCCTTCTTGTCCTTTCAATCATTGCAATCTACATCTTCGGCCAGAAATGGTGGATGATCCACAAGGCCGGCAACATCGACCGTTTCTTCATGGAAGACATACGCGACTATGTCCACGAAGGCAAGATCAAGTCGGCGGTGGAACTCTGCAACAAGTACGACTCTCCTATAGCGAGACTCGTTGAGAAGGGAATAGGCAGGATAGGCCGTCCTCTCCAGGACATACAGACCGCTGTCGAGAACATGGGCAACGTTGAGGTGGCAAGGCTCGAGAAGGGTCTCCCAATGCTCGCTACAATCGCGGGCGGAGCTCCCATGATCGGTTTCCTCGGAACCGTTACCGGTATGATCAGAGCATTCTTCAACATGTCCAACGCAGGCAGCAACATAGACATCTCGCTGCTTTCAGGCGGCATTTACGAGGCAATGGTCACGACTGTCGGCGGCCTTTTCGTCGGCATCATAGCATATTTCGGATACAACTGGCTCACCTCCCAGATTTCGAACCTCGTGTTCAAGATGGAGAACACCACGGTGGAGTTCATGGACCTTCTCCACGAACCCGCAGATTCAGTGCAGTAGGACGCCGGTTTTCAAGAAGCACAGAAAATGGCAATAAAGAGAACTACAAAGGTTGACCCGGCATTTTCGATGTCGTCCATGACAGACATCGTTTTCCTGCTCCTCATATTCTTTCTGGTCACCTCGACGCTCATCAACCCCAACGCGCTTAAACTTCTTCTCCCGAAGAGCACGGGGCAGGTTTCTGCCAAGGCAAGCGTGAGCGTTTCAATCAAGGACTGGCAGGATGAGGACGAGACCTACACCTTCCATATCAACGGCGACGAGCAGCCATGCACCCTCGAGGAAGTCGAGACGAAGCTGATTGAACTGCTTGCCGGTGAGGAGGAACCTACATTCTCAATCTATTCGGACGAGACGGTACCTGTAGGTAATGTGGTGCAGGTCATGAATATAGCCAAGAGGAACAAATTCAAGGTCATAATGGCCACAAGGCCGGAATAGCAGACAGGTATGAAGGAGCTCTACAGACTTGAAAGGAAGAAACAGGAAGGAAGGTCAAAGGCCGCCGGCGCGGTCATGGCAGTCCTCGTCCATGCTTTCCTTCTGCTTGTAGGCATTTTCAGCGGGTTGGATTATCTTGACCCGCCACCTCCCGAGAAGATGTCGATTGAGCTCGAATTCGAGATGGAGGAAGAAAACGTGAAGCCTGTGATAAGGCGCAGCGGCAACCGCCCCCGTTCTCCGGAACCGGACCGCACCAGGCCCGAGGAGATGGTAAAGGCGTCGGAGGCCCAGCATGAGGGCAAGACCGCCAATCTCGCCAGGGAGGCGACCATAGGGCCGGACGGAGACGTGGAAGTCCCGGAACCGGAAAGGAAAAAGGAAATCAATCAGAAGGCTCTCTTCGCTGCCCCCGAGAACAAGAATGCGAAGGATACGCTTGCAGCCCAGACCGCTGCAAAGGTGAGTGAAGCGCTCAGTGCCGGTCATGCTATGGGCAACACTGAAAACGGGAAGACGACGGGAGAGCCTAACGCCCATCTTCAGGGCCGTGAGGTCGTGAAGGGCTCGCTCACCAAGCCGTCATACGACAGCCAGAGCGAAGGCATAGTGGTGGTCGCCATAAAGGTTGACCAGTATGGTAACGTGAAGGAAGCCACTGCCGGAGTCAACGGCACGACTGTCACCGACAAGGTGCTCTGGAATGCCGCCCGCAGCGCGGCCCTCAAGGCGAAGTTCATCCAGAAGACGGATGCGCCTGCAGTACAGGAAGGTACTATAACCTATATATTCAAAGTGAAAAAGTAACACTGATTTTATGTGGCGTGAGCCACGGAAACAATTAAACAGCCGAAAGGCGATGTATTTAAGAAATGGAAGATAACAAGTTCGGCGGAAACCACCGCCCGGAAGGCCGTAGTGATTACGGCCACAGGTCAGAAAGGGTCTATTCCAGCTCAAGACCTTACCACAGGTCATCTGAATCAGGTGACTCGCAGAGGGAGCACTCCCGGGAAAGGGAAAGACGTCCCAGATTCAACAACAACGGCAACAGCGAAAGGAAGCCGTTTTACAGCACCTCAGGCAGCGATCGTCCACGCTACAACAGCCAGGACGGAGAAAGGAGACCATTCGGCGAACGCCCGCGCTATGTTAGCCAGAGCGGAGAGAGAAGATCGTTCGGGGACCGCCCTCGCTTCAACAGCCAGGATGGGGAAAGAAGAACGTTCGGAGAGCGCCCGCGCTATGTGAGCCAGAACGGAGAGAGGAAACCATACGGCGAACGTCCGCGCTACAATAGCCAGGACGGAGAAAGGAGACCGTACGGCGAACGTCCGCGCTACAACAGCCAGGACGGAGAAAGAAGGCCATACGGCGACCGCCCGCGCTATAACAGCCAGGACGGGGAAAGGAGGCCGTACGGCGACCGCCCGCGCTACAACAGCCAGGGGCACAGGCAGCAGGGTGGCTTCAGGAAGAAGTTTGTCAGGAGAGACGAAGACAGCGGCATCTACAGGATGCTTTCACGCAAGCCGCTGCTTGACGCACAGGCACAGTTCTCCGACAACGACATGGCCCATACCGAAATCAAGGATACCGTACGTCTCAACAAGTTCATAGCCAACTCGGGCATGTGCTCGAGAAGGGAAGCTGACAACTTCATCCAGGCAGGCGTGGTGACAGTGAACGGAGAGGTTGTGACTGAACTCGGAGTCAAGGTCAATCCTGCTGTTGACGACGTAAGATTCAACGGAGAGCGTCTCAAGGGAGAGGAAAAGGTATATATAGTGATGAACAAGCCCAAGGGCTTCGTGACCACTGCCAGCGACCCTCACGCCGACAAGACCGTGATGGACCTTCTCAAGGGCTGCAGCGCAAGGGTATTCCCTGTGGGAAGGCTTGACAAGAACACCACCGGCGTGCTCATGTTCACCAACGACGGTGAAATAGCCGAGAAGCTCACTCACCCGTCATATAACAAGAAGAAGATCTACCAGGTGACCCTCGACAACAAGCTCAGCCAGGAAGATTTCGACAAGATTCTGACGGGCGTGACCCTCCAGGACGGAGAAATCGCAGCTGATGATCTCGAATACATAGACGACAACGACCACCGCAAGCTCGGCATCGAGATTCACTCCGGCAAAAACAGGATAGTCAGGAGAATCTTCGAGAGCCTCGGCTATGAAGTCAAGGCCCTCGATAGGGTTTATTTCGCCGGACTTACCAAGAAGAACATCAAGAAGGGAGAGTGGCGCTACCTGACCGAGGGAGAGGCCAACATCCTCAAGATGGGCGCCTACGTATAGCCCATGGAGGGGAAAGGCACAGGCACCAGGCACAGGGCTGGATTTGTCAACATCATCGGGAACCCGAATGTAGGCAAATCCACTCTCATGAACGCCCTTGTGGGCGAGAAGCTGTCCATAGTTACAGCCAAGGCCCAGACCACCAGACACCGCATCATGGGCATAGTGAACGGAGATGACTACCAGATTGTCTACTCCGACACTCCGGGCATACTGAAACCCAGCTACAGGCTTCAGGAGAACATGATGAACTTTGTTGAGACCGCCATAGGCGACGCAGACATCATACTCTATGTCACCGATACCGTGGAAACGGCCGACAAGAACGACGAGTGGATATCGAAACTTCAGCGCATCGACTGTCCGGTCATACTGGTACTCAACAAAATAGACGTCAGCACTCAGGAAGCGGTGCTCGAGAAGATGGCATGGTGGCAGCAACAACTCCCGAAGGCCGTCATCTTCCCCGCTTCTGCCCAGGAGAAATTCAACCTTGACAACATCTTCAACGCCATCGTGGAGGCACTTCCGGTCGCTCCGCCATGGTACGACAAGGATGTCTTCACCGACAGGAACCTCCGCTTCTTCGCATCGGAGATACTAAGGGAGAAAATTTTCCTGAACTACAACAAGGAGATTCCCTACTGCTGCGAGGTGGCGATAGAGGAGTTCCTCGAAGGTGCGGACAGATATGAAATCAGTGCCGTAATCTACGTGATGAGAGACTCCCAGAAAGGCATCATCATAGGAAAGGGCGGCGAGGCACTCAAGAAGGTCGGCATGCAGGCCAGGATTGACATGGAGGATTTCTTCCAGAAAAAGGTCTTTCTCAAGACCTTCGTCAAGGTGGATCCCGACTGGAGGGAAAACAAGAGAGAACTCAAGAAGTTCGGTTACGAATTCTAATAAGGACAGACAGAATGGAAAACGACAAGGAGTTGGAGCTTCCTGAAGAAATGTCGGGGGCAGAGACAGAGGAAACGGAAGAAAATGAGAGCACTGAGGTGGTGACGGGCAGGTTCGAAAAGCTGCTCGGTGACAACAGCCGCAGGTACAAGCTTTCGGGCATGTTCAAGGAATGGTTCCTCGACTATTCTTCCTATGTCATCCTTCAGAGGGCTGTACCTCATATCGTGGACGGTCTCAAGCCGGTCCAGCGCAGGGTGCTCCATGCCATGAACGTCAACGACGACGGAACACTCACGAAGGCAGCCAAGGTCGTGGGCCAGGTCATGGCCTACCATCCTCACGGCGACTCTTCCATTTTCGGAGCCCTCGTCCAGTTAGGCCAAAAGAACCTGCTGATTGACACCCAGGGTAACTGGGGCAACATCATCACGGGTGACTCCAATGCCGCAGGACGATACATCGAGTGCCGGCTTTCCAAGTTCGCCAAGGAGGTGGTATTCAATCCAAAGACCACCAACTGGATGAAATCGTACGACGGAAAGCTCGACGAGCCTGTGGAACTTCCCGTCAAGTTTCCTCTTCTCCTGGCACAGGGCACGGAGGGCATTGCAGTAGGTCTGGCCTCGAAAATACTTCCCCACAACTTCAACGAACTGATTGACGCGTCCATAGCCTACCTCAAGGGAGAGGACTTCGAGATATATCCCGACTTCCCTACCGGAGGTTTCGTGGACTGCTCCAAGTACAACCGCGGCCAGAGAGGCGGCGTGGTGAAGGTGCGTGCGAAAATAGAGAAGATAGACAAGAACACCATTGCCATCTCGGAAGTGCCGTACGGCGTGACCACCCATGCCCTCTGCGAATCCATACTCAAAGCCAAGGACAAGGGCAAGATCAAGATCAAGAAGATAGACGACCTTACGACAAGCACGGCAAACATCATCATCCACCTGCCTAACGACGTCTCGCCGGACAAGACCATTGACGCTCTCTATGCCTTCACCGACTGCGAGGTTTCCATTTCCCCGAACACCTGCGTGATCGTGGACAAGAAGCCGGAGTTCCTCGGCGTGGACGACGTGCTGCGCTACGACACCGACCACACCAAGGGCCTGCTCGGCCGGGAACTGGAAATCAGGCTGGGAGAACTTGAAAACGACTGGCACTACACCTCGCTCGAGAAGATTTTCTTCGAGAACAAAGTCTACAAGATGCTTGAAGCCGACTCCGAAAGCTGGGAAGCCCAGCTCCAGGAAGTTTTCGCCAAGATGCTTGAATTCCGGCATCTCGTCAAGAGAGAAATCGTGATGGATGACATTCTCAAGCTTGTGGAGAAGCCTGTCAGGAAGATTTCCAAGTTCGACGTCAAGTCCGTGGAAGACAAGCTTCGTGCCCTGGAAACGGAGATGCAGAACGTCAGGTACAACCTCGACCATCTCGTCAACTATACCATAGATTGGTTCAGAAACCTGAAGAAGAAGTACGGCAAGCCGTTCCAGAGGCTTACGGAAATAAGCAACTTCGAATCCATCGCAGTCAACAAGGTGGTGAACAACAACGCAAAGCTTTATGCGAACAAGGCTGAAGGCTTCGTGGGCACCAATCTCAAGAAGGACGACAACGGCGAGTTCGTGTGCGACTGCTCCGACATGTCCGAAATCATAGTCATAGGAAAGGACGGCAAGTACCGCGTAACGAAGGTCAGCGAGAAGGCCTTCTTCGGCAAGGACCTGCTTTATGTGGGAGTCTTCAACCGCAACGATGAGAGGACCATATACAATGTAATATACCGCGAGGGCAAGACCTCTGTCAGCTACGCGAAGCGTTTCGCCATCACCAGCGTGAGCAGGGACAAGGAATACGACATCACAACCGGTGTCCCGGGCTCGGCAATACTCTGGTTCACGGCGAACAGGAACGGAGAGGCCGAGAGTGTCAAGATTTACCTCCGTCCGAGACCGAAGCTCAAGAAACTGCTTGACGAGTATGACTTCTCCACCCTTGCCATCAAGGGCAAGACTTCCAGAGGAAACCTCGTTTCCAAGAATCCGATTTCCAAAATACTGCTCAAGAGCAAGGGCGTATCGACCATAGGCGGCAAGGACATCTGGTTCGACGCTGATATCCAGAAACTCAACGACGAGGAAAGAGGCATGTACCTCGGTTCCTTCAACCACGGCGACCACGTTCTCGCCGTATTCAAGGACGGCACCTACTACACGACCTCCTTTGACGTCAGCAACCGCTATCAGGGCGACCTGCTCCGCATCGAAAAGCTTGACCAGAGCAAGACCTTCAGCGCCATATACTGGGACAACGCAGTCAAGAGCTTCTATGTCAAGCGCTTCAGTTTTGACGTTTGCGACAACACCCCTACCCTCTTCATATCGGAGGCCAAGGGTTCATATCTCGTTGCCCTTGTGGACGACAGACATCCCCAGATGCTCGTCACCTTCGGGGGCAAGTGGGAGCACAGGGAAGCGGAAAAGGTTGATGTCGAGGAATATATAGCAAAGAAGGGTGTGGCAGCGAAGGGCAAGAAAGTTCATGCATGGGATGCGAAGAAGGCCGAGTTCATCGAGCCTCTGCACAAGCCTGAAGACGACATGGCCGAAGAGGGCGCCCAGGAAGCCGAGAATCTTGCCGGAGAGATAGACAACAGCGACGTAATCGACCCGGACGATCTCTTCATCGATGACCAGCCTACCCTGTTCTAAGGTTTTTCTTCCTCATGGTGGTTTCCCTCACGGGCTTCATGGGCTGCGGGAAAAGCAGCATAGGCAGGATGCTTCAAAGCCTCATGCCGCAGGCCTCCGTCATAGACCTTGACACCTTTATAGAGAAAGCCGAAGGGCGGTCCATACCCGAGATTTTCAGCAGCGAGGGAGAGGTGGCCTTCAGACAGATGGAGTACAGGGCGCTGCAGGAACTGCTCTCCGGAGTGGAAAATGCGGATGGAGAGGACCCCTTGATAATCAGTCTCGGTGGCGGAACCGTCACCACCCCCGAATGTGCCGCCCTGGTGCATGGAAAGACGAAGTGCATTTACCTCAGGACCGGTTTGGACACTCTGGTTTCCAGACTTGAAAGGGACCGTGAAGGCAGGCCCGTGCTTGCCGGGAAAGAATCCTTGAGAGAGAGGATTTCCTCCCTTATGGAACAGCGGTCATCCATATACGAAAAGACCGCCCATGTCATCATTGACACGGACGGCAGGAATTTCATCAGCATAGCCGCCTATATCGCCGGTCTTATCCGGGACTCCGGATAAGATCTTTATATCACCTCATCCCTGAGGCGCATGTCCCTTACCCTGAGTTGGGTATTGGACACTCCCCTATAATAGTTCTCCACTATCTGATAGCATATATCCACGGCATTCCCGGACTTGATGTGGCCGAAAAATTCGGACATGTTGAAGGCTATCGCGGAAATATGGTGGTAAGGATGGGACTCCTGGATGAGCTCAAGCTTGAGATGGCCGCCGTCTGCGCCCACCTTTCTGCCATTGCCGTTGTCATAGACGTTTTCTGTGAGGAAGACGGGAGCGCTGTTGCCCGGCCCGAAAGGCTGGAACTGCTTCAGTATGCGGAAGAACTTCGGAGTAATCTGCTGGAAATTCAGTTTGGTGTCGACGTCTATGCTCGGAGTTATCATCTGAGGGATGATTCTGCCTTCAATATGGGCCTCCATCCTCCTGCAGAATTCCGGAAGGTTCTCTTCCTTGAGGGTAAGGCCTGCTGCGTAGAGATGGCCGCCGAAGTTTTCAAGCAGGTCGGAGCAGCTCTCTATTGCACCGTAGAGGTCGAAGCCCTGGACGCTGCGGGCGGAGCCTGTGACAAGTCCGTTGGATTTCGTGAACACCACCGTAGGCTTGTAGAAGGCCTCCACCAGTCTTGAAGCCACGATTCCCACGACGCCCTTGTGCCATGAAGGATTGTAGACTATGGTGGCGTTGCCGCGTGAAAGGCAGCGGCCGGAGTTCACCATCTCGAATGCTTCCTGGGTAATCTCGCGGTCTATGTTCTTGCGTTCGTTGTTGTATCTGTTTATTTCCTCTCCGTAGTGCGCGGCCATCTCGTCTGTCTCAGCCGTGAGAAGTTCAACAGCAACCCTGCCGGATTCCATGCGTCCCGCAGCATTGATTCTCGGGCCAATCTTGAAGACTATGTCGTCCATGGTCACATGGGAAGGGTCCAAACTCGAGAGATTGATCATTGCAAGCAGGCCCTTTCTCGGATTCTCGTTGAGCTGTTTGAGTCCGAAATGCGCAAGTATCCTGTTTTCTCCGGTCACTGAAACGAGATCTGACGAGATGCTGACCACAAGCAGGTCAAGCAGTGAGTACATGTGCTCGAAAGGCACGTTATACCTGAGTGAATAGCCGTGCACCAGCTTGAAGCCGACTCCGCAGCCTGAAAGGTCGTCGAAAGGATAGTGGCAGTCTTCCCTTTTCGGGTCGAGCACTGCGACGGCCTTCGGGAGTTCGTCCTCGGGAAGATGGTGGTCGCAGATTATCACGTCTATGCCCTTCGAAGCTGCGAAATCCACCTTTTCGTTAGCCTTGATGCCGCAGTCAAGGGTGATTATGAGCCTGAAGCCGTTCTCCGCCGCCCATTCTATGCCCTTGTAACTGACTCCGTATCCTTCGTCGTAACGGTCGGGGATATAAAAGTCTATATTGCGGGTGAATCTGCGGAAGAAGGAGTAGACCAGCGAAACCGCAGTAGTCCCGTCCACATCATAGTCTCCATAAACAAGTATCTTCTCTCCCGACTCGACTGCCTTGCGTACACGCTCGACAGCCTCGTCCATGTCTTTCATAAGGAACGGGTCGTGGAGTCTGTCAAGCGAAGGACGGAAGAATTCGCGAGCATGTTCGAAAGTACATATCCCGCGCTGGACAAGAAGCTCCGCGAGCACGGGATCCACTCCCAGCTCGGAAGAAAGCCTGCTGACCGTTTCCGGGTCGCCTGCCGGCTTCATTATCCATTTTCTTTCCTTGACCATAGAACTCCGGCGCGCCTGCAAATACCACACCTATTCTACAAAGATACTGAATCAGTTTCAATTTCAGAAGAAAAATTCGTAATTTTGCCCCATATGTGCGAGGTGTGCACAGAAACGGAAATATAAGAAGACACAATATATGGAACAGAATTTCAGCGAGCAGGAACTGCTCCGCAGAGAATCGCTTGCAAAGCTTAGGGAACTCGGCATAAACCCTTATCCCGCACCGCTATACCCGGTTAACATAACCACACAGGAAATAAAGGACAGTTATGACCCGGAGAAGGGCAATCTCCAGGAAGTGTGCATCGCCGGCCGCATCATGTCCCGCAGAATCATGGGCGCTGCATCGTTCAGCGAAATCCAGGACGAGACCGGCAGGATACAGGTCTATGTCAACCGCGACGAGATTTGTCCGGGCGAGGACAAGACCATGTACAACACAGTCTTCAAAAAACTCCTGGACATAGGCGACATCATAGGCGTGAAGGGCTTTGCCTTCATCACCAAGACAGGCCAGCTTTCAGTCCACTGCAAAGAACTCACCCTCCTGAGCAAGTCTCTCCGCGTGCTTCCTATCGTGAAGGAACAGGACGGCAAGGTCTTCGACTCATTCTCCGATCCGGAGCTCCGTTACAGGCAGAGATATGTCGACCTCATCGTCAACCCTCAGGTGAAGGACACCTTCATCAAAAGGGCCCAGATCATCGCCACCATGAGGGAATACTTCAACGAGGCGGGGTGTCTCGAGGTGGAGACTCCTATACTCCAGAGCATTCCGGGCGGCGCCACCGCACGTCCTTTCATCACCCACCACAACGCTTTGGACATCGACCTCTACATGCGAATAGCCAACGAACTCTATCTCAAGAGGCTCATCGTGGGAGGCTTCAGCGGCGTCTACGAGTTCGCGAAGGACTTCCGCAACGAAGGTATGGACAAGACCCACAACCCGGAGTTCACCTGCATGGAAATCTATGTAGCCTACAAGGACTATAACTGGATGATGGATTTCATCGAGAAGATGCTCGCGAAGGTTGCCGCAAAGGTCAACGCCGGCAGCACCAAGGTCATGATAGGAGAGAACGAGGTTGATTTCGGAGGCGTCTACCGCCGTCTTCCAATACTCGACGCTATCAGGGAATATGCCGGTGTCGACGTGAAGGGTATGGACGAGGACGAACTCCGCGCCACCTGCAGGAAGCTCAACGTCGAAATCGAGCCTTCAATGGGCAAGGGCAAGCTGATAGACGCGATTTTCGGCGAATACTGCGAGAAGAATCTCATCCAGCCTACCTTCATAACCGACTACCCTGTCGAGATGTCTCCTCTCACCAAGAGGCATCGCGAGGACCCGTCACTCACGGAGCGCTTCGAGCTCTTCGTGTGCGGCAAGGAGCTCGCCAACGCATATTCCGAGCTCAATGACCCTATCGACCAGTTCGAGAGGTTCGAGGAGCAGGCCAGGCTCAAGAGCAAGGGCGACGACGAGGCAATGTTCATTGACATGGACTTCGTGCGCGCACTTGAGTACGGCATGCCGCCTACCTCCGGTCTCGGAATGGGCATAGACCGACTGACCATGTTCATGACCGGCCAGACTACCATCCAGGACGTCCTGTTCTTCCCTCAGATGAGGCCGAAGGCTCTGTAATGAGGATAGAAACCGTCACATCCGTACAGAATCCTAAGATAAAGGAGCTGATCGCGTTCGGGGAAAAATCCAGACTCAGGCGCGAAAGGGGCATATTCATAGTTGAAGGAAGGCGGGAACTCGGGCATTGTCTCAATGCCGGGTTCCTGCCTTTCTGCGTTTTCGTCTGTGGGGAGATTCTCGGTGAAGAAGGACTTGAGGAGGTTGTGGGGAGCGCAATCGCGGCTCATCCCCCCTGCAAGATAGTGCAGGTCAGCTACAACGTATACGAAAAGATGGCCTACAGAGGTTCCACCGAGGGCGTCATCGCCGAAATCCTGGACAGGCCGCGGGGGCTTGAGCAGCTCAGGCTGAGAGCCAACCCTCTGGTAGTGGTGCTCGAAGCCGTGGAAAAGCCGGGCAATCTCGGGGCCGTACTCAGGAGCGCGGATGCTGCCGACGCAGATGCGGTCATAATCTGCGACCCTCTCACTGACCTCTACAATCCCAACCTCATACGTTCAAGCATAGGAGCCGTATTTACCCGCCAGATTGCGGTTGCGGACTCCGAGACTACAATAAAGTGGCTGAAGGACATGGGGATAAGCATACTGACCGCCCAGCTGCAGGATTCTGACTGGTACTACGACACCGACATGAGGCACGGCACCGCGATAGTTATGGGCACCGAGGCTACAGGGCTGACCGACATATGGCGGGAAGCGGCTGACGCCCATATCAAGATACCAATGCTGGGCGAACTTGACTCTCTCAACGTTTCCGTGTCTGCCGCCATCCTTCTGTTCGAGGCTGTCAGACAGAGAAAGTCCGGGAAATGATGCGCTTCGGACTGATAGGCCATCCCATAGGCCATTCCCTCAGCCCGGCACTATTTTCCGCCGCCTATGCCGGGCAATTCTGCTACGACCTCATAGAAGGTCCGGACTTCGAAGAATCCTACGCGCGCTTTCTGAGTGATTATGACGGCATAAACGTCACCACCCCGTTCAAGGAACAGGCCTTCGCGAAGGCGGACAGAGCCACAGACGAATGCAGGGCCATAGCCGCCTGCAACGTGCTAGTCAAGCGCGAGGGGGAGGTCCTTGCTTATAATTCTGACTGCCTGGGAGTGAGGCAGTGCATGTGCGAAGCAGGACTGAAGACCGGCTCTTGCGTCATGGTCGCAGGATGCGGAGGAGCCGGCAAGGCTGCGGCGGTCGCGGCGGCGGGACTGGGCATGCGAACCATTGTGCTGAACAGGACAATGGAGAAGGCGGAAGCATTCGTTGATCACGCCCGGGCAGAAGGCATGGCAGGTCTGGAGGTCGCCAGTATGGACAGGCTCGCCGAACTTTACAGTCAGTGCGACATGCTCATATATACCCTTCCCCGTCCGGTGAAGGCTCTTGATGAAATTGCAGGCGCAGGAGACGGCAGGAGACGGATCATCCTGGAGGCAAACTACCGCGACCCAGCTTTCAGCGACGGACTCAGGGCACGATTCCGCGACACGGAGTTCATTCGCGGAGAAAGATGGCTACTCCACCAGGCATCCACCATCTATGGTGTTTTCACCGACATCCGGCCCGATGTCGCCGCAATGAAAAAAATTCTTGAATGCAAATTGGGCGGCCAACCGTTCTGATTGACGGAAAAAGTTAGTAAATTGCTACGCTTTTTGCGCAGGGCCGCTCCCTGCGGGAAATAATTACACACCAAAGTTCCTAAAACACTCAGACATGTCGCTGAACAAAGTAATGCTGATCGGTAACGTCGGACAGGATCCGGAAGTACGTTACCTTGAAAATTCAAGCGCGAAGGTAGCTTCTTTCCGCCTCGCCACTACAGAGAGATATCGCGACCGTAACGGCGAACTTCGCGAAAACACCGAATGGCACAGCATAGTTGCCTGGAGAAATTCCGCAGACCTCGCCGAGAAATACATCAGAAAGGGAACCTCCATATTTGTTGAAGGCCGCCTGCGCACAAGAAGCTGGGACGACCAGAACGGCCAGAAACATTCGGTGACCGAAGTGGTGGCCGACAACATCCAGCTTCTCGGCAAAAAGAGCGACAACCCGGCTACAGGAGCAGCTGCGCCTCAGAGCCAGCCTTATCAGGCTCCGCAGCCTCAGGTACGTCAGGCTTCGGACATTCCTGCGGGCTTCGCCCCTGCGGCCCAGCCTAAACCGGCACCAGCATTTACAGCACCTGCCGCCCCCGCCGGAGAAGACGACCTTCCATTCTGACGCAGAGACTGACGAATAACACCTTACAAAATAAACCTTTTTACTTGCGAAACATTTAGCAATGAAACTTGACGTAGTACTCGGTCTCCAGTGGGGAGATGAAGGAAAAGGAAAGATAGTAGACGTACTTGCAGGGAACTATCCCGTGGTGGCAAGATTCCAGGGCGGTCCGAACGCGGGCCACTCCCTCCACTTTGACGGGAAAAGTTTCGTCCTCAGGAGCGTGCCTTCAGGCATATTCAGAGATGGTGCCATGAACATTGTGGGAAACGGTGTCGTGCTCGACCCCATCACCTTCAAGGGCGAATGTGAAAACATAGCCGGCAAGACAGGTATTCCTGTAACGGAAAAAATCGTGATTGCGAAGAAGGCGCACCTCATACTGCCCACCCACAGGCTGCTTGACGCAGCCAACGAAGCGGCGGCCGGCAAGGGCAAGATTGGTTCCACCCTCAAGGGCATAGGCCCTACATACACCGACAAGGTCAGCCGCAACGGGCTCCGCGTGGGTGAGATTCTTGCTCCAGACTTCAGGGAGCGTTTCGAGAAGCTCAAGGCGAAGCATGTCAAAACCCTCTCACTTCTCGGCTATGAATGCGACCCTTGCGCAGAGGAGGCGGAATTCTTCGAGGCTGTGGAATATCTCAAGAAATTCAGGCTTGTGGACTGCGAATATTTCACCAACGAACTGCTTGACAAGTGCGACATTCTTGCAGAAGGTGCACAAGGTTCGATGCTGGACATAGATTACGGTTCCTATCCTTTTGTGACCTCTTCGTCAACTGCCTGCGCAGGCGCATGCATAGGTTTGGGCGTGTCGCCTCACAGGATAGGCCATGTCTGGGGCATATTCAAGGCATACTGCACCCGAGTCGGCAGCGGTCCATTCCCTACCGAACTCTTTGACGAGACCGGAGAGAAAATTCGCGCGATAGGCCATGAATTCGGTGCCGTGACAGGCCGCCCACGTCGCTGCGGCTGGCTGGACCTCGTCGCCCTCAAATATGCCGTCATGATAAGCGGTGTTACCGACCTCATCATGATGAAGTCAGACTGTCTCGACACTTTCGAGACCATCAAGGTCTGCACCTCATACAAGGTTGACGGAGTGGAAACATCCTATGTGCCAGCCGATACCTTCGCAAATGTAGAGCCCGTATATACCGAGTTCAAGGGCTGGAACTGCGACCTTACCGGCTGCCGCAGCGAAAGCGACTTCCCGCAGGCATTCAGCGACTACATCCGCTTCATGGAGAACTATCTCGGCGTTCCCGTCAAGATAATCTCCGTCGGTCCGGACCGCGATGCAACGGTGATGAGGTAGTTTCCCGTCGGATGGCCAGGCAACTGAAAGTTAAGGAAATCGCGGAACGTGCCGGTGTTTCGGCCGGGACGGTTGACCGCGTCCTGCATAACAGAGGCAAGGTATCCGAGGAAAAACGAATAGCCGTCGAAAGGGTTCTCGGCGAAATAAAGTACAAGACTAACATACACTCTTCAGCCATATCCCTAAGAAAGGGATACAGGTTAGTCGTGTGTACTCCGACCGCGCTGAAGGGCGAATACTGGGGAGCGGTCAAAAGAGGTATAGAACAGGCTGTGGACGAGTATTCGGACATAGATATCCACTGCACCTGGATTTCATATGACCAGTTCGACATCCAGTCCTGCCTCAAGGCCTTTGCCCAACTTGACGAACTTGATCCGGACTGCATCTTGATAGGCCCGACCTTCGAGAAGGAGACTCAGGAGCTTTGCGCCAGACTTGATGCCAGAGCCATTCCTTATGTCTTCGTGGACGCAATGATAGAGGGTACCCGCCCGGTGGCAGTATTCTCCTGTGACCAGAAAAGGAGCGGGAACCTGATAGGGGCTCTGATGAGTCATTTCATCCTTCAGGAAGGCAAAGTCGTGGTATTCAATATCGACAGAAAAGGTAATGCGCATTCCCAAAACACCAGGGAGAGGATAATGGGGGTGGACGAATATTTCCGATTCCGCGGTATGGAAAGCAAGCTCATAAAATCCTCATTCAGCGTGGATGACATGGAAGGCAATAGGAAAAGGATGGTCAGTCTGCTCGCGGAGCATCCCGACATCAAAGGTGCTCTGGTGATGAATTCCAGAGGCCACATAATAGCCGAGCTGCTTGATTCACTCGGACGAGGAGATATAAAATTATCCTGCTTCGACCTGACCGACAAAAACATTGAATACCTGAAAACTTGGAAAATAGGCGCGCTTATATGCCAAAGGCCGGAACTGCAGGGTTTCAAGGCCCTGCAGGCTGCCATAAGTTACCTTATATACAAGAAAAGGGACAATGACGTCATCAAGTACATGCCCATTGACATCATCGTCCCTTTCAATCTGCCTTATTACAAGGATAATATCCAGAATCTCTGATTACTATTTGTCCAGCCCGAGTCCGGGATTCCTGTCCGACGAACGGAGGAGGATGAAGGCGGCTGCAATCGCCAGGGCGGCGAGGATTATGAACATGATTTCAACTCTCACCGGACCGTTGGCTGAGGATTCTGCCGCAGCCGCGCCCCCGAGAATGAATCCTGCCAGCAGTTTGAAGCTCAACATGCCCACGTTCTGTATCCAGTAGGCCAGGGAATATGCTGTGCCCAAAGCCTTTTCAGGCACTACCCTGGAGATTGAAGGCCAGAGGGCGGCAGGCACCAGCGAGTATCCGAACCCGAGGAAAACCATGCTGAGATAGCCGTAGAAAGGCACTCCCTGCGGCGCCAGCCCAAGAAGCAGATGCGCTGCAAAGGACAGTACGGAGCCTGTCAGCATCCACCTGGTGGCCTTGCCTTTCTTGTCGACAAGTATTCCGAACAAGGGTGCAAAAATCACTGTTGCGAAAGGAAGCATGGCGACCATCCAGCCTGCAGTTTCCGCAGGAATGTCAAAACGCGGTATGAGTATGGCTCCGGCAAATTTCTTGAAAGCGATTACAGTGCTGTAGAAAAGCACGCAAAGCGCGCCCAGGGTCAGGAAATTCTTATTTGTAACCACCTCGAGGGCGTCTCTTAGGCGGAAAGGCTCTTCCTTTACCTCCTCGTTCGCGTTCAAAGAGCCCCGTCTCCTGTCAAAACCGGCATCGAGAGCCACGAAGACAGCCCATGCAATCAGTCCGAGCGCCATGAGACCGAGACCGAGAAGCGCGGGGCGGGATGTGTCGGAGAGATCATAGAACTCCTTGGTACCTACAAGTTTCGGGGTTATCACAAGTGCGAAGGCCGTTCCCAGTCTGGAAATGGAGAGTTGGAGCCCCATCGCAAGGGCCATGGGACCGTCCTTGAACCACTTTGCAATGCTCCGGGTCACAGCCGTTCCGGCAATTTCACTGCCCAGTCCGAAAAGCATGCAGCCCACATAGGCCTCCATCAGGGAAGACGAAGGGGAATTGCCGGAAATCAGGGCATGATAAACTATTGCAGCTCCGGCCACCATCATCGTGACAAACACAGATCCGACAATCCTGACACCGAAACGGTCCAGCAACAGACCGCAGACCACAAGGCCACCGAACACGCACAGGACCGAATAGCCTCCAGTATAGAAGCCGTAGCCCACGGAATCCCAGCCCAAAGCGTTCAGGGAAGAATCTTCGAACATGTTGCTCACCGAAGAGAACATATCGTCGAAGAAGAAGGAGGCGAACATCTGCAGGACCATGCAGAGCAGCGCCAGCCAGCAGGTCACCCGGAACCAGCCTGTTCTTTTAACAGCAGTTGCCGTCATCTGATTACATGTTCGGTTCCTCAAGACCGTAACCCTTCTTCTTGTCAAGAGCCTTGAGCAGGAGGCCTATGAGGAAAGCGGCAATGCCGAGGCAGGCCAGCATCACAAGCGGTGCAGTGTAGTTCAGTTTCGTAGGGTCTTCAACTCCCGGGTTGGTGGCGTCGAGCACCTTGCCTATGAGCAGTGGGAAGAGCCACAAGCCTATGTTCTGAATCCAGAAGATGAGAGCATATGCGGAGCCTATGATCTTTTCGTCCACAAGTTTCGGAACCGAAGGCCAGAGAGCAGCCGGGACGAGAGAGAAAGACGCTCCGAGCACGAGTATGGTAAGATATGCCACGATTATGCCGCCGACGGCCGAGCCCTTGAACAGAGGCAGGACGAAGGCGAAGGTGAGATGGCAGAGCACAAGCAGGATTGAACCTATCATGAGCATGCTGGCGGCCTTGCCCTTATGGTCGACATAACTTCCGAGTACCGGTGTTATGGCAACTGCAAGCAGAGGGAAGACTGCAAACACGGTCTCGGCGGAGCCGCGCATGTAACCCATGAAGCAGTAGACCACGAGAGCCACGACTGCCACAGCCATAAGACCGTATTTTCTCGACTTTGCCTTAGAGAAATTGCTTGAGAACGAGCAGGCTGCCACTACGAGCATGATTATATACTGGACTATGGTCACGCTGCCGCTCGCCCAGAAACCAGTGCCAGGAGTGAGAGTGAGGTTGCACTGGAGCATATTCACCGCATATTTCTGGAACGGGAAGATTGCGCTGTAATAGAGCACGCAGAGAAGAGCGACAAGCCAGAAACCAAGGCTTGTGAGAATCTTGCCTATGTCAGAAATCTTGAAAGGATCGTCCTTCTCTTCTGCTTCTCCGGTCTGCTCGTCAAGTTTCCTGTCCATAAAGAAATAGACGATGCACATGATGAGGGCAATGCATAGCAGTACGACTCCGAAGGCAACTGACCTTGAGACGTTTATCTCACCTCCAAGTTTTGCGAAGAATGGCGAGAAAATCATGCAGGTGGCAACACCGAGGCGGGCAAGAGCCATCTCCGAGCCCATGGCAAGCGCTGTCTCCCTGCCCTTGAACCACTTCACGATGCCGCGGCTGACGGTGATACCGCCCATCTCGACTCCGCAGCCGAAGATCATGAAACCTACTGCAGCCAGTTTTGCAGACGCCGGCATGCCCCTGTAGAATGGAGAGATGCCCAGTTCGTCAAAGACCGGAATATAATTGAGATTATTCGTAAACCAGCTTTCGAGACCGCTGCCTATGAAGGATTCGCTTATGGCGTAATATTTGATGCAGGCGCCCACGAGCATGACGGCTCCGGAAAGCACAGCCGTGAACCTCACACCCATCTTGTCGAGTATGATGCCGGCGAAGATGAGGAAGAACACGAATACGTTCAGGAAGGTTTCTGCGCCCTGCATGGTACCGAAAGCGAGAGAGTCCCAGCCGCGCTGAGACTGCATCAGGTCCTTGATCGGCGAAAGAATGTCCACGAAGATGTAGGAGCAGAACATCGCCAGGGCAAGAAGGAGGAGAGCCGTCCATCGCATGGCCGCGCTGTCCCTGAGAGTTTTTTTGATTGTGTCTGTCATGTCTGTCAAAATAAGTTTGCACAAATTTATGATATATTTTGGGATAGTTTGGGCGTATGACGACATAAATTGGGATACAGTCCAAAATACCTGTCGGAAAAATTCGCTACCTTTGTCGGGATATGCTTGAATCCGTGAACAAGCCTGAGGACATCAGGAACCTCGGCATGGAAGAGCTCCGCAGCCTCTGCACCGAGATACGCACATACATGATCGACTGTTGTTCAACCAATCCGGGTCATCTGGGATCGAGTCTGGGCGCGGTCGAGCTCATTGTGGGTCTGCACCATGTATACGACACCCCCAAGGATAGGATAGTCTTCGACGTGAGCCACCAGGCCTATGCCCACAAGATTATAACAGGCCGCAGGGAAGCGTTCAGAAAGAACAGGATGAAGGACGGCATCAGCGGATTCACCAACAGGAGCGAAAGCGAATACGACTGCTTCGGAGCGGGACATGCGTCCACCTCGATTTCCGCCGCCCTCGGCTTTGCAGAAGCATCGAAGCTTACGGGGGACGGGGCGAAAGCAGTTGCTCTAATAGGAGACGGGGCGCTCTCCGGAGGCTTGGCATTCGAAGGTCTGAACAATGCCGGTGACTCCGACGCCGACCTTCTCATCATACTCAACGACAACAACATCTCCATAGACCGAAACATAGGCGCCATCCATCAGGACCTCCTGAGAATCACGACGAACAGCACCTACAACAACATTAGGAACAAGGTGTGGGACGCCTTGGGCGAAGGCCGTCCGAGAGAGGCTATACGCCGCATGGTAAAGGGCACCAAGGCAGCACTGATCAAGAAAAGCGGACTGGAACTCTTCGAGGCGTTCGGATTCAGGTACTTCGGTCCCATTGACGGTAACGACATGGAGCAGGTCGTGGGAGCGCTCAGAAGGCTTAGGAACATGAAGGGGCCGAGAATACTCCACGCCGTCACCACCAAGGGCAAGGGCTTCTCACCCGCCGAGGAAAGTCCTACGATATGGCATGCGCCGGGAAAATTCGACCCTGAGACCGGAGAAAGGGTGCCGGGATCCAAAGGCGCCGACCGCTATCAGGACGTGTTCGGGGAGGTACTGCTTGAACTTGCAGGGAAAGACGGCCGCGTGGTGGGCATCACCCCGGCTATGGCAAGCGGTTGCGGAATGAACCTCCTTGCGCAGGAAATGCCGGAGCGCTTCTTCGACGTCGGGATAGCCGAGGAGCATGCTGCAACCTTCGCTGCAGGTCTCGCCGCTGCGGGACTGAAGCCGTTCTGCAACATTTATTCTTCCTTCGCCCAGAGGGCATACGACGAAATAATCCATGATGCAGTGCTCCAGAAACTCCCCGTCACCTTCTGCTTTGACAGGGCGGGACTTGTAGGCGAAGACGGAGCTACCCACCAGGGTGCGTTCGACATCTCCATGCTCCGCAGCATACCGGACCTCATAATCGCCGTGCCTTCTGACGAACTTGAACTCAAGAGCATGATGTACGCCGCCTGCGAAGGAGAACACAAATGCCCTTATATAATAAGGTACCCGCGCGGGAACGGGGAGGGTGTGCCATGGAGGGAGAGCGTGCCTGCGCCGATGGAGGCAGGAAGAGGAAGAATCCTACACCCGGGAAGCGGGGAAATAAGCGTGATTGCCGCAGGCCCTGTCGTCCACCGTGCGGTGGAGGCCGTGAGGGAACTGGAGACCGAAGGAATCAGTGCGACAGTATGGGATGCAAGGTTCGTGAAGCCGCTGGACAAGGAAATGATCAAGCGGGCTTTCAGCGGGAAGGCAGTGCTTACGTTGGAGGACGGGGCGATGAAGGGAGGACTATGGTCAGAAGTGTGCGAAAGGGCCGCGCTTGAAGGATGGAAAGGCCTGATAATGGGGCACGGAATAGGGGACCGGTTCGTAAGCCAGGCAAGGCAGGCAGAGCAAAGGGAAGAGTTCGGACTGGACAAGACTTCGATAAAAAGTAAGCTGAGACTCATGCGGGAGGCTTTGAGAGAAAAAGAATAAAAAGATTTGCAGATAACAAAAAAGTATCTATCTTTGCAATCCCGTTCGAGAACGGTAACGAGCACGCCGATGTAGCTCAGTTGGCTAGAGCACGTGATTTGTAATCTCGGGGTCGTGGGTTCGACTCCCTCCATCGGCTCACAGATTTTGAAAATACTGAAATCGGGCAGATACCAGAGTGGCCAAATGGGGCAGACTGTAAATCTGCTGGCTTACGCCTACGGTGG
>JABUTS010000196.1 GCA_021443565.1 Bacteroidales bacterium | reverse complement strand
GTTAAGCCTGCCGCTAGCGTTCATCCTGAGCCAGGATCAAACTCTTCATTGTATATTCTCTATATCTCAAGTCTGATTCCCGACGCTACAAATTCTAAAAGAATTAACGCTTCTCGATTTTCAATTTTGTTCTCGGTACTTGCTGTACTTGTTGTACTTTCTTGTTCCTTCCAGTCTTTTCAATGATCTTGACAACCGTTCTTTCTCAAACGGGCTGCAAAGATACGCACTTTTTATTTCCCTCCAAATTTTTTTGAGGTTTTTTGCCTACTTTTGCCGGTGAAATTCCAAAAGATGAACGGTAGCAAAGCATCATATCTGCAGTTGTTCGGAGTCTTCGCGAAAATCGGATCCTTCACGATAGGCGGAGGTTACGCGATGATACCGATAATACAGGACGAACTGGTCCGCAGGGGGTGGATTGACGAGGAAGAGTTTCCCGACATCATAGCCCTTGCCCAGACCGCTCCGGGCCTGCTTGCGGTCAACACGTCCATACTCGCAGGATACAGGGTCGGAGGTGCGAAGGGTTGCGTGGTCGCCACCATAGGCAGCATACTCCCCTCCTTTCTGTTCATACTTGCAATTGCAATGGTTTTCACCTCATTCAAGGACAATCCCACCGTGGAAAGCATCTTCAGGGGCATAAGGCCCGTGGTGGTGGCTCTCATAGCTGTTCCCATGATCAACATGGCCCGGAAAAACTGCCGCACGCCCGGAGGAGTTCTCCTTGCTGCCGCAACAGCAGTGCTGGTGGCTTTCCTCAAGGTCTCTCCCATCTACATACTCATCGCGGTCATAGGCTACAGTGTTGTCTCATTGGCATGGAAAGGGAGGAAGCAGTCATGATACTTACCTTCATCCAGCTCTTCACCACCTTCTTCACCATAGGCATTTTCACCATAGGCGGAGGCTATGCCATGCTTTCCCTGATACAGGCCCAGGTCGTCACCGTTCATTCATGGATAGACGAGCAGACCTTCACCGACATAGTCGCCATCTCCCAGATGACACCCGGCCCCATAGGCATCAACAGCGCGACATATATAGGCTACAGCACCATACAGGCCATGGGCGGAGGCGAACTTCTCTCGGTGCTGGGCTCCTTCACGGCGACTGCCGCGGTCATCCTCCCGTCTTTCATCATCGTGCTTGCGATCGCGCGTGCCTACGACAAGATAAAGGAGAACAGGATATTCAAGGGCATCATGGACAATCTCAAGCCGGCAGTGGCGGGACTCATCGCAGCCGCAGCCCTAATACTCACATTCAGCGTGAAATGGAGCGGAATTCCGGGACTGTCGGACGTTGAGATAAGCATAATGGGAGAGAACTTCCCTGACTGGAAAAGCTGGGTGCTCTTCGGCGGCACCTTCTTCGCTTCATTCCGGATGAAGACAAGCCCAATACTCCTTATAGTAATAGGCGGAATAATAGGATTCATCATATATTAGCATGAGCTGGTTCACCGACATCTTCAACGAGCCGTCCTTCATTCAGACGGTAATCATCATATCCATCATCTGCGCAGTCGGCATACCCCTGGGGCAAGTGAAAATCAAGGGACTCGGACTGGGAGCCACCTGCGTGTTCTTCGCCGGCATCATAGCCGGCCACCTCACGGAATCGCTGGGCCTGAGGGTGGACATGCACATGATGGATCTCGCCCGCAACTTCGGTCTGGTCATCTTCGTCTATGCTCTCGGCGTGCAGGTCGGTCCGGGCTTCTTCACCTCGCTGAAGAAAGGAGGCATGAAACTCAACCTGCTGGCCATAAGCGTGATAGTCGTCGGAACGGGCTTTGCCTTCCTGCTTGCATGGGCCTTCGGGATCAACGCGGCAGACATGATGGGCCTGCTCAGCGGCGCGGTCACCAACACCCCTATGCTCGGAGCGGCGCAGCAGACCCTTTTGGACACCGTCCCTTCTGCGACCGGAATGGCCAACAACATGGCATCGGCCTGCGCCGTGGGATATCCTTTCGGAGTCATAGGAGTTATCTTAGCCATACTTGTACTGAAACTCATCTTCTTCCGTGAGGATGGCAGGTCAAAGCAGAAACGCATATCCGACAACACCTACCTGACCGAACACCATGTCACCAATCCGGCTGTTTTCGGCAAGAGCATCAAGGAACTTATGGGGCTCACGGACAAGCACTTCGTAATATCGAGGTTGTGGAGAAACAGCAAGGTGATCATCCCCTGCTCGGCCACCATTCTGGAAAAAGGCGATTATGTGCTGGTGGTATCCCAGAAGAAGGACGTCACCCCGATCTTCGCCCTCTTCGGAGAGATAGAGAACAAAGACTGGAACGACAGTTCGATAGACTGGAATGTGATTGACAGCAACCTTGTCAGCAAGCCCATACTGGTCACAAGGCCGGAACTCAACGGCGTGAAACTCGGTTCGCTCAAGATCAGAAACCACTACGGGGTGAACATCACCAGGGTAAACAGGGCCGGCATAGATCTCCTCCCGTCCCCGGACATCAGGCTTCAGGTCGGCGACACCCTTACCGTAGTGGGAGAGGACGCATCTCTGAAGAACGTGAGCGAGGTGCTCGGAAACGAGCTCAAGGACCTCAGGAACCCCAATCTCTTGTCCCTGTTCATAGGCATAGCGCTGGGCCTCATCCTTGGAATGATTCCGTTCAGATTCCCGGGCATATCCCTGCCCGTAAAGCTGGGCATAGCCGGTGGTCCCATCATAGCGGGAATACTTATGGGAGCCTTCGGACCGAGATTGCACCTTGTCACCTACACCACAAGAAGCGCCAATCTCATGCTCAGGCAGCTGGGCATCACGGTATATCTCGCATGCCTGGGCTTCGGCGCGGGAGGGGACTTCTTCGAGACCGTGCTCTGCGCTGAAGGCCTGCTCTGGATCTGCCTCGGCACCTTGATAGCTGCCCTGCCTGCAATAGTCGTGGGTTTCGCGGCAGCGAAATTCTTCCACACCGACTTCGCTGAAAATGTGGGCATGATATGCGGCAGCATGGCCAACCCCATGGCTCTTGCCTACTCAGGCAGCATCATAGATGAGGAGGCGCCGAACGAAGCCTATGCGACAGTATACCCCGTCTCAATGTTTCTGAGAGTAATTTCAGCCCAAATCATAATAATCCTGGCCTTCAGCTGAAACGCCTGAAACAGAAAAATGGTGGTCTCAACGTAAAGAGACCACCATTTTTTCTTAATCGACCATCACTTCGTCTATGAAGCAAAAGCCCGGTGAACCAGCGGCTCCGTGCCACTCCGGCAGTGCAGGAAGCGTGACGAGCTGGAGTCTGAGGTATTTCGCGGAGCTCTGGTTGAAACTGAGCACGTAGGTGCGCTTGCCGTCCGGATCGCCCGGAAGGTCTACCGGGATGGACTCGCATGCAAGTTCGGTGAAGTTCTCGTTGTCGTCGGATGCGAGAACCTTGATTTCAACAGGAGCAAACACATGGTCCGGCTTGTAGATATAGCAGTTCACGCCCAGCTTGCTGTAGCTTTCTCCAGCCATGTCTATGGTGAGGTCCACAGGCTGCCCCACCCATCCGGACCATTCGCCGCTGCTGTAAGAATCGATGCCGAAGATACCGTCTACAAGGCTTGCAGGGGCGCCGAAGGTATATGCCACGGTAGGTTTGGTGTTGAGGGAGACAGTCTTGCCCAAGGCCTTGTGAATCATGAACTCCCGGCTCCACTCGGTGCTCTCCACCTTGTCCGTCTCGACAATTGCCCTAACGGTGCAGCTGTGGTCAATAATGAGAGGAGACTCGTAGGCAGGAGAGTCCGGACCGGGCTCGCTGCCGTCGACCGTATAGCGTATGCAGGATCCTCCAAGAGTGAGAAGGGTCACCTTTGGAAAGCCCGTCTCAGGGTCTGTCCTGACCTGCGTGCTGAGGGAGAACACATGCTTCGCATAGTTGTATCCCATGATATCGAGTCTGTCTATGGCCTTGCCAAGGCTTCCGAGGAACCTTTCCCAGCCCTTTACCTCAGGCTGGCACCACTGTATCTCGGAGAGAGCGAAGGCACGAGGAAGCATCATGTATTCAAGATGCCAGTCCTCCGCGATGTACTCGGTCCAGAGGTTGGCTTGGACTCCGAGTATGTGGGAGCGGGCGGCGGCGTCCATCTCAGGGGCGAAAGGCTCATAGGCATAAACCTTCTCCATAGGGAGATAGCCGCCTATGCCGTAAGGTTCGTTGTCCACGTCGCGGCTCTGATAGTAGTCGAAGTAGAGGTTGGTGTGAGGGGTCATTATGGCGTCGTTGCCCATTGATGCGGCCTTGATGCCACCGGCGGTTCCCCGCCATGACATGATGGTGGCGCTTGGGGTCACGTCACCCTCAAGAATCTCGTCCCAGCCTATGAGACGGCGGCCACGCTCGTTGAGGAACTTCTCCATCCTGGCAGTCACATAGCTCTGGAGATAGAACTCCTTGGTGAAATCTTCAGTATCCTTGAGACCGAGCTCCGCTATCTTGGCCTGGCACTTGGGACACTGTGCCCACACGTTCTTGGGACACTCGTCGCCTCCTATGTGGAAGTATTCCGAAGGGAAGATTTCAAGGAGCTCTGAAATCACGTTCTCAAGGAAAACGTAAGTCTCCTCATTGCCGGCGCAGAGCAGGTTGTCAGAAACGCCCCAGCGCTGCCAAACCTCGTAAGGACCGCCGGTGCAGCCGAGTTCAGGGTAGCACGCGAGAGCTGCGACCATGTGTCCCGGAAGGTCAACCTCCGGAATGACGGTGATGCCCTTTGCTGCGGCATATTCAACTATTTCGCGGGCCTGCTCCTGGGTATAGTACAAGCCTTCGCCGTAAGGGATGCCGTCGTACAAGCCTCTCTCCCAGCCCCTCTTTATGGTGGTCTGCTTCCTGATTGAGCCGAACTCGGTGAGCTTCGGATATTTCTTGATTTCTATTCTCCAGCCCTGGTCGTCGGTAAGATGCCAGTGGAAGCGGTTCATCTTGCAGATGGCCATCATGTCGAGATACTTCTTCACCTCCTCCACGCTGAAGAAATGACGGGCCACGTCAAGGTGCATGCCTCGATATGCGAAACGCGGAGCATCGGAAATGGTGGCGCAAGGAAGCACCCATCCCGTCTCTGGAGCGGCGGAGTTGCCGTAGACCTGGACAGGAAGCATCTGCTTGAGGGTCTCGATGGCGTAAAGGAAGCCGTTGAAGGCAGAAGCCTTGGCAAGCACACCCCTCGGAGTCACCTTTATGGTGTATGCCTCCGGGCCGAGTGCGGGGTCGAGCACGAATTTCACCGTGCCCTTGTCGGCGATCTGCACCTCAGTTGCCGTAAGCTCGGAAAGTTTTGCTGCAAAAGCCGCGACGGCAGCCGCGCTCTGTTCGTCGATTGCGTCGTCAACGCTTATCGCAGCACCCTTCAAGTCGAATGAGCCGGGAGCCACCGTGATGGCATTGGGTTGCGGAATAATCTGGACCGGAAGGACCTCGCCTTCAGGGGCACATGACGCGAGCGCCAGAGCCGCTGCCAGAATAAGACTTGTCTTTTTCATTTCAGTCGGGTGTTATGAATTATGTGTTATCGTTTCATCTTGGCAAGGAAGCACTCTATGGTGTTCTCCATCAGGCAGCAGATGGTCATGGGACCTACTCCGCCCGGCACCGGGGTTATGACCGAGGCCTTTGATTCCACACCGGCGAAGTCCACGTCCCCGCAGAGCTTGCCCGTCTCAGGGTCCCTGTTCACACCCACGTCAATCACAACCGTGCCGTCGGAAACCATGTCTGCGGTCACGAATTTCGGCCGCCCTATGGCTACGACGAGGATTTCCGCCTGGCGGGTCAAGGCCGGAAGATCAGACGTGCGGCTATGGGCGGTGGTAACGGTGGCGTTCTCGTCGAGAAGAAGTTTTGAAACGGGTAGTCCGACTATGTTGCTGCGGCCTATGACTACGGCCCTCTTGCCGGCAATCTGCACTCCGGCAGCCTTCAGAAGTTTTATTATGCCTTTGGGGGTGCAAGGGAGCACGCATTCCCGCTTCTGCCACAGGGCGGCCACGTTCAGGGGATGGAAACCGTCCACATCCTTTTCACGGCTTATCGCCTCTATCACCCGACCCTCGTCGATGTGCTTGGGGAGGGGCAGTTGTACGAGTATTCCGTCCACGCCCGCATCGGCGTTGAGTCCGGCTATCAGTTCAAGCAGTTCAGCCTCGCTGATATCCGCCGGTTTCCTTATTGTAGTGTTCTTCAGTCCCACGAGTTCGCAGGCTTTGGCTTTCCCCGTGACATAGGAAACGCTTGCCGGATTGTCTCCCACCAGTATGACCACCAGGTGAGGCACCCTTCCGTATTTCTCCGGAAAGAGCGCAACCTGTTCCGCCATTTCGGCCTTCAGCTTTGCCGAAAGTTCTTTTCCGCTAATTATCATAACACAAGTTTCGCAAGTATGAATATTTATAACTTCGACCTCAGGTCGAATGCTCATTCGGTTGTTTTACGAAGTATCACCCATGCCCCTCCGGCATACAGCAATATGAGAAAGGTGTGTACAGCCAGCTTTCCGACTTCCGCCAGACCGTCATTCAGGGTGACACCGCTGAACAGCCAGGCATCACAGCCGGCAGAAAGTCCGTACGCAGCCCCCATCATGAGAAAGAAGGCCAGCAGGTTTCCCCATCTGTAAGGTATGGGGTAGTGTTTCTGACCGAGGCGGGCACTGATTGCGAACATCACCAGATAGCTGGCGAGATGACCTGTGGCTGCCGCCCAGTATGAGATGCGGGGCATGAGACTTATGTTTACAACTGCCGTCACCGCAAGGCCGGCGAGGGTTATCCATATTGCCATGGAGGTCTTTCCGCTGAGCTTGTACCACATTGACACGTTGAAAAGCATACCAAGGAGCATATAGCTCAGAAGCATTATGGGAACCACCCCCACGGCGCTCCTGAAATCCCTGCCCAGTATGAGCGATATGACGTCAATATAAAGTATCACCCCGAGGAACACAAGACCGCAGAAGGCTGTGAACCAGTCCATCACCTTGGCATACAGTTCTTTGGAATCGCGATCTGCCGCCCTCTGGAAGAAGAAAGGCTCCGCCGCGAAGCGGAACATCTGTATGAAGAGATTCATGATGACTGAAAGCTTGACCGCCGCCTGGAAGATGCCGAGGCTGGAGCGCCATGCGTCAGCGTCGGTGTCGAAGAAGCGGAAAAGTATCCTGTCAAGGAAGTCGTTGACTATGCCCGGAAGGGCTGCCACCATAAGCGGGAGGGAGTATGCGAGCATCTGCCTGAGCAACTTGCCGTCAAATTCAAAGGAGAAGCGCAGCAGGCCGGGGACAAAAAGCAGGGCGCATACGACACAGCTTATGAATATCGCGAATATGACGTAACTGAAATCCGGAGTGGCACTGACAAGGTTGAGCATGAAGTTCCCCGGATGGCTGACGCAGTATTTCGGAAACCAGAAGAAGAGGGCTATGTTCGCGGCAGTTTCCGTGAGTATCTTCACCGTCTTGAAGACTGCGAATTTCAGTGCCTTGTGCTCCTGTCGGAGCTTTGCGAAAAGTATTGCGGTAAGCGAATCCAGAACGAGTATGCCTCCTACATATCTTATACATGATTCATAACCCGCATAGCCCAGCACATCGGCCAGAGGACCCGCGAACAGCAGCAAGGCAGCAAGAAAGGCTGTGCTGACGCCGAAAACCGCTGCCAGGGCGCTGGTATAAACTCTTGCCGGCCGCACTCCCTCCTTGTTGGCGAAGCGGAAGCATCCGGTCTCGAGGCCAAGCACAAGAACGACCTGCAGTACAGCTATATAAGCCATGAACTCCGTCACCACGCCATAACTCTCCGTCGTCAGCATCCTTGTGTAGAACGGGACGAAGAAGAAGTTGATGATGCGGGCAAGTATGGTGCTCAGCCCATAGATGGCGGTCTCTCCCGCCAGCTTTTTCAGTGGATTGGCCATAATTCTTTCAAAGGTACTCATTTTTTGCGTACTTTTGTCCCCGGCTTGCCCCTACTTGCGCATGGCCGCTCACTATTCATGAAAAGAACCCTAATAGCCGCTATGGCCCTGACTGCCCTTCTCGCTTCCGCCTGCAAAGGCGGCAGCAGCGACAACGCAGGTCTCAGGGATTCCCTCTTCAGGTCTGACAGCATACTGAAATGCCAGCTTGAAATGGAAAGGGAGAGTGAGGAAGAACCCGTCATGGAACTTTTTACCTCAATGGGGCGCATCAGGATAAAACTTTTCTCCGACACCCCGCGGCACAGGGACAACTTCGTCAAGGTGGCCAGGCAAGGCACTTTTGACGGCGTGCTGTTCCATAGGGTGGTAGACGGGTTCGTGATTCAGACTGGAGACCCCAACACCAAGGATACGACTCTCGTGGACAAGTGGGGCCAGGGCGGGACGGGATATACTGTTCCCGCAGAGTTTGCGGAAAACCACCGCCATAGGAGGGGAGCAGTGGCTATGGCCAGGCAGGGGGACCTCGCCAATCCGAAAAAGGCTTCGAACGGTTCCCAGTTCTACATAGTTCTTGACGAGAATGCCTGCAGACATCTTGACGGCGAATACACGGTTTTCGGTGAGACCGTGGAAGGATTCGACGTATTGGAAAGGATAGCCAAGGTCCAGACCGACAGCTACGACAGGCCGCTGTGGGACATCAAACTCAACCGTGTCAGGGTGATGCCCGCAGAAGACAGGAAAGTCCTTATTGACAAGATAGAGGCACGGGAAGCAGAAGAGGCCACCCGCAAGGCACGGGCGGATTCCGTGGCCAATGCGGCGAAGGAGGCGCAGAAAGGCGAATGACGGACATCAGGAACCACGGATGGAAATACGTCTTCCTTGACGCTGACGACACTCTTTGGGAGAACGAGCAGTTTTTCAGGGAGGCGGAAGACAGGTTTTCCGAACTCCTGTCCCCCTATACTGACGGCCAGCACATGCGTCAGGAGCTATGGAACAACCAGGAGAGGAACATCCCTCTTTTCGGATACGGCTCCAAGACCTACTTCATAGGGATGCTAGACACCGCTCTCACCCTCACCGGAGGGATTCTTACCAGAGAAATATATGACGGTATCAGGGCCATCATCACCGAACTTGCCTTCCATGAAATAAGCCTGCTGGACGGGGTGCTTGAAACCCTTGAGGCCCTGTCGGAGAAATACACCCTGGTCGTATGCACCAAGGGAGATCTCACTGAACAGACCGGGAAGGTGGAAGTGTCGGGCATTTCGCCCTTCATCCATTCAGTGGAAATAGTCCCGAACAAGGATGAGAAGGACTATAGGGCAATGGCCGCCAAATACGGAATAGAGCCTAAAGACATCATAATGGTGGGAAATTCCGTGCGGGCGGACATTATCCCCGTCGTGAATCTGGGAGGCACTGCGATTCATATCAGCCACGAGACCACCTGGGCCCATGAGATGGCTGACATGCCGCAGTCGGAACGAGCTCTGGAGATAGATGCCTTCACCCAGCTCAGGGACTTTCTGTTGTAAAGTCCCGATTTCACGGGCATTTTGCACCGTTGGATAAAAAGCCACAAAATTTGAATAATGGTAGCATTAGGCGTATTACCGCTCTTTTTTGCAAAAAATTATACCAAAACTCTTGAATTACAAAATTGTTTAGTATATTTGTATTGAATAGTTTTTTCATAGGTTAAGTTTTAGGTTAGAATTGCGAACGGCCCTCGATGTGAATCGGGAGCCGTTCATTTTTTAAACCATGATCAACCTCCAGTTAAGGTCTGTCGGGGATTATATTTCTGTCACGACATAAGGCTTTCTGACGGCCGAATGTGCCGATTTTCGCGCTATCGCCGCCTGCTCCGATGTAATTCCTTCCGGATAGAACGCCTTTTTTCCTACCTTTTTTCCACAAATAGTCTCAAACCAGGTGCAGGCAAGAACATACCTGCCGTAAAGAAGGTTCATGTGAAATCCGTCCCTGGTCATGGTATCGCCCAGGGCCGAGGTCCTTGCATTCTGGACGGCAGTTCCCGATGGTACGATAAAATCGAAGGTGCAGTCATCCTGCACCTTCCGTGCGCAGGAGACTATTGCCTGATACATCTTCATCTGATCCCTGTCATAAAAAGGGAAGTGGCCGTGATTTGAGTCGGACTGGTAGGCCCAGGTCATGTGCCAGCCCACCTTGCAGCCCTTCTTCACATGGCTGCGCACGAAGGCGAGAAGGTCGGCCACATAGGGGTTGTATGTCTCGTACTGGCCGGAGAAGCCGCTTGCCTGCTGCAGGGTGACATAGTCCCACTCCTCATCTGCAAGGGCGGCCTCCAGATTCATGTTCCTGGTTTCGCGCTTCACGCCGTCTCCGGCGATTTTCCTGTAGGCATAGGCCGGTGCGCCGGAAAGCATGTGACCGTGATGGGTCTGCAGTGAACATCCGCCTATGTACATGTTTCCGATTATGAGGTCAACTCCCTCACTCTCCCCTATCTCCCACAGATACTGCTCCACAGAGTCCTGCGAAAAACTGTTGCCTATGGCGAGTATCCTAATCTGTCTCGCATCTGCCAGCAGCGTTGTCATGAGCGCCACGACAATTAGAAGTATTCTTTTCATATAAGTTGAAGTTTACCCCAAATATACAAAAAAAGAGGATGGCCTGAATCCCAGCCATCCTCTTATCAATTATCTGGTGACGATTACTCTCCGAGTATGCACCTCTTGAAAGCGACCACCTTCGCCTCCTTGTCAGCAGCGGCGAGAATGTCCTTGACAGGAGTCTTGCCGTCGCCCATCTGGTAAGCCTGCTCCTCAAGAGTGTTCTCCTTGAAGAACTTCTGGAGACGGCCCTGGGCGATGTTCTGAACCATCTGCTCAGGAAGGTTTGCAGCCTTCTGCTCAGCAACGGTCTTCTTGATCTCGCGAGCCTGGGCAGCCTGCTCTGGAGTGATCCAGCCCTTGGCTGTGTTGGACTCGATATGATCCTCGCTGTCGACGTGTGAAGGGTTGATGCCAGCCTTCTTGAGAGCCACGTCAACGGCCTTCTGAATCTGCTCTTCCTTGGTCTTTTCGATCGCGACCTGGAGCTCCCTCTCAACAACCTCCTTGGAGCAGTCGGCAGCCGAGATGGAAACAGGGTTCATTGAAGCCACCTGCATTGCAATACCCTTTGCGATGTCCTCAGACACAGGCTTGTTGAAGCCTACGAGAGCACCGAGCTTGCCGGTGAGGACGTGGATATATGCGTAGATGTAAGGAGCCTCAACGAGAGCATAGTCAACGATGACATGCTTCTCACCGGTCTTGCCGGTCTGCTCGGTGATGGCGGTTTCAACTGTCCTGCCGTCAGCGAGAGGAGCGTTCATGAGAGCGGCGTTGTCAGCTGCGAGCGCGTTGATGGCAGCGTCAGCCACAGCGTCTGCAAGAGCCTGGAACTCCGAATTCTTTGAAACGAAGTCAGTCTCGCAGCCGAGGGTCACGATGATTGCCTTGTCGCCGGCAACCCTTGCCCTTACTGCGCCTTCCGAAGTCGTACGGTCTGCGCGCTTTGCAGCAACGAGCTTGCCCTTCTCGCGAATGATTTCCTGAGCACGTGCGAAGTCGCCTTCAGCGTCAACGAGAGCCTTCTTGCAGTCCATCATGCCGGCACCGGTCATTTGACGCAGCTTCATTACTTCAGATGCTTTGATTTCCATTTTTGTTCCGGATTAAAAGTGTTTGTACTCAAATGTAAGATGAAGATTTACTCTGCAGCCTCTTCTGTCTCGGCTTCAGCCTTTGCCTTGCGAGGGCGGAGCTTCTTGCCTGCCGGCTTCTCGGCAGTCTCTTCCGGAGCTTCCTTCTCCTTCTCCACCTTCCTCTCCTCGAGGCCTTCAGAAATGGCAGCACACATGGCATCCATGATAAGGGAGATGCTCTTTGCAGCGTCATCATTTGCCGGAATCACGTAATCAATCGGGGTAGGATCGCAGCAAGTATCAACCATTGCGATTACCGGGATGTTGAGACGGTTTGCTTCCTTAACGGCGTTCTGCTCTTTCTGTACGTCGATTACGAAGAGTGCTGAAGGGAGGCGGCTGAGGTCCTTGATGGAACCGAGGTTCTTCTCAAGCTTTGCCCTGAGGCGGTCCACCTGAAGACGCTCACGCTTTGCGAGAGTGTTGTAGGTTCCGTCCTCCTTCATCTTGTCGATGGTGTTCATCTTCTTGACAGCCTTGCGGATGGTAGGGAAGTTGGTAAGCATACCACCAGCCCAACGCTCTGTCACGTATGGCATGTTGACAGCAGCTGCCTTCTCGGCAACGATGTCCTTAGCCTGCTTCTTTGTGGCTACGAAGAGCACCTTGCGGCCTGAGCGCGCAAGCTGCTTGAGTACGTCCGCAGCCTCATCGATCTTTACTATGCTCTTATGCAGGTCGATGATGTGGATTCCATTCTTCTGGTCGAAGATGTATGGAGCCATTTTAGGATTCCACTTCCTCGCGAGGTGTCCGAAGTGAACACCCGCATCAAGCAGTTCCTGGAAATTTGTTCTTGGCATTTTGTTGTCTTTCTATTTTGTTTTTAATTTTCCCGGAGGGTTCTTGCCTTCACCCTGAGGGCTCTTTTCTTCAATCCCGAAGCAGCGCACGTGGTGCGGTCTTCCGGATTTTCCGCGGTCTCTGCAATCTCAGGCAGCCATGGAAGGCTCTCGCCTGCCATAGGATCCCGACAATTTCAAACAGGACCGTACTGTTTTGCAAGTCAGTTTCGGATTAACGCTTGCTGAACTGGAACCTGCGGCGTGCACCAGGCTGGCCCGGCTTCTTTCTCTCGACCTCGCGAGCGTCGCGGGTGAGAAGGCCTGCTGCCTTGAGTGCAGAACGGTAAGCTTCCTTGTCAACTTCGCAAAGTGCGCGTGCGATACCGAGACGGAGCGCCTCTGCCTGACCCTTTGTTCCGCCGCCATCAAGATTTGCCTTGATGTCGAACTGAGCCTGGGTTCCGGTAACCTCGAAAGCCTGAAGCACGACGTAACGAAGAGTGTCCTCCTTGAAATAATCGTTGAGGTCACGGCCGTTGATGGTCACTGTGCCATTGCCTGAGGTCAAGTATACGCGTGCGACTGCTGACTTACGTCTTCCAAGTGCGTTTACTACTTTCATGCTCTGCTTAAATTTCGTTTAATGTGATTGTCTTAGGGTTCTGTGCCTGGTGAGGATGCTCATTTCCCTGATAGAGATAAAGGTTGTTGATGAGCTTCGATCCAAGACGATTCTTTGGCAGCATACCCTCAACTGCCATTCTTACGAGTTCAGTAGGCTTCTTTGCGAGAATGTCCTTAGGCGAGGTGAAGCGCTGGCCTCCCGGATAACCGGTATGGCGAACGTACACCTTGTCGGTCAGTTTCTTGCCGGTGAGCTTCACCTTGTCTGCGTTGAGAACAATTACGTTGTCGCCGCAGTCCTGGTTAGGGGTGAAGTAAGGCTTGTTCTTGCCACGGAGGACAAGGGCAACCCTTGCAGCAAGACGGCCGAGAGCCAGGTCAGTCGCGTCGATAACGACCCACTCCTTCTTTACAGTCTGAGGATTAGCATAGACTGTTTTGTAGCTCTGTGTGTCCACTGTCTTGATTGTTAATAAGTTAATACTATAAGTTGCGATCCCTACACTACATAGGGGCGACAAAGGTAGCAAAAATTTCCCGAACCGCAAAATATGATTGTTAACTTGCGAAAACTGAATGTGATTGCATCCACGGCCTATTCGTAGACAGACACGGCGGCAGGATGCTCGTCGCCCCAGCGGAGGGCGACCTCGTCAAGGGTGCGGAGGATTTCCGCAGGGTCGGTGAGAGTTACCAGCGCGAGCCTGGTCTGCTTGAAATCCGGGAGGCCCTTGAAGTAACACGAGAGATGGCGGCGCATCTCAAGCACTCCAACCTTCTCCCCCTTGTGCCTGAGGCTGAGGGCAAGGTGGCGTTTTGCAAGCTCGACCCTGTCGGACACGCTCATCTGCGGAAGCAGTTCACCTGTATGGAGGTAGTGCCTTATTTCCCTGAATATCCATGGGTGGCCATAGGTGGCGCGCCCTATCATGATGCCGTCGACTCCGTAGTCGGCGAAGGCACGCGCTGCCTTCTCGGGGGAAGTGATGTCCCCGTTGCCTATGACGGGGATGTGCATGCGGGGATTGTCCTTGATCCTGCCTATGAGCGTCCAGTCTGCCTCGCCCGTGTACATCTGGGCCCGGGTTCGTCCATGGACGGTGAGGGCCTGTATGCCCGCGTCCTGAAGCCTTTCCGCAAGCTCGACGATGATTTTCGAGTCGTCATCCCATCCAAGCCGGGTCTTGACAGTCACCGGAAGTTTCACGGCATCCACCACCATCCTTGTGATTTCCACCATCTTGTCGGGATATCTCATCATCCCGCTGCCCGCGCCTCTTCCGGCTATCTTGCGCACCGGACAGCCGAAATTGATGTCTATGAGGTCCGGGCCGTGTCCTCCGGCGAGATCCGCCGCATCCTCAGCCATCTTCGCAGCCTCAACCATAGCCTCGGGAATGTTGCCGTATATCTGTATGCCCACAGGAGCTTCCTCGTCACAGGTTCTCATCTTCGCCACCGACTTCGCCGAGTCATGGGCCAGACCGTCTGAGGACACGAATTCGGTATATACCATGTCCGCTCCGTACTCCTTGCACAGGAGCCGGAAGGAGGCATCGGTGACATCTTCCATCGGTGCCAGCAGGAGCGGCTTTTCTCCAAGGTCTATGTTTCCTATCTTCATGTTCCGAGACGAGCGCGCAAAGATACAACAATATCCCCGCATTTCTCGCGTACGCGCATATGCGAACGCAATTTTGTGATTATATTTGTGAAAAGTTTTTTCGAACCATGGCAAGGATACAGACTATAGGCGTCCTCACTTCGGGAGGAGACGCACCCGGCATGAACGCGGCGGTAAGGGCCGTGACAAGAGCCGCCATCTGCAACGGATGGAAAGTGATGGGCATTCAGAGAGGCTATGAAGGTCTCGTGAACAACCACATCCAGGAGTTCAGGAGCGAAAGCGTCTCCAACACCATCCAGCGCGGCGGAACCATACTCAAGACGGCAAGAAGCAAGGAGTTCATGACCTCCGAGGGAAGGAAGAAGGCCCATGACAACGTGGTTGCCAACGGAATCGACGCCCTCATCGTGATAGGAGGCAACGGATCGCTGGCAGGAGCCCAGATTTTCGCCCAGGAATATGACATCCCGTGCATAGGTCTGCCGGGCACCATAGACAATGACCTTTACGGCACCGACACCACCATAGGATATGACACGGCGCTCAACACCATAATGGAATGCGTCGACAAGATTCGCGATACCGCCAATTCCCATGAAAGGATATTCTTCATCGAGGTGATGGGGCGGGACGCGGGCTTCCTTGCCCAGAACAGCGCCATCGCCACCGGTGCGGAGGCCGCAATCATTCCTGAAGAATACACCGCCGTCGACCAGCTCGCGGAATTCATAGGCAGAGGCATGAGGAAGAGCAAGAACAGTTCCATAGTCCTCGTGTCCGAGAGCAAGAAGGACGGCACGGGCGGTGCGATGTACTATGCCGACCGCGTTCGCAAGGAATATCCTGACTTCGACGTGCGCGTGACTATACTCGGTCACCTCCAGAGAGGAGGCACTCCTACGGCTCAGGACCGCATTCTCGCAAGCCGTCTCGGAGTGGCGGCCATCGAAGCCCTCAACGACGGACAACGCAACGTGATGATAGGCGTTTCCAACAACCAGATAGTATATGTTCCTTTCAACAAGGCAATCAAGATCAACAAGCCTATAGACAAGGAACTCATGAACGTTCTGAACACGCTTTCAATATAGCAAGATGGCAATCGACAAGATACTCCTCGCACCGTACTGGCTCGCCCTCAAGGCAAGACACCATTTCTATGACAAGGGCTGGAAAAAGATCGTCCACCCCGAAATTCCGACAATCTGCATAGGAAACGTCACGGTGGGAGGCACGGGCAAAACCCCTCACACCGAGATGGTGGTGCGCATGCTGCTCGGAGACGGGAAATGGCGGGAGTCCAGTATAGCCATTCTTTCCAGGGGCTACAAGCGCAGAAGCAAGGGCTTCCAGCAGGTGACTGCCGACGGAAGCGCCGCCGAATATGGCGACGAGCCGCTTCAGATGAAGAAGAAATTCCCCCAGGTGACCGTGGCCGTCGACAGGAAGAGAAGCGAGGGTTGCGACTTCCTGGCCCACCCGGAAAAGCTCGCAACTTCCAAGAAAGGCCGCAAATGCGTGAACAGGGACTTCCCTGCCGCCGACATAGTCATAATGGACGACGCCTTCCAGCACAGGTCCATTGAAGCCGACCTCAACATACTTCTTGTGGACTATGCCAGACCTGTCTTCAAGGACATGCTGATGCCGCTGGGGCATCTGCGCGACCTGCCCGAAAGGGCCGCGAAGGCCGACGTCATCATAATCACCAAGTGTCCGCCGTACATGGACGAATGGGAACTCGAGAAATGGGCCGTAGGGCTGGGACTGAAGAATTTCAGCCAGAAGACCTACACCGGAATAAATTCCGAAGGCCGAGAGCAGATTCTGCTCTTCTCCTGCTTCGACTATGTGAAGCCCGAGCCTGTTTTCGAGAAGGGAAACCAGAGATACACCTACGGCAAGAGGCTCATCCTGTTTTCAGGCATAGCCAACGACAAGCCTCTCCAGCAGTATCTCAGCAGCGATTACAAGATAGTCCGTCACTTCAAGTTCCCTGACCACCACCGTTTCAGCAAGCGCAACATGGTTGCCATCAACAAGGCTTCGGCAGAATATCCTACGGCGATCATTGCGACCACCGAGAAGGACAGCACCAGAATCGCCGACTGCCGATGGATGCCCGAAAGCCTCAAGGAAAGGATGTTCCGCGTTCCGATAGTGGTCCGCTTCATCGAGCCTGAGATGGAAGGCGTGTTCCGCTCCCTTCTTTTCGGCACCCTCGACAAGGTGGCCGCAAGGTCAGGCGTTCCCGGCGAGAATTTCGTTCTGGGTTCTGACTGATTCCTCGTGGATGGCGTTGTAGACGTCTGTGACGAAGCCCTTCGACAATCCCGACTTCCCGCCCTTTGCAATCACCTTTTCGAGAAGTGATTCCCAGCGGGAGGTCTGGAGGATGGCGACGTTGTTTTCCTTTTTAGCCTTTCCTATTTCGGCGCTTATCCTCATGCGGGATGCAAGCATGTACAGTATGTTCTCGTCTATGATGTCTATTTGGGCGCGGAGGTGGTTTATGTGCTCCCTGTAGTCAGCGCTCTGGGCATCCTTGTCACGCACGGTCACGCTTTTGAGCATGGTTATGAGTTCTGCCGGGGTGAGCTGCTGCTTCGCGTCGCTCCATGCGCAGGACGGGTCACAGTGCGATTCGACCATGAGTCCATCCAGACCGAGGTCAAGGGCCTGCTGTGACAGTTCGTGGAGATATTTGCGGTCACCCGCCATGTGGCTCGGATCAGCAAAGAAAGCCAGTTCGGGATAGCGGCTGCGGAGTTCTATGGCCATCTTCCACGAAGGGTCGTTCCTGTAGAGTATCTTCTCCGAGGTCGAGAAACCGCGGTGGATGACTCCGAGTTTTCTGATTCCAGCCCCGTTGAGTCTCTCGAGAGCACCTATCCACAGGTCGAGGTCCGGATTGACCGGATTCTTCACCAACACGGGGATGTCGGTGTCCCTGAGCGCATCGGCAATCTCCTGCATCAGGAAAGGATTAGCCGAAGTGCGTGCCCCTATCCACACCATATCCACGCCATATTTGAGGCATTCGTACACATGCTTTTCGCTGGCCACCTCGGTGCAGACCTTGAGTCCGAATTCCTTCTGGGCCCTCCTGAGCCACTTCAAGCCCGGCGATCCCACCCCCTCGAAGCTGCCGGGATGGGTGCGCGGCTTCCATATGCCGGCGCGGAACACGTTGATTCCTATCTCCTTGAGTTCCTGTGCCGTCTGCATTATCTGCTCCTCTGTCTCGGCACTGCAAGGTCCTGCAATGACGCAGGGTTTAGGCTCAGTGAAGAATCCCCACTGCTGCCACGGGATGATTTCAAGAATTGCTGCTGCCATTGTATGCCCGTATTATCTGATTATCCTCTTGATTTTGTTGGCCTCTCTTATGAGTTCGCCGATCTGTTCCTCGTCGCAGTTGTCTATCGCGTCCCGGAACTGTTTCATCTTTTCTATGTAGGTGTCTATGACATGTAGCACGTTGTCTCTGTTCTGGGTAAGTATGGGCACCCACATGGCATCATTGGACTTGGCCAGACGAACGGTTGAGGAGAAGCCTCCGGAGGCGAGGTCGAAAATGTGCTTCTCGTCCTTTTCCTTGTCTAGCACGGTGAGTGCGAGCGCGAAGCTTGTCACATGGGAAATGTGCGAGACATATGCCGTATGCACGTCGTGATTGGATGAGTTCATGTAAAGGGGACGCATGTTGAGTGTGTCATATAGTTTCTCTATGGTGCGCACGGCCGCCGGGTCTGAGTCCTCGATGTTGCAGAAAATGCATGCACGGCCGTCGAAGAGTCCCGGAATCGCTGCCCACGGGCCGGAATACTCCGTGCCTGCCATGGGATGGGTGGAGACGTAGCGGCGGCGCATCCTGTGATAATGGACGGAGCGCATGATATGTTCCTTGGTGGAACACACGTCTATGACTATCTTGCTGCACGGCTCGCCACTTTCCTTTTCCTGCTTCTCAAAGCGGTCGAGAATGTACGGCAGAAGCTTGACCGCCACCCCGGCAGGCACTGCCACCACTATCACGTCAGCCTCGTCTATGCAGGTGTCGTTGTCCACGACCCTGTCAACCAGACCTATCTTCCCGGCGGCTGCGGCAGAGACCGCTGTCCTTGTGCTGCCGATTACCTCGTCCGCGAAGCCCCTCTTCTTGAGGTCTATCGCCATGGAGCCTCCTATGAGGCCCAGACCTATGATTCCAAGTTTCATCACTTCAGACTTCTTACCTTTTCCAGGGCATGACGGAGCACGTCCCGGTTCGCACAAAGCGATATCCTTATATAATCCTCTCCGTTACGGCCGAAAATCAGGCCCGGTGTTATGAATACGTCCTTCTCGTAAAGCACCCTGTCGGATATGATTTCACCGAGCGGGCGACCGTCCATGCGGCCGACAAGCAGAGGATTGTCCTTGTCAATCCTTCCCCAGAGGAAAAGCCCCGCGGACTCCTTGCTGTAGACAGCCCCGAGCGCATCAAAGATTTCACACGCGATTACCCGGCGGCGCCTGTATTCGGCGTTCAGTTCCACGAACCACTCCGGCCCCTGCCTCAGAGCCTCGACAGCCGCAAGCTGAAGGGGCTTGAACATCCCGGAATCCATCTGGCTCTTTACCTTGAGTATTTCCGAAATCACCTCCTTAGAGGACGCCACCATGCCGAGACGCCAGCCCGACATATTGTGGGCCTTGCTCAGGGAGTTGAGCTCCATGCAGCAGTCCTTTGCCCCCTCCACTTCAAGTATGGAAATCTGTTCTCCGGTGAGTATGAAACTGTAGGGATTGTCATTGCATATCATGATGCCGTGGCGGCGGCCGAAGTCCACGAGCCTGTGGTAGAGTTCCCTGCTTGCGGAGGCTCCCGTAGGCATGTTCGGGTAGTTGGTCCACATCAGTTTCACACCGCTCAGGTCCATCTTTTCGAGAGCCTCGAAATCCGGCTGCCACCCGTTCTCAGCCTTGAGGTCATAGCTCACTATCTCAGCCTCGGCAAGACGCGAGGCTGAGGTGTAGGTCGGGTAGCCGGGGTCCGGGACAAGCACTTTGTCGCCCTTGTCGAGGAAGGCCAGGGAAGTCAGGAGTATGCCCTCCTTGGAGCCTACCAGAGGCTGAATCTCAGTCTTCGGGTCAAGACTCACACCATAATAGCGGGCATACCAGTCGGCGAAAGCCTGCCGGAGGGCCGGGATACCCACATAGCTCTGGTATGCGTGGTTGCCCGGCTGGCTTGCCGACTTCACAAGGGCGTCTGTCGCAGCCGCAGGGGGCATGCCGTCGGGCGCTCCTATTCCCAGGTTGATCACCTTCTCTTCTCCTCTGGAGAGTTTTTCCGCGTTTATCGCGTCTATTTCCTTGAGTTTGCGCGAGAAATAATACTCCTTCACGCTCTCTGTTCTTCTTGCCGGGCTTATTATCATATTGCTGCCTCATATTCTCCCAGCACCGTGAGATCCTTCATCAGCGGTCTGACCGCAGACATGGACTGGGTGTATCGGGTATAATCTTCAAACTTGATGTCCACATAAAAGAAATACTGCCATTCCTGGCCGGGAATCGGGAGCGACTGTATCCTTGTGAGATTCATGCCGTAGAACGAAAGTATGGTGAGGACATGGGCAAGTGAGCCCGCCTCATGGGGAAGGGTGAAGCATAGGGACGCCTTGTTTATCTTCCCGGCAGGTATCTCCAGCGCATCGTCATAGATCAGGAAGCGGGTGAAATTCTGCTTGTAAGTCTCTATGCTCGGGGCGATTATCTCCATTCCGTAAAGTTCCGCCGCCAGTTCGGACGCTATGGCCCCCACACCTCGTATGCCCTGCTCGGCAATCTCTTTCGCGCTCTTCGCAGTGTCCTCTGACTCCACCAGCCTTATGCCGGGATAGTCCTTGAAGAAGGGGCGTGTCTGGTTGATGGCCATGTAGTGGGTTCTGACCTCCCTTATATCCTCTATCTTCTGGCCGGGCATGGCCATGAGATTCTGGACTATCCTGAGAAAGATTTCGCCCTTGATTTTCTTGCCGTACTTTCTCATTATCTCGAAGTTGGGGAGGAGACCGCCGCTGACAGTGTTCTCTATAGCCATGACCGCAGCATCGGCCTTCCCGCCTTCAATCGATGTGAAAAGCTGGTCGAAACTGTCGCATTCCAGGACACGCGGCACCTCGCCTTCAACCTTCTGGTAGAAAAGCCTTGCCGCCTGCTCGTGGAAGCATCCGTGAAATCCTTGTACAGCTACTGTCTTCATATCATAAAAAAGGGCCGCCCAAAATCCGGACAGCCCATTAATATTCAGTCATATAGACGCACGCATCCGGAACCCTTATCTTTTGTGATAAAAGTAAAAATAAAAGCCGTATGCGTAAAATCGTGTCATATTGTTCTCACAAAGTTATCAACTTTTCGCCAAAACGAAAGAGTCTGTGCAAAAAATTGCACTATAGCGGGATGGTTTTTGCCTTGAGCCATGCAGTCACATGAGGGTCAAGCCTTGGCGACAGGCGTCTGTAAACCATGTCGTTGTAACTGTTGAGCCAGTTTATTTCCTCGGCGGTCATCAGTTCCTTCACGACAGGTGCCGTGTCTATGTGGGTGAGGGTGAGGGTTTCGAATCCGAGCCAGCTGCCGAACTCGCTGTCCTCAAGCCTGCGACAGAGTATCACGTTCTCGTGGCGCACCCCGTGCATGCCCTCGCGGTAAAGTCCCGGTTCGTCCGAAGTTATCATGCCCGGCAGCATGGGCTGGGAGTTGAAGTTCTGGCGTATCTGCTGGGGTCCCTCATGCACTCCGAGCCAGAAACCTATTCCGTGGCCGGTTCCGTGGCCGTAGTTGCGCCTGGCCTTCCAGAGCGCGTTGCGGGCAAGCACATCTATCTGACAGCCGGCTGTTCCCTCCGGGAATACGGCCATGGCAAGTTGTATCATGCCTTTGAGAACGAGCGTATAGTCTTCCTTCTCGAGTTCAGTGCACTCACCCAGAGGCACTGTGCGGGTGATGTCAGTCGTGCCGAAAAGATACTGCCCGCCGCTGTCGACAAGATACAGGCCTCTTGGCTCAAGCACGGCCGACCCTTTTCCGGGCGTACTGTAGTGGGGCAGGGCTGCATTTGCCCCATAAGCCGAGATGTTCTCAAAACTGTTCCCCATATAACCCGGAATGGCGGCACGGAAGGCAGTCAGCTTCTCGGACGCCTCCCACTCGTTGAGCGTCTTCCCTTCATTCATCTGGCTGTCCAGCCAGTACAGGAAGTTCTCCATCGCTATGCCGTCCTCAAAATAGGCTTCTCTCATGGCGGAAATCTCCTGGGGACTCTTCACGGACTTCTCCAGAGGGATGGGAGATTTGCCCGTTTCCACCTGCGAGTCCTCGTAGTTTTCCTGAATCTGGCTCCAGATGGTCCAGTTGACGGTGGCGGGATCCACATACAGCCTTTCTCCAGAATCCGGCATCAGCATGCGGCACACGTCACCATAAGGATAGATGTCCACCGAGTCCGAAGCCAGCTCTTCGAAACTGTCCAGGGTGTCGGAGTCGACGTCGAAGCCGTCACCCTTGCGTACGAACCACTGAACCTGGTCTGTCGTGACTATGAGATATGAAATGGAGTAGGGATTGTATTCTATGTCGGAGGCACGCACGTTCAGCAGCCATGCAATCTCGTCCAGGGCGCTGATGAGCATGGACTGGCAGTTCTTTCCGTTCAGGAACGAGCGCAGCCATTCTATCTTTTCCGTTCTCGTGCGGCCCACGCTCTCCTGGTCGACGGTTTTCACCGGAGTGGAAGGGACTTCCGGGCGGAAAGGCCAAAGCGGGTTGAGCATGTCGGGGACGTCCACTATCATATACCCGTCCTCGCCGCAGGCTTTGGCCAATTCCGCCTTGAGTTCATTCACCGAGGCAACGCTCTGGCACAGACCGTCTATGGCAAGTATGAACCTTTCTCCCGGCACCACCCTTGTCGGCAGCCACCTTGGTATGTCGGGGGTGCCCGACGTCCTGAGCTTGTGTAGTTCCACGCCGGTCCCCTGAAGCTGGGTTGCGGCCTGGATGAAATAGCGGGAATCCGTCCACAGTCCCGCATGGTCGGGAGTGATGACAAGGTCTCCGGATTCGCCGGTAAATCCCGACAGGAATTCCACCTGTTGCCATCTGGTTGCCGGATATTCGCTTGAATGGGGGTCTGAAGCACCCACGATGACGGCGTCCCAGCCGTTTGAAGCCATCATGGTACGCAGCGCCTCTATCCTTTGGATATACCTATTCATATTGTTGGTGAGCTTATTGGCTTCACAAATATAATGAATTATTCCTGTCTTGCACGGCTGCGGTTGACCATAACGACACCAAGTACTATGAGTACGGTCGCAGCCACCTTGGTCCATGTAAGCACGTCGAGACCGCTGATGATGCTCACCACCGCCGCAAGAAAAGGCTGCAGATAAGAGTACATCCCGACAATGGTGGGGCGCACCCTTTTCTGGCCGTAAGGAATGAGGAAATAGGAGACGAAGGTTGCCATGAAGACAAGGTACCAGATTTCAAAGTAGAGCTTTCCGCTCACGAGGCTCCAGTCTATTGAGAAAATCTCCCCGAAAGAAAGGGGCAGGTTATAGATGAGGCAGAAAACGAAAACCCACTTCATGAAGGTCACCACGCTGTATCTGGAGATGAGCGGCTTGAAGGCCCCGAGGTAGACGGCGAAACTGAGACTGTTGACCACCAGCAGAATAACGCCAGCGGGAGTCGTGCTGGAAGCGCCTCCGCCATGATAGGAAGTCAGTATCAAGAAGAGTATGCCTGCGAAACTCAGACCCACTCCGCACGCCTTAGGCAAGGTGATGGGCTCCTTGATGGCCACCGCTGCCACCAGCATGGTCATCACGGGACTCAGAGCGCTGATGATGGAGCAGTCTATAGCCGTCGCCTTCCTGATACCTACAAGAAAACTTATCTGAACCAGGAAAAAGCCTATGAACGAGGCCAGGGCTATCTTCCACCAGTCACCCTTCTGTATCTTTTCCGGGGGTGTGAAGGCCGAAAGCAGCCAGAACAGGGACGCCGCTCCGAATGCACGCAAAGCGAAAAGGGCGAAAGGCCCGAACAGCCCGGAGTTGGTTATATCCTTGGTAAAGACTATGTTCAGCCCGAATATGGTATAGGCGGCGGCACTTGCCAGGTTCCCCGTCAGTGTATCTTTATTCATCTGGTCTATGTGCTTCCCGGCCTCTTACCCGAACGGCATGCGGACCGGTCGTAATTTCAGGGAACATTTGAATCCCTTTTAATAAAAGAGGACGACCAGGACCCTTTCGGGCCACGGTCATCCTCTATTTTGAGAAAGGAGAGACGATTACTCTGCCTTTGCCTCTTCTGCTGCAGGAGCCTCGACTGCCGGAGCAGCCTCAGCCTTCTTTGCGCTGCGGCGGGTGGTCTTCTTGGCTGCCTTCTTCGGAGTTGAAGCGAGAGCTGCCTCGTTGAAGTCCACGAGCTCGATGAGAGCCATATCTGCGCCGTCACCCTGACGGAAGCCGGTCTTGAGAACGCGGGTGTATCCGCCTGGACGCTCTGCTATCTTCGGAGCAACAGTGGTGAAGAGTTCCTTCACGGCTTCCTTGTTCTTGAGGTAGCTGAATACGGTACGGCGAGAAGGGGTTGTGTCCTCCTTCGACTTTGTAATGAGAGGTTCAACGTAGCTCTGGAGAGCCTTGGCCTTGGCTACAGTGGTCTCTATCCTCTTGTATATGATGAGGGAAGAAGCCATGTTCGCGAGGAGGGCCTTGCGGTGACCTGACTTGCGGCCGAGGTGGTTGATTGATCTATTGTGCCTCATGACTAAAGATTCTTTTTCTTGGGTTCAATATTAAACTTTGTGACATCCATTCCGAACGACAGTTTCATCTTCTCGACAAGGAGGTCGATTTCGCTGAGAGACTTGCGTCCGAAGTTCCTGAACTTCATGAGCTCAGGCCTTGAATAAGACACAAGGTCGGCGAAAGTGTCGATATCCGCAGCCTTGAGACAGTTGTAAGCCCTTACGGTAAGACCCATGTCTGAAAGCTTGGTGAGAAGGACATGCCTCATACGGAGTGACTCCTCGTCAAGCTCCTTTGACTCTGACTCGACAGTAGGGCCCGTTGTAAGCTTCTTGTCGTCAGTGAAGAGCCTGAAGTGGTAGATGAGGATGTTTGCAGCCTCCTGAAGAGCGAGCATAGGACTGATTGATCCGTCGGTGGTAATCTCGAGGGTCAGTTTCTCGTAGTCGGTCTTCTGCTCCACACGCCAGTCATCCTGAAGCCAGTTCACGTTCACGATCGGAGTATAGATCGCGTCCACCGGAATGGTTCCGATAGGGGTATTCTCATCCCTCGCCTCGTCGGCAGCCACGAAACCGCGTCCCTTGGTTATGGTGAGAGAGATTTCCAACTTGACTGCTGGTTCAAGTGAACAGATGTGCAGTTCAGGGTTCAACACCTTGAAAGAAGACAATCCCTTTGAGATATCCTCTGCGGTAAACTCCTGCTTGCCGCTGATAACGATGTTTGCCACCTCAGAGTCTACAGTGTCCACCATTCTCTTGAATCTTACCCTTTTGAGGTTGAGGATGATGTCCTGCATACCCTCGATCACGCCCGGAATGGTCGCAAACTCCTGATCAACGCCGGAAATCCTGATCGAGCTGATAGCAAAACCTTCCAGAGAAGACAACAATATTCGACGGAGGGCGTTGCCTATGGTCTGCGCGTAGCCAGGCTCAAGCGGCCTGAACTCGAAACGACCGACGGTATCCGTTCCTTCGAGCATTATCACCTTGTCGGGCTTCTGAAATGCTAAGATTGCCATGATTATTCTTATTAAGGTGTTTATTAGTTCTTGGAGTAGAGTTCGACGATGAGCTGCTCGTTGATGGTCTCAGGGATTTCCTCACGAACCGGAGTGTTGAGGTACTTTCCTGTGAGAGTCTTTACATCAAATTCAATCCATGAATACTTCGCTGCAGAAGCCACGCTGTTGGTGATGACTTCGAGGCTCTTGGAGCGCTCGCGCACTGCTACGACGTCACCAGGCTTCACCTGCGCTGACGGGATGTTGCAGATTGCGCCGTTGAGGGTGATGTGGCAGTGTGAAACGAGCTGCCTTGCCGCTGCCCTGGTAGGAGCGATACCCATACGGTATACGAGGTTGTCGAGACGTGACTCGAGGAGGAGAATGAGGTTCTCACCCTTAAGACCCTGCATGCGGGATGCCTTCTCGTAAAGAGTGCGGAACTGTCTTTCGAGCACGCCGTATGTGTACTTAACCTTCTGTTTCTCCTTGAGCTGGATGCCATACTCGGAGGTCTTCTTACGCTTGCGAGCGAGGCCATGCTGTCCCGGAGGGTAGTTTCTCTTCTCGAAATCCTTGTCGGTTCCGAAGATAGGCTCGCCGAATTTACGTGCAATTTTGGTACTTGGTCCAGTATATCTTGCCATAGTAATAAGCTGTTAATTGTTGGAGACTAAACTTTACGACGGCCCTTTGGTCGACATCCGTTGTGCGGCATCGGTGTCACGTCGATGATCTCGGTCACCTCTATGCCTGCGGTGTGGATGGTCCTGATTGCTGACTCACGTCCTGCGCCCGGACCCTTTACGTATGCCTTTACCTTGCGGAGACCAAGGTCGTAAGCGGTCTTAGCTGCGTCCTGGGCTGCAACCTGGGCTGCATACGGAGTGTTCTTCTTGGAACCCCTGAAGCCGCTCTTGCCTGCAGACGACCAGCTGATCACCTGACCAAGGTTGTTGGTAAGGGAAACGATGACGTTGTTGAAGGTTGATGAAATATGGGCCTGGCCATAAGCTTCAACCTTTACAACTCTCTTCTTGGTAGTTGCTGTTTTCTTTGCCATAATTCATCTTACTTATTTAGTCGCCTTCTTCTTGTTAGCAACAGTTTTCTTCTTGCCCTTGCGTGTACGGGCGTTGTTCTTGGTGCTCTGACCACGGACAGGGAGGCCGTTACGATGACGGATGCCCCTATAGCAGCCGATATCCATGAGACGCTTGATGTTCATCTGGATGCTTGAACGGAGCTCACCCTCGATCTTGAGGTTGTTTCCGATGTAAGCACGGATAGCTGCAACCTGCTCGTCGTTCCACTCGCCCACCTTGGTATCATAGTCGATACCGCACTCGTTGAGGATATGCTGGGCAGAGCTGCGACCGATTCCGAAGATATAGGTAAGACCTATCTCTCCTCTCTTGTTATTTGGTAAATCAACACCGGCTATTCTTGCCATAATTATTTCACTTTATTGTTTATACAACTCGATTATTATCCCTGGCGCATCTTGAATTTAGGATTCTTCTTGCAGATTACATAAAGACGGCCCTTGCGCTTTACAATCTTGCAATCCTCGCTACGCTTTTTGATGGATGCTTTTACTTTCATTGCTGTAAGTTTTTATTTGTATCTGAAAGAAATTCTTCCTTTTGTTAAATCATAAGGTGACATTTCAACCTTTACCCTGTCTCCCGGAAGTATCTTGATGTAGTTGAGTCTCATCTTTCCGGAAATATGAGCAATAATCACATGACCGTTTTCAAGTTCAACCTTGAACATTGCGTTCGGAAGAGTCTCGACGATCACACCTTCCTGCTCTATTGATGACTGTTTTGGCATCTTGTATCGCTTTAATAATCTAACTATATGTTCTTTTCTATGAAGTCGAAAGTGGACAGCTGTTCAGCCCGGCCTTTTCTGACAACAACCGTAAGCTCGAAGTGCGCTGACTTCCTGTGGTCCCCCGTGTGCACTGCCCAACCATTTTTAGCTAAATACACAGCCCGGGTTCCTGCATTGATCATCGGTTCGATACATATCGTCATTCCGCTTATGAGCTTTGGTCCATGGCCCCTGCGTCCGAAATTCGGAACTCCCGGGTTCTCATGCATCTGCCTACCTATGCCGTGACCTTCAAGTTCACGCACGACACCAAAGCCGAATGACTCCGCATACGTTTGCACCGCGTGTCCTATGTCGCCGATTCTGTTCCCTTCCACAGCGGCTTCTATTCCCTTGTAGAGAGAAGCCTTTGTAACGTCGAGGAGCTTCCTGGTTTCAGCATCCACCTCCCCCACAGGGAAGGTGTAGGCTGAATCTCCGTTATATCCTTTGTACAAAGTTCCGCAATCCACTGAAACGATGTCGCCCTCCTTGAGGACGTAGTCCGATGGAAATCCGTGGACCACCACATCGTTGACAGACATGCAGAGCGCTGCGGGAAAGCCTTCATAACCTAAGAAGCTGGGGATAGCACCGTGATCACGGATGAAAGTCTCGGCTACCCTGTTCAACTCCATTGTTGTCACACCCGGGGCAACCCTTTTGCCGACTTCCGCCAATGTCTTTGAAACGAGAATGGCATTCTCGCGCATCAGCTCTATTTCTTCTTCTGTCTTTGGCCTGACCATTTCGCGACTTCGTCGAAAAATTACATTCCGGCACGTCCCTTGAGGCGACCCGTCTTCATCAGACCGTCATAGTGACGCATGAGGAGGTGGCTCTCAATCTGCTGGAGAGTATCGAGAACAACACCCACAAGAATCAGGAGGGAAGTACCGCCATAGAAACTTGCGAACTGGTTGTTCACACCTAAAATCATTGCGAATGCAGGAAGAATCGCGATGGCAGCGAGGAAAATCGAACCAGGAAGGGTGACGCGTGACATCACGCCGTCGATATATTCCATGGTTGACTTGCCAGGCTTGACACCAGGAATGAAGCCGCCGTTCTTCTTCATGTCCTCCGCCATCATGGTAGGATTGATGATGACAGCGGTGTAGAAGTAAGTGAACGCTATCACGAGGAATGCGAATACGAAGTTGTACCAGAAACCCGTGAAATTGCTGAAGGTGGCTGCGAGACCCCTTGTCGCGTTGAACTGCGAGAAGATGAGCGGGAAGAGCATCAGAGCCTGAGCGAAGATGATAGGCATCACGTTCGCTGCATTGAGCTTGAGCGGGATGTACTGGCGTACGCCGCCGTACTGCTTGTTGCCGATCATTCTCTTCGCATACTGCACCGGAATTTTCCTTGTTGCCTGAACGAGAGCGATAGCCGCCACGAACACGAAGAACAGGAAAACGAACTCGATGATGAGAAGGAGAAGTCCGCCGTTGGTCGCGCCGAGCTTGGTAGAGCACTCCACGTAAAGAGCATACGGAAGACGTGCGATGATACCGACCATGATGATGAGGGAAATGCCGTTGCCTATGCCGCGGTCAGTGATTCTCTCGCCAAGCCACATCACGAACATTGTGCCGCCGATGAGGATGATGGTCGATACAAGGTTGTAAGCCCATGCGCTCCAGCCTGCGTTGATGGCTGTGAATGATGACATAGGAATCTGATTGTGGAGGTTTGCCATATAGGCAGGACCCTGGATGCAGAGAATTGCAATGGTCAGATACCTGGTCAACTGGTTCATCTTCCTGCGGCCGCTCTCGCCTTCCATCTGAAGTTTCTTGAAGTAAGGGATGAACACGCCGAGGAGCTGGATCACGATGGATGCCGAGATATACGGCATCACACCGAGAGCGAAGATTGAAGCATTACCGAAAGCACCGCCCGAGAACATGTTCAGGAGGCCCAGAAGACCTTCCGAAGCGGATTTCTCAAGAGAGCCGAGGTCAGCACCGTTGATGCCCGGAAGCACGACGAAGCTGCCAAGACGGTAAACAACCAGGAGGATGATCGTGTACACGATCCTCTTCCTGAGTTCCTCAATCTTGAAGATGTTCTTGATTGTCTGAATAAGTTTCATCTTTATTCGATTGTTGCAGTCTTGCCACCCGCAGCCTCAATCTTGGCGATTGCCGACTTGGAGAAAGCGTTTGCAGTTACTTCAACCTTGGCGGTGAGTTCACCGTTGCCAAGAACCTTCACGAGGTCGTTCTTTGAAATGAATCCGGCCGCAATGAGGGTCTCGGTATTGATTTCGGTAACACCGGTCTTGTCTACGATAGCCTGAAGAGAAGCCACGTTCACAGCCTTGTACTCAACCCTGGTGGGATTGGTGAAGCCGAACTTGGGAAGTCTTCTCTGGATTGGCATCTGACCACCCTCGAAGCCTATCTTGCGTGAGTAACCGGAGCGTGCCTGAGCACCCTTGTTACCACGTCCTGCTGTACGTCCCGAGCCAGAGCCCTCACCGCGTCCAAGCCTCTTGTCAGAGTGGGTGGAGCCTGCTGCAGGTTTCAAATTATTCAATTTCATCTCTCAATCCTCCAAATTAAAGTTCCTCTACTGTTACGAGGTGCTGAACCTTCTCAACCATGCCCCTGGTTACAGGAGTAGCCTCAACCTCTACGGTATGATGCATCCTGTGGATGCCGAGAGACTGGAGATTCGCAATCTGCCTCTTGGTAGCACCGTTCTTGCTCTTGATCTGAGTAATCTTAAGTTTTGCCATTTCTTGTCCTCCTTAACCTTTAAATACCCTGCTCATAGGAATGCCACGGAGTCCTGCTACGGTGTATGCGTCCCTCATCTCAACGAGAGCCGCAACGGTAGCCTTCACAAGGTTGTGAGGGTTGGAAGAACCCTTTGACTTTGCGAGGACGTTCTTTACGCCCACCGACTCGAATACTGCACGCATCGCACCACCGGCCTTTACACCGGTACCGGGAGCAGCAGGCTTCATGAATACGCGGGCGCCGCCGAACTTGCTCTCCTGCTCGTGAGGAATTGTTCCATTGAGTACAGGAATCTTGACAAGATTCTTCTTTGCGTCCTCCACGCCCTTCTGGATTGCAGTGGTAACTTCGTTGGCTTTACCAAGACCATAGCCTACAACGCCGTTCTCGTCACCAACAACTACAATTGCTGCAAAGCTGAAGTGACGACCACCCTTAGTAACCTTGGTCACTCTCTGGATGGCTACCAGTCTGTCTTTAAGTTCAAGATCAGAGGTCTTTACTCTTTTAACATTTGTATTTGC
>JABUTS010000133.1 GCA_021443565.1 Bacteroidales bacterium | reverse complement strand
TCGTAGATGTCGAAGGCGGGTTCGCCGAAGAATTTCTCCGCGCCCTGGCCTTCGAGGGTGAGGAGGGCGCGCTGGATGGCTCCAACGCTGGCTGAACTTACCGAGCCGTAGCTGGAAGTGTATTCTGAAGCATGCTGACTGACATAGTTGAGCATGGAGCGGAGGTCTTTCATGTCAAGCAGAAGGAGGCCCCTGTCGTCGGCGACCTTGAAGACTATGTTGAGCACTCCTTCCTGGGTCTCGTTGAGGCCGAGCAGTCTCGAGAGCAGTTGGGGACCCATGTTGGACACGGTGGTGCGCATGGGGTGGCCCTGTTCGCCGAAAACGTCGAAGAACCTGACGGGGCAGCTCTGGAAAGGAGGGTTTTCAATGCCGAATTCGGCACACCTCTTTTCTATGAATGACGAAATCGCACCAGTCTGGCTGATGCCGCTGAGGTCTCCCTTCATGTCGGCCATGAAGCAAGGCACTCCGGCCTGACAGAAACTTTCGGCCAGTACCTGGAGGGTTACGGTCTTGCCCGTGCCTGTGGCTCCAGCGATGAGACCATGCCTGTTGGCCATTTTCCCGCAAATTGAAATAGGACCTTCCGGCCCGTGAGCTACGTACAGCCCCTGTTCAGTAGTAAACATATTACATTCTTTTCGTTGATTCCCCTTTTTCATCCGCCCGTTGAAGGGCTCAGTGCGCAAATTTACTGCAATTTTTCATTCAAATAGTATAATTATTCCTTCAAAAACGCGGTTATGCCCGGACCGGTTTTCATCCTTTTCTCATAAATGCCTAATTTTGGAGAAACAAATTTTGGGAACATTAACTCAATCATGAAACTTAAATCTATTTTTCTGGCTCTCGTCCTCGCGGGCGCGGGCTTGCAGGCGGGAGCCGCCGTGCCAAGGGCGGAGTATCCGAGGCCGCAGTTTGAACGCGGCGAGTGGCAGAATCTCAACGGAGAATGGACCTACGCTCTTGACCTTTCATCCACGGGATGGGAACGCAATTTCAGCGAGAGCAGGGGCTTTGACAGTAAAATTGTCGTGCCTTTCGCTCCGGAGTGCAAACTTTCGGGTGTGGAATATAAGGATTTCATTCCGAGTATCTGGTATCAGAGGAATATCACCATACCTGCCGAATGGGCTGGAAAGAACGTAGTGCTGAACTTCGGAGCCGTTTACTATCAGTCTGAAATTTACATTGACGGCCACTTTGCCGGACGCCATTTCGGAGGATCCGACTCCTTCAGCATAGATATCACACGCTTCGTGACTCCGGGCCAGACTCATTCTCTCGTGGTCAACGCCAACAGCGACCTGCGAAGCATGAAGCAGAGCGCGGGTAAGCAGTCCCTACGCGCCGACAATTTCGAGTGTATGTACACCCGCACCACAGGTATATGGCAGACTGTATGGATGGAGGCGGTTAGCCCTCTCGCCCTTGAAAGGGTAGTCACCACCACCGACATAGACCGCTCTCAGGTTTCCTTCCAGCTGCTCATGAAGAAGAATGTGGCGAACGGAGGCGTTCAGGTAAGCGTATATGACGACGGCAAGCTCATCGCAAAGGTGTCAGGCCCTGCAGCAAGTGGCTCGGTAATCACCGTTCCTCTCAAGAAGGCCAAGCTCTGGAGCCCGGAATCGCCTTTCCTTTATGATGTCGTTTTCGAGGTGCTTGACACCGAAGGCAAGGTTGCCGACAAGGTGAATTCATACTTCGGCATGCGCAAGGTCCATATCGAAGGCAACAAGGTTTATCTCAACAACAAGCCTTACTATCAGAGGCTCGTGCTCGACCAGGGCTTCTACCCTGACGGCATCTGGACGGCACCGTCCGACGAGGCCCTGAAGCACGATATCGAGATGTCGATTGCAGTGGGCTTCAACGGAGCCCGCCTCCATCAGAAGGTTTTCGAGGAAAGATTCTACTACTGGGCCGACAAGCTCGGCTATCTCACCTGGGGAGAGGCCCCTTCATGGGGTCTTGACGCCAACGATATCGAGGCGGCACGCAACTTCATCTCTGAATGGAGCAACATAGTCAGGAGAGACCTCAACCACCCTTCAATCGTGACCTGGACCCCGTTCAACGAGGAATTCTGGCCTGACGAGGTGCAGTATCCGCGCTTCATCTCCGACATCTACGACGTCACCAAGATGATAGACCCTACCCGCCCTGTCAATACGGTCAGCGGCGGCATCCATATCAAGACCGACATCTGGACGCACCATAATTACGAGCAGGACGCAAAGAAACTCCAGGCCCAGCTTTTCAACGAGGGCAAGATGCAGAGCAAAAAGGCCGAGGAGGTGCGAACCTTGCACAAGGGCAACCCCGGCTACAACCGCCTTGTCGTCCGCCGTCCCTACGACTTCCCGGTATATGACGGGTCGATTCCATACATAGTCGACGAGTTCGGCGGCATCAGGTGTATGGAGGTGAATCCTCCTCAGGAAGGTGCCTGGGGCTATGGCTCTTCACCTCAGACTGTTGAGGATTTCTACCAGAGGCTCGAGTCCCAGGTTCGCGCCCTCATCGAAATTCAGGACCAGGTATGGGGCTATTGCTACACCCAGCTCACCGACGTCCAGCAGGAGCAGAATGGTGTATACTACTTCGACCGCAGAAGCAAGTATGACGCAGAACGCCTGAAGGCAATCTTCGGCATGAGCCTGGAACTCTGATAGCCGCAGTCTATATATGACAGCCCCGTGGCCGCATGGTCACGGGGCTGTTTTTAAATCCTGCAGAGCCGGTTACATCTGTTGTTTTGCCAATCGTCCTGGTGTACGCTTGCCGCTACCCTGCCTGCCGGTTACCTCCCTGTCATATTCACGAAGCAGACTGCTTTTCAGTCAGTTTCCTGGCGGACTCGGGGTCCGGGACATTTCATTGTCGGAAGATTAGAAAATCTCAGGCTCCTGTGACGGAGTTTCGTGCTGAGGCTCCTCGTTGCGGCGAGGACGGTCATTGCGCGGACCCCTGCGGTCGTCGCGGCGGTCGTCACGAGGACCCCTGCGCTCATCGCGCGGGCCCCTGCGGTCGTCACGTCCACCTCTGCGGTCATCGCGGCGGTCGTCACGCGGGCCTCTTTCCGGCCTTGGTCTGCGCTCAGGCTCGACATAGCCTTCCGGCTTCTCTATCATGGCGCGGCGTGAAAGACGCATCTTGCCTGTCTTCGCGTCGATTTCAAGGAGCTTGACCTCGACCGTGTCGCCGACATTGAGCACGTCCTCAACCTTGTCGGTCTTCTTCCAGTCGATCTCGGAGATGTGGAGAAGGCCTTCCTTGCCCGGAAGTATCTCCACGAATGCACCGAACTCGAGTATTGAAACGACCTTGCCGGTGTAAACCGCACCTGCCTCAGGCACTGCAACGATACCCTCGATCCATGCCTTTGCTGCAGCCATTGCGCCCGCATCGTTGGATGCGATGTCCACGACGCCGACTGTTCCCTCGCCTGAAGGATTAGGTTCCTCGGTGATGGTAATCTGCGCTCCTGTCTCCTTCTGGATCTTCTGGATTGTCTCGCCGCCCTTGCCTATGATTGCTCCGATGAACTCGGAAGCCACAACCATCTGCTCGATTCTCGGAACGAACGGCTTGTAGTCCTCGCGAGGCTCCGAGATGGTTTTCATCATTTCGCCCATGATGTGCATGCGGCCCTGACGTGCCTGCTCGAGAGCCTTCTCGAGAACCTCGTAGCTGAGGCCGTTGACCTTGATGTCCATCTGGGTTGCGGTGATGCCGTCTGCAGTACCGGTAACCTTGAAGTCCATGTCTCCGAGGTGATCCTCGTCTCCGAGGATGTCGGTAAGTATGGCGTAACGATCGTTAGGGCGCTCCTCGTCGGTGATGAGTCCCATGGCAACACCTGCCACAGGCTTCTTGATCTTGACGCCGGCATCCATGAGTGCAAGGCAACCGCCGCAGACTGAAGCCATTGATGATGAGCCGTTTGACTCAAGAATATCTGAAACCACGCGAACTGCGTAAGGGTTTTCAGGTGCCATAGGGATTACCGGCTTGAGGGCACGCATGGCAAGGTTGCCATGGCCTATCTCGCGACGGCCAACGCCGCGCTGAGGCTTTGCTTCGCCTGTCGCGAACGGAGGGAAGTTGTAGTGGAGCACGAACTGCTGGTCGTCCTGGATGAGAACCTCGTCGGTCTCCTTCATGTCCATCTTGGTTCCGAGGGTCACGGTGGCGAGAGACTGGGTCTCGCCGCGGGTGAAGATTGCCGAGCCGTGTGCGCATGGGAGGTAATCGACTTCACACCAAATAGGGCGCACTTCATTGCATACACGGCCGTCGAGGCGCTTGCCTTCATCAAGTATCATGTTGCGCATGGCCTCTTTCTCGACTGCATGGTAATATCTCTCGACAAGAGCTATTTTCGCATCGCGGAGTTCGTCATCCTCGGGAATTGTGGCGATGAACTCCTCCTTTATGGCCACGAAGCCGTCCTCACGCTCGTGCTTAGGCTTTGCTGACTTTGCATGCTCGTAGCACTTGTCATAGCAGAATTCGTGAACAGCCTTCTTGAGCTCCTCGTCCTCGACGTCGTGAGGGTAGTCTCTCTTGACCTCGTTGCCGAGTTCCTTGATGAGTTCCTTCTGCACGCGGCAGTGCCTCTTGATCTCCTCGTGTGCGAACTTGATGGCCTCAAGCATGTCGTGCTCGGAAACCTCGTTCATCTCGCCTTCCACCATCATGATGTTCTCCTCGGTTGCAGCCACCATGAGCTCGAGGTCGGAGTCCTTCATCTGGGAGAAACTTGGGTTGATGACGAATTCACCGTTCACGCGTGAAACGCGCACCTCTGAGATGGGGCCGAGGAAAGGAAGGTCGGATGCTGCGAGGGCGCATGAGGCGGCGAGACCTGCAAGAGCATCAGGCTGTATGTCCTTCTCTGCTGAAATGAGGGTTACGTTCACGAAAACCTCGAGGTGGAAATCGTCAGGCCAAAGAGGCCTTATGGGACGGTCAATCAGACGTGAGATGAGGATTTCATAGTCTGAAGACTTGCCTTCCCTCTTCATGAATCCTCCGGGGAAGCGTCCTGCTGAATAATACTTCTCCTTGTAGTCAACTGTAAGAGGCATGAAATCTGTGCCTTCCTTGACTTCCTTCGCTGCGCATACGGTGGCGAGAAGCATGGTGCCACCCATCTTCACAACAGCTGAACCGGCTGCCTGCTTTGCGAGTTTGCCGGTCTCAATCTCGATCACTCTGCCGTCAGAGAGTTCGATTGTCTTCTTAATAACGTTCATTTGAATTGTTTTCGACCCGCCTCCCCCCATGGGAGTTGATTAAACTGTTTCGTCCTTTGTATCTGTCCGTTTATATGTATTTCATTCGGGACCGCCGCGGATCTTGTCTGCAGTCCTTCTTTAAATTGCAACAAAAAAGGGGTGTGGTCCTCTTGGGACTGCCCCCTTGTTTCCCTATCGTCGCCGGTTTACTTGCGGAGACCGAGCTCCTTGACGATATTTCTGTATCTCTCGATGTCAACCTGCTTGAGGTAATCAAGCACGCGACGCCTCTTACCGACGAGCTTGAGCAATGAACGACGGGTTACGTTGTCCTTCTTGTTGCTCTTGAGATGCTCTGTAAGGTGAGCGATACGGTAGGAAAATAAAGCAACCTGACTCTCTGGAGAACCGGTGTCCGTATTAGACTTTCCGTACTTCGCGAAAATCTCCTGCTTCTTGTCTGCCTGTAAATATTCAGCCATGGTACAAAAAGATTTGATTGTTTATAATTGTTCCTTACATGCCGCAGACCGGGAGGTCACGGCAAGCGGGCGCAAATGTAAGCATAAATTCCGATAAAACAAGAACTTATTCTTCATTAACCTTGAAATCCACTATAATGGGAAGGTGGTCAGAGGGTCTCCAGAAATTTGATAACCCCTGAGGGTCCCTTTCCGGAGTGGTGTATGCGTCCCAGACTATTCGGGCGTCCTGCACAAGATCGAAGAGAGGCTTCGAGCAATAGACAAAGTCTATGCGGCTGGCCTTGCTGCCGACCGAGGGGATGAAGGTGCCGGGATGCCAGTCGTGGATCACGTCCAGCAGAGGTGTGTTCTGCAACATATAGTCATGGACCTGGAAGCGGGGCTCATCCACAGCCCAGCCGTAATGGGCATTGTCCAACCTTGAAGGAGCGTTGAAATCACCCATCATCATCCAGTATTGTTCCCCGGCTTCCGGAACCTGGCCGAGAGTGTGTCTGCAGATGTATTCTATTTCCGTACGGCGGTATCTGTCGCCTCCATGCTCCGCCCTTGATTTTTCCCTGTCTTCGTCCTGAGGCGACCAGCCCTGGGGCCATGTGTGGAGGGTTACGATGTTGAAGGTTCTGCCGTTCTTTTCTATCTTCGCCCATCCGGCTCCGTGGGAAACGAGCGTATCCTCCGGCGAGCCCGTGATGCGACTCTCGTAAATTATGGGATATTTGGAGGTTATTACCTGAGGATAGTTGTCCCTGTGACCGCCTATGCCCCAGTATTCATGACCATATCTTGCGGCAAGTTCGCCCCAGTTGTCAACAAGATATCTCTCGTCTTTGGGCTGGACTTTGTCAGAGTCGGTCTTCCATATTGTCTGGGCCTCGCACCAGACGCAGATGTCCGGGTCCTGCTGCTTTACCCAGTCCACAAAGCGGTCGTAATTGTCGCCCTGACCGTCCCACATCCCATTCTGGATGTTCCAATAAAGCAGCCTGAGATTGTTTTCCCTTTCCGGATGGCAGCCCTGAAGGGAAAACAATGCAAGTGTGAGAAGAACGGCGAATGAAAATGGAACGAAGCCTTTCGTTGAGGGAATAAGCAAGTTTGGTTTCATCATATTATTGGATATTTCTTCTGCATTGCCTTGGCGGCGCGGGTGAGGGGCCAGCGCGAACGGCTGTGCGACACCGCCGTCTTCAGTTCCTTCACGCAAGGGTCCTCCGGGTCGCTGTGGTTCATGATGTTGTCGGCCGTGAGTTTCTCAAGCAGGTCGTGAAAGTCTGCGCCGTGGTTCATGTGCCGGAGGTGGCAGAGTTCATGTATGATCACATGGTCGCAGAGAGCCTGCGGCAGCCGTACGAGATTGATGTTCAGGTTTATGTTCTTGCGTGCCGAGCAGCTTCCCCAGTTGCTGCGGTTGTGCTTGAGGTGAAGGCCGGCATAGCCGAAGCCGTAACGCTGCGCCAGAAGGGCAATGCGTCCCGGCAGCTTTTCAGCTGCGAGTGCGGCCATATCCCGCAAGGTCATATCCCCTTCTCCGATGGTTGCTCCGGCCTGTCTCTGCCTCTGGCGTCCAATGGTTTCAATCACCCAGGCCCGGGACTGCAGGAAAAATGCGAGGGCTGAGTTGTAGCTTGTATGGTACGGCATGGTCACCCTCACCTTGCGGCCGGCACTCACGCTGACCGACAGCCTGCGTGCGCGGGCGCTTTTGCAAAGCAGTATATCGCCCAGTTCTTCGTCCTTGTATATTCTTGACCCCATATCCTGTCATGGTCCCGCAACGGCGGAAACAAAGGCAAAATTACATTTTTTTACCATGTTCCAGCATCTCTGACGCATTACGTTAGCAACTTATTAGAGAGTTCAGTACATTTGCATAAACGAACCAACCCCGCCAATGGACAGTATTTTCTCAACGGAAGGCTTTCTGAACAAAGCCCTGACGTCTTTCAACGACGTCATTTGGACCTATTTCCTCATCACCTTGCTGATTTTATGTGCGTTGTGGTTCACCATACGGTCAAAGGGCGTGCAGTTCCGCCTGTTCCGCGAGATGTTCAGGGCCCTGGGAGAATCGGGTAGCAGCGGGAATGAGGGGAAGAAAAGCATTTCGTCCTTTCAGGCTTTCGCAGTCTCCCTCGCATCGAGAATAGGAACCGGAAACATTGCCGGGGTCGCGACTGCCATCGCTGTGGGTGGACCCGGGGCGGTATTCTGGATGTGGGTGATGGCGGTTCTCGGGGCTGCCACGGCCTTCGTGGAGGCTACACTAGCCCAGCTCTACAAGCGCAAAGGTAAAGATTCGTTCATAGGTGGCCCCGCCTACTATATGAAATACGGGCTTCATAGTCCGGGAATGGGCAAACTTTTCGCAATCCTCATCATCATGGCCTTCGGCATTGCCAATAATGCCATCCAGACCAACACCATATGCGGGGCTCTCAATAATTCTTTCAGTCTCAACCCTGTCGTGACGGGTGCTGTCATAGCAGTTTCGATACTTGTTACAGCGATAGGAGGCGTGCAGAGGGTCGCACGGGTAAGCAGCGTGCTGGTTCCTGTAATGGCTGCGGGTTATCTGATATTGTCCATAGTTGTGATAGTTATGAACCTGGACCTTGTTCCCGCCGTATTCAGAGAAATATCCGAGAGCGCCTTCGGCATCAGGCAGGTGGCGGGAGGAGGAATGGGCGCCGCATTGATGAATGGTATCAAGCGTGGACTCTTCAGCAACGAGGCGGGCGAGGGATCCGCTCCTAATGCTGCGGCGACCGCCCATGCCAGCCATCCCGTGAAGCAGGGGCTCATCCAGGCTCTCGGCGTGTTCTTCGACACCCTGGTCATCTGCAGCTGCACGGCATTCATGATACTCATCAGCGGCCAGCACCATAACGGGCTCAACGGCATAGTCCTCACCCAGGCAGCCCTGGAAAGCGAGGTGGGCATTTTCGGCAACTATTTCATAGCCCTGGCAATACTGCTATTCGCCTTCAGCACCATAGTCGGCAATTATTATTACGGTGAGGTCAATGTCATGTACCTTACGAAAAAGGGATGGGCACTAAACGTCTACAGGCTGTTTTCCTGCGTGCTGGTTATATTTTTCGGAGCGGTGGCCAGCCTTGAACTTGCGTGGAGCGTCGTCGACTTTTTCATGGCGCTCATGACGCTGACCAATCTCATCGCCATCACGGCGCTCGGCCGGCACGCCTTCAAGCTGCTCGAAGACTATGTGTCCCAGAAAAAGGCCGGTATCTGCAATCCGACCTTCCATGCTTCCTCCATGCCTGAAATCATCAACGACCTTGAGTGCTGGAAGGATTAGAAACTGTATCTGATGGAGACGCTCGGGATGAAACCCCAGAGCCCGTAGGTGTAAAACCCCTTCTTCCTGCTGTCCTCAATGGTGAATCCGCCGCTGGTCAGCCTTTCGTTCACATGACATCCGAAAACAGGGCGCACGTCAAAGGAAATCTCGGCCGGAACTGTGACGAAGGAGTATTCTATCCCAAGATTCAGGCATAAGCCGAACATGAAGCCCATGGCCCTCTGGTTCTTTCCCGCTATTTCCGAAAGGCCCAGTTTGTCGGGGTCTATGAGTTGTGAGGCGTAGCTGTCCATCTCCTTCCTGGAAAATCTCACGACATCCTGGACATAGCCCGTCGTGAATCCCAATCCGAAGAAAGTTGTCCATCCGCTGCTTCTCGGGAAGAATCCTCCTTCGAGCAGCCTGTTGTAGAGTATGGTCCCCCTCACTCCCGAACCTTTGCGCACCTCCTCCGACGGGATATTCTGCCAGCATGCACCGTGGCCGAACTCCATTCCTCCGTCGAACTCCAGGAAACTCATGGCTCCCGTCCACAGCTGATAGTCGAGGTCGACGCCCTGGACACCTCCTCTGAGGCCCAAGGCCTTTGAACCGTAGAAATCCGGCTTGAAGCGAGGCTCGCCAAAACGGGGCTGGGCGCCCGCTGCCGATGCAAGCACAAATAAAGAAAATATGGCTGCGATTAGCTTTTTCATGTTGAGATACGTGGATTCGAACCACGACTAGAGGAACCAAAATCCCATGTGCTACCGTTACACCATATCTCAGTACCGTCTGCAAAGTTATTATTATTTGTCCGTTTTTTCAAATAGCCTCCGTCCTCCACTTCCGTATTCCCATGAAATGCATGACGAAAAAATTGTACCTTTGCCGGCGTTTTTGTCATAATTTGGTTTTTTTGCCCTCGAAGAACAGGGGGCATCGGAGTATGGAAATGAAAAAGGACAGGACGCAGGAACTGGAAACCGGCAGCATAAAGTCGCTATTGTGGACTTATGCCCTTCCTGCTGTCATAACACAGATAATAGCATCCATATATAATATCGCCGACCGCATCTTCATCGGGCAGGGGGTCGGCCCGCTGGCCATTTCCGGTCTGGTCATAACCTTGCCGGTCATCAACGCCATCCACGCCCTCGGCTCCCTCGTGGGAGTGGGCTCGGCGGCAAGAATGTCCATAGTGCTTGGCAGGAAGGACATCAACTGGGCGGAGAACATACTCGGGAACAGCCTCCTCCTGACCTTCTTCTTCGGCATGGTCTTCCTGAGCGGAGGCTATGCCTTCATGGACAAGGTGCTCATTCTGTTCGGCGCCACCGACCAGACAATCAGCTATGCGCGTGAATATATGCTCATAGTCCTTCCCGGCATGTTCTTCACGACTCTCACTTTCAACCTTACAGGCCTCATCAGAGCCACCGGCTACCCGATGAGGTCCATGTACATAATGGTGAGCGGAGCACTGCTGAACATGATTCTGGACCCGATTTTCATCTATGTGTTCGATGCGGGCATCGCCGGCGCGGCATGGGCGACAACCATCTCGATGGCAACGACTTCCGTGCTTGCCGTCGCGCATTTCATCAGCCCTTCGAGCTTCATCCGCTTCCGTAGCCATGCCTGGAAACCGAGATTCTACATTTTCAAGAACATACTGCTCATAGGCATGAGCCCCTTCCTCATGAACCTTGCCGCATCTGCGGTCGTGGCGCTTCTGAACACCCAGGTCATACGCTACGCCGGAGACTTGGGAGTGGGAGCTTTGGGAATAGTGAACACCTTCACCAGCCTGCTGTGCATGGTGATGATAGGAATATGTCAGGGCATGCAGCCTATAGCCGGTTACAATTACGGTGCTGGACGGCCCGGCCGTCTCAAGGAGGTCTTTATGCTCACGATGAAGGTGAACGTGCTTCTTGGACTTGCCGGCTCAGTGCTCTGCCTCGCCTTCCCGAGGCTGCTGGTCAGGGCATTCACGGCGGATGCGGAGCTGCTCGAAGTCAGCGCCTTTGCCCTTCCTTTCCTGCTGGTCATGGCTCCGCTGATAGGCTTCACCATCACCAATTCGAATTTCTTCCAGTCCATTGACAAGCCGTGGATAGCAATAGTGACAAGCCTTTCCCGCCAGGTACTCTTTCTCGCGCCGCTCTGCATCCTGATACCCAAACTTTTCATCAGCATGGGATGGGGCGACGGCATGGCGGGGGTCTGTGCCAGCGCCACGATAAGCGATGCCCTCGGTGCCGTGCTGGCCGGCATACTCCTTCTGACCCAGCTGAAAGTCTTCAAGGAAAAAGGCCGGGAGTGACGACAAAATCCCGAAACAGGACGGGAATGATGCAAGTTATTTTTTATATTCGCACAAATTGCATTTTGACATGAGAGATATATTTTTGACCAATACCCTCTCCCACCAGAAGGAGATATTCAGAAGCGTGAACCCGGGCCACGTGGGCATGTATGTCTGCGGACCTACGGTATATGGCGACGCTCACCTCGGCCATGCAAGGCCCGGCGTTACCTACGATGTCCTGTCGAAGCTGTTCCGACATCTCGGCTACAAGGTTCGCTATGTCCGCAACATCACCGACGTGGGCCATCTCGAGCATGATGCCGACGAGGGTGAGGACAAGATTGCAAAGAAGGCGAGGTTGGAGCAGCTCGAGCCAATGGAGGTCGTGCAGTCCTATACCCTCCGCTATCATGATGCAATGAGGATGCTGAATGTGGCGCCTCCGTCAATCGAGCCGCGGGCTTCGGGCCATATTCTTGAGCAGATCGAGGCGGTAAAGCAGATTCTTGAGTCCGGCTATGCCTACGAAAGTAACGGCAGCATATATTTCGACGTGCGCAAGTACAACCGGGACCATCACTACGGCATACTTTCCGGCCGCAACCTGGACGATACGCTTGAAGGCACCAGAGCCCTCGATGGTCAGGACGACAAGAAGGCTCCTTTCGACTTCGCGATATGGAAAAAGGCCGAGCCCCAGCATATAATGAGGTGGAACTCTCCTTGGGGACAGGGCTTCCCGGGGTGGCATCTCGAGTGCTCTGTCATGGGAGAAAAGTACCTTGGCGGTGAATTTGACATACACGGCGGAGGAATGGACCTGATGTTCCCTCACCACGAGTGCGAGATTGCCCAGAACGTGGCGATGCGCGGCACAAGGGGAGTCAGGTATTGGGTGCACAACAACATGATAACCATCAACGGCCAGAAGATGGGCAAGTCGCTCGGCAACTTCATCACACTGCCTGAGCTTTTCTCTGGAAATCATGCCGTGCTCGAGCAGGCCTACAGCCCAATGACCATACGCTTCTTCATACTCCAGGCCCACTATCGCGGAACTCTCGACTTCAGCAATGCCGCGCTTCAGGCCGCTGAAAAGGGACTTAAGAGAATACTGGCCGCTGCGAAGGACCTTCGTATCCTCGCAGCGACAGCCGGCGTTCAGCAGGAGCTTCTCGGAACAGAAGGCCATAAGGCTCACGAACTTGCATATGGCGAATATCTGAACTCCGTCGCTCCGGACAGCTTCGACGCTGACAGTGAAGAGGTTGCAAAGATTGCCTCAGCGGTATATGATGCGCTTTGCGACGACATGAACACCCCTATCGCGGTTGCGCAGCTTTTCGATGCGGTGCGCGTGATAAACTCTGCAAAGGAGAAGAAGATGAAACTCGGTGCAAAGGATTTCAGGGTGCTGCTCGACCTGTTCGACAACATCGTCTATGGCGTGCTCGGACTTCGCGAGGAGGAAAACGGCGGAGGCAAGGCTGCCAAGACCATAGCAGGGCTGATGGAGATGGTTCTCGAAAGCCGCAGGACCGCCAAGGAGAACAAAGATTGGGCAACTTCGGACAAGATACGCGATTCCCTCAAGGCCCTCGGCATTGTTGTCAAGGACACCAGGGACGGCGCTGAATGGACTTTGGAATGATGAAATTCATATCCTGGAACGTAAACGGCCTCAGAGCCGTGTTGGGCAAGGGCTTTACGGAGATCTTCGAAAGCTATGACGCCGATTTCTTCTGCCTTCAGGAAACCAAGCTTTCTGAAGGCCAGCTTGATCTCAATTTCCTAGGCTACCAGTCATATTGGAACTATGCCGACAAGAAGGGTTACTCCGGGACGGCTGTCTTCACCCGCCATACCCCGCTTTCGGTAAGTTACGGAATAGGAATTGACGAACATGACCATGAGGGCCGTGTGATAACCCTGGAGATGGAGGATTTCTATCTTGTGAACGTGTATGTGCCGAATTCCCAGGACGGACTCAGGCGGCTTGACTACCGCCAGAGGTGGGAGGACGACTTCCGCGCGTATCTCTGCTCGCTCGCCGCAGGACGGGACGGCAGGCCTGCCAAGGGCGTGATTGTATGCGGCGACATGAACGTGGCACACAATGAGATAGACCTTAAGAATCCTTCCACCAACCACATGAACGCAGGCTTCTCAGACGAGGAAAGGGCGAAGATGACAGCCCTGCTCGGGGCTGGCTTCACCGATACCTTCCGTCACTTCTTCCCCGACGCGAAGGATCAGTATTCGTGGTGGTCATACAGGATGGCGGCTCGCTCAAGGAACGTGGGCTGGCGCATAGACTACTTCCTGACCAGCAATGCCGGGCTGGGAGAGGCGGCCGATTTGACAGGAAGGCTGGTTTCAGCCTGCATCCATCAGGAAACCATGGGTTCCGACCATTGTCCGGTGGAACTTGTGATTGAATAGGCTTATCTTTCCCTTAGAAGGCTGTCAAGAAGGGCGGTGCCGCAGTGCCATGCCGAATCCAGTGCAGGGAGATTTTCCTTGTTTATAGGGGCCTCGCTCGGGGCTTCCATTCTGAGGGGGTTGATGGCGGTGCCGTTCTTGTAAACCCTGAAGTCGAGATGAGGTCCTGTGCTTGAGCCCGTACTGCCCACATAGCCTATCACCTGTCCCTGACTGACCGCAGCCCCCGCCTTTATCCCGGAAGCATATCTCGAAAGATGCATGTAGGACGTTACATATCCGTTGGCGTGGCGTATCTTGACGGTATTTCCTCCGCCTCCCGCCCAGCCGGCGCTGATGACACTTCCGTTGCCTATGCTCCTGACAGGTGTCCCCATGGGTGCCGCATAGTCTACGGCAGTATGGGCGCGTACCTTGCCCGAGATGGGGTGCCTGCGTGCATAAGAGAAGCCCGAACTTATCCTTGAAAACTGAAGCGGAGCCTTGAGAAAGGCCTTCCTGAGGCTTTCGCCCTTCCCGTTCCACCATTTGTTGCCCCCGTCACCCTGGTCGAAATATATTGCGGGAATCTCCTTTTCCTCGCGGTTGAATACAGCATACTCTATCTTGTCCACTGATATGACCTCGCCGTCACAGAGGCTCTGGCGGTATGCGGCACGGAAACGGTCACCTTTCTGAAGACTGAAAAAATCCACTGTCCACTCGTAAATCTCCTCTATCTTGAGTATGAGCAGAGGGTCTGCTCCCGCTTCCTTCATGTCCACCCAAAGGGAGTTGCTGATGGTGATGTCCGTTGCCAGGAGCTGGGTTTCGACCGGTTTGACGTATCTCCAAACCGCCACGCTGTCTCCACAATCGAAAACCACGGCGCTGGTTCTTGATTCATGGTAAACCACATAGGCGGGGGAGGATAGGGCTTCAGCCGACGCCGAATCGGCGAAAAATGCGTCCACCTTGTTGCCCGCACGCAATTTGCGCAGGTTGAAGATGGTATCGCAAGCTTCAGCCAGCACTGCGGAGCGGGCACCGTCGATACCGAGTCTTCCCATCATGCTTCCGAAAACCTCCCCGCTGCGCAGTTCGGTTTCCACCTTCACCATGTCATAGTCCTTGAAACCTATGGCCGGGATGCTGTCAGCAATCGCAAGACTGTCCGCTTGTGAGGCGCTGCCTTCAGCCCCTCCACGGCAGGATAAGAGTCCCGGAATTGCGGCAAGAACTGCGGCTGCCGATATTATGATTTTGTTCTTCATTCCTAAAACTTATGTATGACAAGACCGACCTGATTCTTTCTGTCCCACAGCCTGAGCACGTTCCCGCTGCTCCTGACCAGGGTGAAACTCATGTCCGTCGCAGAATGGCTTCCGCCCGCCCTGAACCATTTCATCTGGCACTTCACGCTTTCGCCTTCAGAAACGGGAAGACGGGAAAACGAAACAGAGAACCAGTTTTCAAGATTGTCGTCCATTGCCCTGAAGGTCATGCCACCGTCAGACCAAGACAACTGCCAGGTCTTCTCATCGAAGCTGAACATGTCGGTGCCGTTCATGCTGAAACAGATGTCTGTCGAGGCATCTGAAACGAAACTGTCCTCATCGGCGCTGATTCCGGGACCGCATGAAACCGCTGCTGTAAGCATGATGGCGGCCATTATCGCAAACCTTCTCATTTCACAACAATTTTTTTCTCGAGTTTGACAGGCTCGGAGTTTCTGTAATGGACAACAGCCTTGAGGGTGCCGGAAGATGACGGGTGGAAATAGCCGTCTCCCGAAACGTTGATTTCCAAGTCGTTCCAGTACCAGACCACGCTGACGGCTTCGATGGCGTTGCATACTCTCAATGGTAGTCCGGTTCCTTCCGGGAAACTGCCGTCGGCATTTCTTGCCACGGACTTGAGATATATGTATTCGAAGCCGTCAGTGCGGGATTTTGTGGTAAAGTTTACGGTTTCGCGCCGGCTTTCGTTGCCGTCGTTCTCGAACCATATCTCCGCCCTGTAAGCAGTGCGCGGGCTGAGATTTTCTATCGTCACGGACCATCTGCCCCCATCGTCGGACACGACGGCTTCGGCCATTGAGGAGGTGCTGCTGGCCCCCCATCTCATGGAGGCCCGTCCAGGCTTTTCCGAATCCGCTGCCCAGCTGATGATGGCTGCGTCCTGAAATACGTCTGCCCTGCAGTCTGCCGGATTCGGAGGCAGGGCCGAGTTGAATTCCCTGACCGTGAAGCTCACGCTGGAGTCGCTGTTCCTCACTATGTCGTAAAGGGCCAGGGGTGAGTCAGTGCCGCTCCAGAACCTGAAGGCGGGACTGGTTCTGGGCGTGAAGGAAGTCAGTTTCGACGAAGGGAAGAACACGCCCTTTATGTCTGAGGCGGTGTAGGTTATCCTGTCGCTTCTTCCGTCGGCTTCGACAAGGTCGGCACACTGGTGGGCCGGATTGGCGTTTACCTCGTTGTAACTCCATCGCAGCAGGGCTGTGTAGGTCCCCGTTATGTCGTCATAAACCTGGGAACGTCCGGAATTGTTGGAGGATTTATCCATGTGGTAGATGAGGAGTCCGCTGCCGCCTATGCCCTTGTCCCAGCCTTCCTGCGCCCTGCACTCGAACAGATAGTATTCCCCGCTTACGTCGCAGTCCATCCTGAGATATGTGCCACCTTCATTCAGGGGCTTCAGGGTGTACTCCCCGGGAACCAGTCTTTCGCAGTTTCCCAGTCCGAGAATTTCCTTTTCCACGGCATTGTAATACGGAGGATAGTTGCCGTTGACGTTGAAGTTGCCGCCGTCCATCAGACTGGTAAAGTACCATACGCCTGCAGCCTTGGTGTTGTCCTCGTTCTCGTAGTCCGTGTCGTACAGGTCGCAAAGGTTGAAGGTATGGGAATATTCATGGCAGAAAGAGCCTATGGGCGCTCTGTCCCATCTTCTCCTGGTATTGTCGTAATACATTTCGCTGGTGCAGGCGTAACGAGCTACCTTCTTCCCGTCCAGCACGAGATTGTATGAAGACGGAACCTCCCACGAATGTGACCAGATGCATTCCTCTCCACCACCGTCAGCCTCATCCTTGCCGGCAAAGAACACGAACACGTTGTCAACCCATCCGTCCCCGTCGTCGTCAAAGTCGGAAAAGTCCACGGATTTGTCGGCAAGAAGGCAGGCATCTCTAACCATCTCGGGGGCCTTTGGCTCATTCCCGTCCTTGTCGTTCTCTCCATAGTAAGCCTGGGTCTTCGGGAGGGTCACGATTTCGCTGACCGTGAACTGAAACCGGTACTTCCCCCCGAACTGAGCATCAAAATAATCCTTCGCGGAGCCCGAGGCGCCGTTGTAGCTGTAGCCTGCCTGACTGAGAAGATTGTCGAAATCCGCCTTGCTGAAATTGAACTTCACGTCGCTGAACTGGGCGAGAATGACCAGCCCGTGGCGGATCCCGCCGCCGGCTTTCGTGTCAGGCTCAGCCAGCATGCCTCTCTGTCCTTCGGGCCATCTCCGCGCCTTCGCCCTCATGGCTGCAGCCCTCGCGGCAATCTGCCGGTGAGGTATGTCGCGGCTTTCGTTCCTGACCACTTCCGGAGCATGTTCTCCTATCCTGATTCCCGATGAGTGCCTGTAGCCGAGTCCGTCAAAATATGCATAGCAGTACCATCCGTCTCCGTCCCTGACCACCGCACAGCCATCAGGCAGTGTCATGAGCCTGTTGAAGGCGTCTCCGTGCATGACTGCCTGAAAGGACGTCCCGTCGGGCTGTGGAATTGTCACCACCCTGTCCCGCGCCGGGATGGCGCGGGACACGTAAGGGAATATGAATGAGAGTGTCAGCGCAAGAATTAGTGCCGACCTGTGTGTTTTGCCCATTGTATGCGGTTACTACAAACGCAAAAATACATATATTTGCGGAGTTTTGAGGCTTTCTCCGGACTTCGGGGCATAAAAAAGGAGCCAATGATCTCTCGACCAGCGCGGCTCCATGACGTGTACTAAAACCTAAACCTGTCTTATAGATGCAGATGGGTGCCGGAACGTTGCATGGAAAATGAAAAATTTTTGAAAAAAGTGGGAGCGCTCGAGAATTTTACCTATTACCTCAAGGTTGAGAGGAGCATGTCACCCAATACGGTGGCAGCTTATTCTTCCGACCTGGCCTCTTTCCTGCAATGGTTCGGAGCGGATCCCGCCACCGCGGACAGTGATTCAGTCGCCGGCTTTCTCGCTTCAGTCAAGGTCTCGGGACGTTCCCAGGCAAGGATGCAGAGTTCCCTGCGTTCGTTTTTCAGTTGGATGGTGATGGAAGGCGAGATGGATATCAATCCTTGCGACGCCCTGGATTCCCCAAAGCTCGGACGCTATCTTCCGTCCGTGCTTTCCGTCGAGGAGGTCGAGGCCATAATCGATTCAGTTGATGTCTCCTGTTTCTCCGGGGTGCGGGACCGCGCGATACTTGAAATTCTGTATGGTTGTGGCCTGCGGGTTTCCGAAGCCTCCTCGATCAGAATTTCCGACATCTGGTTCGGCGATTCCTTCGTGAGAATAGTCGGGAAGGGCAACAAGGAGAGAATTGTCCCCCTGGGAGAGGAGGCGGCAGATGCCGTAAGGGCCTATCTCCAGATACGTCCGCAGCCAGCTTCGGCTGAATTTGACGATACTCTTTTCCTCAACCGCAGAGGCGGACGGCTCAGCCGCATATCCATCTTCAAGATGGTCAGAAAACAGGCTCTTGCCGCCGGCGTGACCAAGGATATTTCCCCTCACACTTTCCGCCATTCCTTCGCGACCCACATGATAGAAAACGGTGCGGACCTGCGCATAGTTCAGGAAATGCTTGGCCATGAAAGCATACTTACCACGGAAATCTACACCCATATCGACACCAGCACCTGGCAGCGCTCGGTTCTTGAGCACCATCCTGAAAAATAGCTTGCCCCCTTTTCGCTTTTTGCGTATTTTTGCGACCGCAAGCACAATAGTCAGAAGATGTTTTTGGAAAACGGAAGAAGGACGGGCAGCATAGAGGTCATATGCGGTTCGATGTTCTCGGGCAAGACCGAGGAACTCATCAGGAGATTGAAAAGGGCGCAGTTCGCGAAACAGAAGGTCGGGATTTTCAAGCCCGCGATCGATGTCCGCTACTCGGAGGACAAGGTGGTGTCCCATGACTCCCACAGCATAGCGTCCACCCCCGTGAAGTCCGCATCGGAGATACTGGAACTTGCCGCCGGTGCCGAGGTGGTGGGTATAGACGAGGCCCAGTTCTTCGACCAGTCCCTCGTGGATGTGGCCCTTGCTCTTGCCAACAGGGGGGTGAGGGTGATAGTCGCGGGTCTGGATACCGATTTCAAGGGCAAGCCTTTCGGTCCGATGCCGGGGCTGCTTGCCGTGGCCGAGGACGTGCAGAAGGTCCATGCCATCTGCGTGAAGTGTGGCCATCTCGCCAATCATTCGCACCGCCTTTCCAAGAGCAACAAACTGGTCGTGCTCGGCGAGAAGGAGGTTTATGAGCCTCTCTGCCGGGACTGCTACAACAAGGCCGTGGGAGCCGAATCGGAGCAATAAAAGGAATCCTGTATGGTGATTATGCCGTCGAGAACAGCGTCGTGGGGCTCGACGGGTATTTTTTGCATTATCTGCATGCTGAAGGCGAGGCCGTATTTCGGGCAGTCCGGCCTGAGCAGGGGCAGGAGCCTGTCGTAGCAGCCTTTGCCTCTTCCGAGCCTGTGCCCTTCAAGATCGAAGCCCAGTCCCGGAATCACTGCGAAATCTATCTCTTCCGGAGGAATGGTCCTGCAGGTCCCGTCGGGCTCGGTCAAACCCATGGCTGCGGGCCTGAGCCTGGAACTGTCATATTCCCTGAGTTCGAGGGAGAAATCCTCCTTCACGACCGGCAGCGCGACAGTTCTGCCTTCTGCGATGAGCGCGGAAATCAGCGAGGCGGTGGAAGGTTCGGAAGGAAGGGAGTGGTAGAGGAGTATGGTGCGGGCCTCGCGCAGGCTCCCGAGCGAAAGAAGTTTTCTGCTTATTTCTGCAGATTCAGCGGCCATCAATTCCGCTGACGCCTCCTTCAACCTTCTGCGCAATGCGGCTCTGGCCTCTTTCCTGGAGTCTGTCATTCCTTGTGCCTGCGTATGCTTTCCCAGATGAAAGAGAACATTCCGCATGCTGCCTGGGTGATGGCCTGCGATTCGTGGGAGAGAGTGGCGAAAACCAGAGCCATTGCACCCGGAATGCCGTATATGCCGGTTATGGCAGCCTTGACTATGAAGTGGAAGGCGCCGAAACCTCCGGGCACGGGCACCAGCGAACTGAGGCTGCCCGCCATCATGAGGAAGAGGGCATCGGAAGCTCCGAGAGGGGCGACGAGGGGATTCGAGGCGAGGGCCTTCATGGTAAAAAAGCTCATGCACCAGTACATGAACCATATCAGGGCTGTCTGGACGAAGAATAGCCACTTCCGCTCCATCTTCAGGCAGCTGGCGAAGCCCTTGAGCATGCCCGCGAAAAACCCGGAAATCATCCCGAACACCTTCACCCTGTCCCTATAGGCAAACACCAACACGATTGCGGCAATGCACAGCACAAGTGCCGGCACGGCAATCACCCACAGGCTGAAATCGACGGACGCTGCGAGCGGCTCCCACATCTGAACCACGAAAAAATCTCCGAACTGCTTCCATTTGAAAGCGAGCAAGGCTCCGAGCAGCAGAAACATGCTCATCATGTCCCATCCTCTCTCAAGCACGACTGTGCCCAGCACCTTGTCGAAGGACGCCTTGCGCTGGCCTTCGTCATCCTTGGAGGACTCTGCAGTGACATATCCGCACCGCACGATTTCCCCGACTCTCGGAAGGAGAAGATTTGCGAGATAGCTGATATTGATGGCGTTGAAGCAAGTCATTCTCGGGACTGACGGGTCTATGGGCTGGATGAGCGCGCGCCATCTCATGCCCCTCAGCCAGAAAGCCACCACTCCGCAGAGCATGGACAGCAGGACGAAACCCCAGCTGCACCGGGCTATCGCGTCTGCAAAGGCAGGCCACTGCACACCGCGGAACGACACCCACAGCAAGAAGGCCGCAGTCGCCCCGGCAAGCAGATAAAATGACCATTTCTTTGTTCTGCCGTCCATTAGAATTGATAAGCTCCGCAAATTTAATTAACTTTGCCTTTTCAAGCAAACGTTATGAAGTCTATACTTGGCATAGGAAACGCGCTTACCGACGTGCTTGCCGTCCTCCCCGACGACAGCCTCCTCGAACGTTTCCACCTTCCTAAGGGCAGCATGCAGCATGTTGACAAGGAGACTGGTGACAAGATCATGGAGGCTCTCAAACCAATGGGAGTCCAGTATGTGGCAGGAGGTTCGGCAGCCAACACCATCACCGGCACGGCCATTTTCGGCATGCCTTCGGGTTTCATAGGAAAGATAGGCGATGACGAGGTGGGGCACCTGTTCCGCAGCGATCAGGAGCAGTATGGCATACGCTCAACCCTGCTCAAGGGAAAGCATGCTTCCGGCCGCTGCATGGTCTTCATAACCGCACCCAACGCGGAGCGTACCTTCGCCGATTACATGGGCGCTGCCCTTGAACTCGTACCGGAGGACCTCAAGCCCGAATACTTCGCCGGCTACGATTATTTCCACATAGAAGGTTACCTTGTCCAGAACCAGGCACTCATCCGCAGGGCGGTCGAGATGGCGAAGGACGCCGGCTGCATGATTTCCATCGACATGGCCTCATACAATGTCGTCGAGTCCAACGATGCCTTCCTTCATGATATAGTGGAGAACTATGTGGACATAATCTTCGCGAACGAGACTGAAGCGAAGGCCTTTACGAAAAAAGAGCCTCTGGAGGCGCTCAGGGACATGGCTGCCCTTTGCAAAATAGCAGTGGTCAAGATAGGCAAGGCTGGGTCGATGGTGCGCAGCGGAAACGAAGAGTACATGATAAAGCCATGGCCGGCAGCGACCATCGATGCCACCGGCGCCGGCGACACCTATGCCGCAGGCTTCCTCTACGCCCACTCCCTTGGCATGCCTCTGAAGGTGTGCGGAGAAGTCGGCTCCATAATAGCAGCTAAGGTTGTTGAGGTCATAGGCTCGAAAATAGACATACCGAGGTGGAGGACTGCAAAGATGGAAATCAGAGAACTCATAGCCTCAAACATAATCTGATATGCTCGAATCACTTAAAAGCTACATACGCAGGAAACAGCTCCGCAAGCACACCAGCCCCGTGAAGACTGGCTTCATACCGATGGCCAGCGTTCGCAGCGTGGCCGTTATCGTCGACGTCGAGGACAAGAGCTACGATGCGTGCAAGGAAAGCGTCAACCGATTTTTCAAGGGGGCAAGGGCCGATATCTGGTACTTTGACTTCCGCCGTCTCGGCAAGGAGGAACTCCTGCTCACCAGTATCAACACCACCATACTCCGCACCGACATAGGCTGGTACGGCAGACCGGACCTCAACAAGATAGCCCCTCTGCTTGACGAGGAGGACGGCTACGACATACTCATCAGCCTCATTCCTAACGTTGACTTTCCCAACGAGTTTATAGTCAAGGCTTCGCGTGCCAAATTCAAGATAGGTGTCACTACTGAGATGACGGGCAAACCTTTCGACCTTGTCATATCCAATCCTGAAGGCACAAGCAATCAGGCGGAAATGTTCAATTCCATCAAGGAATACCTGACAAAGATCAGCTGCTAGATGAAAAAATTCCTTAACGACATCATCGTCGCCCTGAAGGGTGTCGGGATGGGTGCGGCCAATGTCATCCCCGGCGTTTCAGGGGGCACCATAGCCCTGCTCACCGGCATATATTCGGAACTTGTGGGGGCGCTTGACGCTCTCATGACGCCTTCTACCTGGAGGCTGCTTCTCAAACGCGACATAAAGGGCTTCTGGGAAGCCGTGCACGGCCGTTTCCTTCTCGCTCTCGTTGCGGGCGTCCTGCTCAGCATACTCTCGCTCGCGAAGCTCATGGAGTTCGTGATGCTCCGCTACCCCGTCCAGACCTGGGGCTTCTTCTTCGGCATGATAGCAGCTTCCGCAGTGGTCATGGCAGTCGGCGTCAAGGACTGGAAGGCTGGTGATTTCCTATGGCTCGTGACCGGAGGACTCCTCGGAGTCGCCGTCTGCACTCTTTCTCCAACCCAGACCACCGATGACCTCTGGTTCATATTCGTCTGTGGCGCAATTGCGATATGCACCATGATACTGCCCGGCATTTCCGGCAGTTTCGTGCTGCTCATACTTGGGAAGTACGATTATGTGATGTCAGCCATAAATGACATGAACATCCCGGTTCTCGCCGTTTTCGGTGCGGGCTGCGTGATAGGCATACTTGCATTTTCCAAGTTCCTCCACTGGCTGCTTGAGCGCAGCGAGCGCCAGACCATGCTGGTTCTGCTGGGTTTCGTGATAGGGTCTCTCGTGAAAGTATGGCCATGGAACGACCTGGGAGCCGTGTTGAAGGCCCAGATGATAGAGTCAGGCCTCGCCCAGGGGGTCAGCCTGGAAAAACTTTCGGAAATGGCGGACGTTGCCGTGGGAAACTTACAATCTGCAGGGACTTCTCTCAGGCCGATGATAGACGATTTCCATGTCTGGGGTGCATGCTCATGGGCGCTCGCCGGAGTTCTCTTCGTCTGGGCTCTGGAGTTCTTCGGAAGAAAAAGATAAATATTTGTCTTTCAGATTATCGGGATTAATATCATTTTTATATATTTGCCTTTTGTATGAAAAACAAAAGGCAAATGACATTGTGCCTTTCCGTTGTGTTGCTTTTGGGTTCGGGTAGTGTCCTGAGTGCAGAGAACGGCTTTGGAACATCCCATGTTTCAAAAGAAAGCTTACAAAGTGTAAGCGTGAAGGCTGATCAGTCGGAGCAGACTCCGGTAAAAGGTGTTGTGAGAGATAAGGACGGAGAGCCTCTTGCAGGTGTGTTCGTGTATGTCAAAGGCACCAAAATCGGCGTTCAGACCGATATCGACGGACATTTCGAAATCAAGGCTCCGGAAAGTTCTTCAGGTTACATCCTGGTTTTCCAGTATCTCGGAATGAAAAATAGGGAACTGACTGTCAAGACAGCCAGAAATCTTGACGTGCGCATGGAGCCGGATAACGAACTCGAGGGCGCGACAATCACCACCGGTTACGGACTCATCCAGAATAGGGCTGACATGGTCGGTTCGGCCTATCAGGTCGAGGCCGAGCAGTTGAGAACACTTCCGGCGGCCCGCGTGGACAACCTCATAGAGGGCCTTGTCCCGGGAGTCAGGGTGGAGACCGACAATGCCAGCGGCAGGACCAGCGTCAAGGTCAGAGTCAGGGGAGACGCGTCTTTGTCTGCATCAAGCGAGCCTTTGTGGGTGGTTGACGGAGTGCCTCTCTTTACCGGAATGGGCAAGGGTTCCAGCATATCCGGCACGAACTATACCCTGAGTCCATTCGCAATGATAAATCCTGACGACATCGAGTCCATCACGGTACTCAAGGATGCGGCAACCAGCGTCCTTTACGGTGCCGACGGAGCTAATGGCGTCATACTTGTCACGACCAAGAAACCTGTCAGCGGCAAGGCAGATTACAGTCTGGCCGTACGTCAGGGCTTTTCTCGCCTGGATGAGAGTACGAGGCTGAGAATGTGTACCACGGAACAGTGGTGGGAACTGGCTCAGGAAAGCTGGACGAACTCGGGACGTCCGCTGTCAGCCTTCCCTTTCCAGGATAATCAGTACAACAAGTATACGACCACCAGCACGGACTGGTTCGACGTTTACTTCGGCACCGGCTATACCACCGACGCCCGCTTCTCGGCCAGCGGAGGCAGCGACAAGGTAAGCAACCGCTTCTCCTTCAGTTTCTTCAACAACCTCCCAACCGTAAAAGGCGGACAGCAGCAGAGATACTCCCTCAGCGAAAGGTCAATTTATACCCTTGCGCAATGGCTCAAGATTGATACTGACGTGAAGCTCGTATACAGCAGCGATGACATCTTCTCACTGACCTCTTCATATTATAACATACTCCCTATCTTCTCGCCTTACGACCTTGACGGGGTGACACCGCGCCTCTACAACTGGTATAGTGAGTCCGATACCGAATATTTGCCGGTGAAGAAGAAATTCGTCTACAACTATGTGCCGGAAAGGGAGTTCAACACCAAGCACCAGAATACCCTGGACGCAAAGGCTTCCGGGCGCATCATCATAACCCCTTTCGACGGCATGACCATAGAGAGCATGCTGGGTTTCACCTCCCTGAACACCTTCGAGCGCAACTATGACCACTCCAAGTCGGAGTATTCTCCGAGACCGGACGGTCTGGTAGGTTCTTCCGAGCGTGCCGGAGTCGCGACCATGACTCTCGACAATGTCAACAAGATCAACTATTCGCATAATTTCGGCGGACTGCACATGCTTACGGCCACTGCCATAGCTGAACTTTACCACAGCAACAGCCGCTATATAAGGGGGTCCGGTTCAGGTTTCTCCAACGACTATATCCAGGAACTCGGCTATGCCGATCCCGAGAGCATATATCTCTATTCCGGCAACGCCACCAGGAGGAAGATGTCATACAAAGGTCAGGTCAACTATGTTTTCGACCACAGGTATTCAGTGCTCCTGGCAGGCTCTGCGACAGGAAACTCATCTTTCGGAACCTTTGCCCGCTGGGGCTACGACTGGGCTGTGGGTGCGACATGGAACATGCATAAGGAGAAGTGGTTCGCCATATCCGACGTGCTCAACACCCTTCGCCTTAAGGCATCGATAGGTACGACGGGCAATTCCAACGTTGACACTTCCTCAGCATACGGGACATACAAGTACGACGATGCCTATTCCTATGCAGGCATGACGGGAGCCAGTCAGAGTTCGCCTGCCAATCCCGGCCTGAGTTGGGAAAAATGCCGTACCACGGACGCATCCGTCACCTTCGGCCTTTTCAACAAGGTCGAGGTGGAACTAGGCTACTATAACAAATATACTTACGACCTGATTTACGGAGGCTATGTGTCCGCCGTAATTACCGGCAACAAGGTCAACCGCAATGTGGGCATAATCAGCAACAACGGATACGAGATCACCATAAACGCCACGCCGGTTTCACGGGAGAATTTCAAGTGGAACGTCTCCTTCAACGGCTCCCGCAACTCCAACATGGTCAAGAAACTCTACAAGGATACACACACGGGCTTCTTCGACACGGTATGGATAGAAGGCGCGACCAAGGATGCATGGTGGCTGGTGCGCTGGGCCGGAGTAGACCCTGTGGACGGCTCGCCGCTGTGGTACGACATCAACGGCAACCTCACCCGCACCTTCACTTACGACAACCGCGTTCTCCTTCCGGAATACGACAAGCAGCACAAGCTTTACGGAGGCATGACACACCGCCTGCAGATGAAGAACTTCACCGCATCATTCCAGTTCACTTACGGCATGGGAGGATGGGAACTCTTTACATACCGCACTGACGGATACAACCTTATGGACAAGAATGTCGTGGTTGAGGAGTATGACCACTGGAAAAAGCCGGGCGATCTCTCAGCCAACCCTAAATATGTCTACAAGAGCGACAACTATTCGGGCTATAGCTCCACGCGCGACCTTATGAACATGACCCATATCATATTCAAGAATTTCACGCTGACCTACTCCCTGCCGAAAGAACTGTGCTCGAAAATCAACATGAAGGCCGTTGGCATTGATTTCATCTGCGAGAATCCGTATTTCTTCTCACCGAACCAGAGCCGCAAGCACAACAGCTACAAGACCATAAAGTATTCAACAGGCATGTCGAGAACCTTCTCCATCGGTGCCACATTCAATTTTTAGGAAGCCATGAAGACAAGAATGATAAGTATCGTCGCGGCTGCCCTCGCAGCAGTTTCCTGCGATTTTCTGAATGTGGAGGTAACCGGCAAGGCGACCACAGAGGATTTCTTCCGTGATTTCACGGGTCTGAAGATGTCCGGATACGGTCTGCTCTACAATCTCAGGGAGTGGTATGACGGCGACGTCCTGCAATATGCCGACCTCGCATCTGACCTTGCCGACCTGACGGTCAATGCAGACTATGGCCAGGTCAATCTTTATAACTTCACCCTTCGGGCGGAGGACAACGGCACTTTCGTCTACTCCATGTGGAAGAATGGTTACGAGATAATAACCAACGCCAACAATGTCCTCTATTACGGGCCGAAGGTGACTGAACTTACCACAGAGGCGATGAAGGCCGAAGCGGAGAAAATCTACGGCTGGGCATATTTCATCAGGGGACTGGCCACCTTCGACCTCTGCCGTTTCTATGCCCAGACCTACAGTTATACCCCTGATGCTTCCCACCTCGGCGTGCCTGTGGTCAGGGAACTTCACGGCTTTGACGACGTGATTGCCAGAAGCACAGTCGCGGAAGTTTACAGGTCGGTCATTTCCGACTTCGAGAAGGCCCGCGAGATACTTGGAGACGGAATAGAGTCCATCTACTTCCCGTCCGGGGTGGCTGCCGAGGCTCTGCTTGCCAGGGTTTATCTCTACATGCATGACTATGCAAAGGCCGAGGAGTATTCGGAACTGGTTATGGGCAAGGTGAAGCTTACCCCCAACGCCGAGTACGAGGACATGTTCCGCAGGGCGAAGACGGTACCCGGTTCGGAATCCATCTTCCGCCTGAACATGTACGACGACGGCACCTGCACCCTCAACAAGAGGACTTCTCCGACAGGAACCCCCGACTACAAGCCTTCGAAGTTCCTGCGCAACTCTTTCGACAAAGGCGACGTGCGTGAGAAGATGATGACCTATACGGGACTGGACTGTGAGCCTGAAGGTTATGCCGGGGTAAGTTTCGAGGCAACTACCAAGTATTGCTGCTGGAAGGATGAGACGGACGCGCAGCAGGTCAACCGCTGCGATCCTTTCGTGGTGAGAGGCTCCGAGATGGTGCTTATCCATGCCGAGGCGCTGAACGAGCAGGGAAAGACTGCGGAGGCTGCTGCAGACATGAAGGCCATACAGGCGAGAGCCATGGGCATTGACGAGGCTTCCGTGAAGATATATGCGAGCTCACAGTCGGACATGGCTGATTTGATAGAACTGGAGCGCATACGCGAACTGAATTTCGAGGGGCACCGTCTCTTCGACCTTACCCGCCGCGGAAAGGGGCTGGAGCGGAAGGACGGTAAGAAACTCAAGATAAACTATCCGGACTACCGATTTGCCCTCCCTATTGCCCAGCTGGAACTTCAGGCTAATGAAAACATGATTCAGAACGAAGGCTATGGCGACAAATAATATGAAGAAGAACTTAACAATGATTGCTGCCCTCTTTTCAGCAGCGCTGTCATCCGCCTCGTGCGATCATTTCATGGACGTGCTGGACCAGCCTTTCGTCATGGTCACGGATGAGGAGGGCCTCTCCCAGATGAACATACTCGCGACTGCGAAGGACCTCCAGACCACGGTTACCATTTCCACCAGCAGCCGCCTGATGGACAGTGACGTCACCATAAGCTACAAGGTCATAGTGGGAGACGGGCTCAGGCAGGGTGTGGATTTCACGCTCAAGGGAGCGCTGGAGGGAGACCTGGTGTTCGTGCCCGGCGTCTACAGGAAGAATCTCTATTTCAACTGGTACAGCAACCCTTCGCTGGACACCTCGAAGGACTGTTCCGTCACGGTGGAGATAACCGGCTGTTCCAATCCGGAGTACCATATAGGGGAACTCACCTATGACCTCTCCGCCCCACCGGTAAAGACAAAGTACACATATAACAGAATTAACAATTAAGTATCATGAAAAAAATCTCAAGCATCCTGCTTGCTGCAGGATTGTGCCTTGCTTTCGCATCATCATGCGAAGACGGCCCCGACACACCTAAGGGTGATGCCGTGCTCACTGCGTTCGGCTTCTATCAGGCCGACAACACCGTGGCCATTTCGGAAACTGAAAGCGTTCCTGTAATTGACGCAGACTTCATCGCTGAGGAAATCTCCCAGAACATGATAGTCCGCCTTCCCAAAAACGACCTCACCCTTGTTGCAAGGATGAAGGCCGGCGAACACGATATCATTACAGTAGATGGCCAGCCGGTTGTCAACGACACAATTTCAGTTGACTGCTCATATCCTATCGACATCATCGTCACCGACACAATGGACAACATCTCTGCAAGCTATGTCGTGAAGATAGGCAAGTTCCTCCAGATGAAATGGGAGAAGATGGAGAATTTCGTCGAGAATGATGCCGTCATTTACGGAACCTACCATGCTGTCGTGAATCCCAAGGACGACAAGCTGTATATGGCTTATCTTAGGACTCCTACAGGCAAAAAGAGAACCATTGGAGTCGTGAAACTCGAGAATGGGAAATTTGTACAGGTGGGCGATGCTTATTGCGGAATGACAGGAACAACTGGCAATGCCACCTTTGCGAAACTTGCCTTTGACAAGGAGGGTACTCCTTATGTCTGCTTCATCGATGCCGAACACAGTTCAGGCATTACCGTGCGCAAACTTCAAGGCAGCAGTTGGGTGGACGTCGGAACGCCGGGCTTCGGCGCGACTCCGGACAAGCCAAGTACAAGCTACTGCTTCGCCTTCGGCATAGACCCTTCCACTGACAAACCTGTTGTGGTTTGGGTGGGAAATACCAGGGACAGCGCTACCGGTTACCGCCGCACAGTATATTCCAAGTTTGACGGTTCAGGTTGGTCTGCCAGCGTGGGCTTCGGTCCCGAAATTGATGGCTCGACCAACGTCCCTATGAAAGGCTCTGACATGCAGATTGTTGACGGCAAGCTCATGTTCGCCGCTGCCCTCAACAGTACGGAAGCAGGAAAGGGCGGCTATGTGGTTTATGCCTTCGAGAACGGTGCACCTGTACAGCAGGGCAATGCCATCTTGCAGGGCACCAGCTATGCTTCAGTCATTTCCTTCATCCCTGCTGAGAAGGGTTACTATTTCATGGGAGCAGACAAGGAGACTGGAGCCGAGTATAATACCCGTCTCTGGCTGAACGACGGCAGCGGATACAAGCAGATTGCAACTGCCATCCCTACCATGTATGGTGCTTTGACTGGCGCAAACAATGCCGTTGGCGTGGCAAAGGACGGAACCGTATATGTTGCCTACACCACCGTTTCCGAGGCTTACCCTCACATTCGCTCCTACAATGCCGGTGCAGGCGTATGGAACGACTATGTGGTGATGGACACTGACAGGAAGATGGAAAGCACCGCGATGCAGATTGTCTTCGATTCCAAGGGTACAGGCTACTTCATCTACGGCCTTCAGAAGGTCAAGGCTGTCGCTGCAACAGACACCACCCCTGAGATTCCGGAAGTTCCGGCATGTCTGGCAATATGGAGTTGCTCGGGCCTTGAGGACGACGTGATTCCTGAATAATCCCAGTTTATGATATATGTCGAGGAGGCGGCCTGATTTTCAAGTTGCCTCCTCTTTCTGTTTTTTGTAACTTTAGGTCATGAAACGACAACTCCTTCTTTCTGCTCTCCTCTGCGCTGCCTTGCTCTCACCGGGAAGCCCGGCTTCGGCACGAGGCTTCAGAGTCGCCTTCGTGGGCGATCCGCAGGTTGACGATGCCCTCGAACTGGGCTTCGCCCGTAACTCGATTTACCGTGAACTGCGCGAAAGGAAGGACCTTGATTTCATCATATTCCTTGGAGACCTTGTGAATGACAAACCTTCGCTGCTCGCGCCCTCGAAGGCTGCCCTTGATTCCCTCGGAACCCCATATTTCTGCGTTCCGGGCAATCACGACAGGGATGTGCCTGCGGACAGGATTCAGGTGCGGGATGTGGATGATTATACTGCACTCTTCGGCTCTCCGGACACGGCCTTCGTGCGCGGGGGAGTGCACTTCATCCTGATGAACGACGTAAGGCTGGAAGGGCGTGCAGGCTATGAGGGCGGATTCTCCGTGAGGCAGAAAGAATGGCTGGCCAGCGTGCTTCGGGACATACCTGAAAGGGCTCTGACGGTGTTCGCGACCCATATACCCTTCAATGAACTTTCGGGGGCAGACACCCTTGCAGCCATGATGGAAGGACGCCCGCACCTGCTGTCCGTCAGCGGTCATACCCATTGCGTGAGAAGGCACGAACTCTCTCTCAAGGTTCCCCGCATATCTTCGTCCTATAATTCAGAGCGGCATTCTTCGTCGGATCCTGCTGCCGTCACGATTGACGAACTTGTGGCTGGCGCGACCTGTGGGACCTGGTGGAGAGGGCCGGAAGACAGCCATGGTATCCCTGTGGCGACCATGGGCTGCGGCGCTCCAAGAGGGTATTTTGTTGCGGATTTCACACGCAGAGGCTATCGCTTAGCCTTCAAGGCCGTTGGAGAAGACGAGAACGTGCAGGGGAGTGCCAAGTTCCTTCCGGATGAGCGTAAGTTGCTGATAAACTGCTTCGGCGGCCATGAGGACGGGACGCTGGAGGTGAAGATCGGCGACGGATGGAGGAGGCTCGCCCGAGTCTCGCGTAAGGCCCCCGAGGTTGAGGCGGTTCTTGCATATAACAAGTCTTTGAGCCGCGAGCAGCGCAAGGCGACAGGACGCGGGTATATGCCCATGCTTAATCGTCCCTCTCCCCATGTGTGGGAACTTGTGCTGAGCGCAGAGGATTTCGGGACAACGAAAAAGGGCGCCGCTTCCGGCACCCTCGACATCCGTTATCGTGACCCCCACATGTCCTTTACCGCCAAATCCCGTCTCCTGTGAAACTTTACTCAAGGGAGAAGTCTGCGACGCAGAGAAAGGTGTTGTAGGGACGCCAGAAGGACAGCATGTAATACAGTTTGTCACCTTTGGCTGAAAGAGGGTGCATATAACCGCCGTACATGCCTCTGTAATTCCCGACGCTCAAGACTTGCCTGGGACCGTTCCAGCTGGTGATGTCCTCGGTCGAGAGGTATAATATGTCCTGATGGTCCATAATCGGGTTTTCGTCCAGTTTGGGGTCACATGTATATGTCAGTATCCACCTTTTCAGTTCTTCCTGCCACAGCAGGGATGCTTCGCCCACAGGCCCTTTGATGACGGGAGCGGCTGCGTTTTCATCCCCTTTCACCCATCGGCTCCCGTTCCAGTATTCATACCTGTCCATCCTCAATATATCCTTTTCTCGGAAGCGTGCAAGATATCCGTCATCTCCTCTGCCGGACCAGCAACCGATCATATACACCATTCCTCCTTTCTTGCCGTAGGCAACCTGGGAAAAATGGCTCTCGGGCCCGAAGGTCACTTCCTTCGCCCTTCTCCAGCTTGCTCCGTCGTCCTCTGACACGTACAGGGAAGAAAAATGTGTAGGCCATCTGCCGTGTTTACCCGCCCAGTTGTGTATATTCATGTAGTGGACGCAATCCAGTTTCCCGGCTTTCACCGCTGAAGTCGGAATCGAGGTGAAGTAATCGGACGGATTTTGGTTCCCCTTGCCGCCCAGGCAAATCTCCCTTGCCTTGCCCTCATCATCCACAGCCATCCCGTCTATGGTCAGGCCGTCACTGAGATCGGTGTCGGAAGAGTAGGCGAGCACGTTGGAACGCCAGTTCGAACCGTTTCCTCCGTTGCTGAAGGTCTTGAAGCCTTCACCGCTGCTGTCGCCGAAGAAAATACCGTACTTGCCGTCTTTTATTGCCCAGAACATTCCCAGGTCGGTGCCATGCAGGTCATAATCCTGCGCAGTGTTGTTGGGGCATGGGAAATTCTCTCCCTCCATAGGTACTCCGGTCACTCTCGCGACAACGTGCGCGTTCTTCAACACCACCTTCTTCCCTTCGGGAGAGGCGGCGTGGAGGCAGAATGAGGTCAGAATTGCAATAAGCGCAACGGCTTTCTTCATCTGTGTCAGCTTATTTTACGGCAACCTTGAAAATAGCCTTGTGAATCGTTCCCTCGCCGATCAGAGGAGCGTGGGCAGTGTCCGGTGCGAAGGTGGCAGTCTCTCCCATACCGACGGTAACAGTGTTCTCTATCCTGTCGTTGAATAGCAGGCCGTCGTTCACCATCTCGCCTATTGGAGAAGTGCATTCGATGCGTGGCTTTATGCCGAAAGTCTCGCTTTTTGACAGTGGAACCTGTATGTCTATATACATGTCATGCACCTCGAAACGGGCTTCCTCAACAGTCTTCATCCTGCTGTCGGTTATAATCAGGATGACCTTGTCACCATTGATGTTGTATCTTCCGTTCTCGATGGCGTTAAGGTCGTTGTTCTTCATATACTCCAGCGCCTCTGCATAATAAGGGTTGTTTTCAAGATAGTTCATGATGGATTCAGTTTTTATTCCGACCATAAATTTAAAGATTTTTTGCAGAGATTCATCAGTCTCCTCTAACATAGATGCCGGTTAAAACGCGAAACGACCCCGAATCATTTATGAAACGGAGTCGTCAGCCCTTGTGATCTGGTTGGGATTCGAACCCAAGACCCACAGCTTAGAAGGCTGTTGCTCTATCCAGCTGAGC
>JABUTS010000004.1 GCA_021443565.1 Bacteroidales bacterium | reverse complement strand
AGGTGGTGTCGGATTCGGCAGAGGAAGCGGCAGGATGCCTCGTGCCTCTGACAGTAGGAGGCCCGCTGAACTGCGGGAACGCGACGATAAGCGGCAAAAGCGGTTCCCAGCTCATATCCGGCCTGCTTATGGCACTTCCGCTGGGAGACAAGAACTCAAAAATCAATGTGCTGGAGCCAAAGAGCATACCATATATGTTCGTAACCCTCGACGTGCTCAAGCGCTTCGGCATACGCATAGCCAACGATATGCTTGGCGGGAGGGACTTCCTCGAATCGGAAGGAGACTGGAGCCTATGCAGCGAGATGGTTTTCAAGGTAAGAGGCGGGCAGAAATACCGCGCTGCAGACCTCAGGATAGAGGGCGACTGGAGTGCGGCCGCAAACTTCCTCGTGGCCGGAGCCATATTCGGCAGGGCTGAAATTGCCGGATTGGATACGACCTCACTTCAGGCAGACCTTTCCATCATGGACATACTCATGGAAGCGGGTGCAAGCCTTTCCCAGCTTGACGGTGAGAACGGCACAATCAGCGTACAGCGCTCGCCTCTTACAGCCATGGACACTGACCTCAACAACTGTCCGGACCTCTTCCCTATAGTGGCAGTGCTGGCCTCCTTCTGCGAAGGCGAGTCGAGGATAGCCGGTACGGGAAGGCTGGCGCACAAGGAGAGCGACAGGGCTGCCGCGATCGTGGACATGCTCACTAAGATGGGCGTTCCGGCTGCGATTGAAGGCGACGTGATGACGGTCAGGGGGCAGTCCCTTGCCGGAAGAATACTCACAGGCAGGCTGCTCAAGGGCGGCAGGTACAGTTCTTCACATGACCACAGGATGGTGATGGCGCTGAAAGTGGCGGAACTGGGAGCAGACTCTGCAATCGAAATAGACGACGAAGGCTGCGTGGGAAAATCGTTCCCGGGCTTTTTCGAAACATTCAACAAACTGACATAATGAACACATTCGGAAGAAATTTCAGGGTTACCGTCTTCGGCGAATCGCACGGAGAAGAAATCGGGGTGGTTCTGGACGGAGTGCCGGCAGGCCTTCCCCTCTGCCCCGGGGACTTCACTGAAGACCTCAACAGGCGCAGAAGCGGAGCCAGGGGTACCACACCCCGCAGGGAAGCCGACACGCCCCGCATAGTCAGCGGGCTCTACGAGGGACATGCCACGGGCGCGCCCCTCACCATAGTGTTCGCCAACGGCGACACCCGTTCTTCCGACTATTCGCTTTTCCGCGACATGCCGAGGCCCGGCCATGCCGACTACACGGCCGCTATAAAGTGGGACGGGTTCAACGACCCACGCGGCGGAGGACATTTCTCGGCAAGGCTCACGCTTCCCGTGACTGCTGCGGGAGTGGTGGCAAAAAAAATAGTGGCAACAGCCATTGAGAAGGAAGAGGCTGGCGTCAGGGCCGGTCTTGTGGAGATGGGTGGCCAGGCCCTTCCGGAAGGTTGTGCACCCGTGGCAGGACCGGAAGATGAGCTTCCAGAGCCATGGAAAAGTGCTCTGGAAAGTGCCATGAAAGATGGCGACTCCATCGGAGGCGTGGTGGAGTGCAGGGTGGGAAGCCCGCTCATAGGGCTTGGGGAGCCTTTCTGGGATTCAACGGAGTCACTGCTCTCCCATGCCATGTTCGCCATTCCCGGAGTGCGCGGCGTGGAGTTCGGCGACGGATTCCGGGCTGCGGCCATGAGAGGGTCCGAGCATAATGACCCTATAATAAACGCCGACGGAGACACTTCCAGCAACGGTGCGGGAGGAATCAACGGCGGCATAACCAATGGTAATCCCGTGGTTTTCAGGGTTGCATTCAAGCCGACAGCCACAATTCACAAGGCTCAGCAGACCTGGAACTTCGCAAAAGAGGCCGTGGACACACTTTCTGCCCCGGGAAGACATGACTCATGCATAGCGCTCAGGGCCCCGGTAATAGTGGAAGCTATGGCGGCGATAGTGCTCGCCGACCTCATACTGGTTTAGGAACTCTTCCTCCCCCCTATTTTAAAGCATCTTTCACGCAGCTGCGCATGCTGAATTCGCAGCCGCAGTAGAGCTGGTTGTAGAAATCGTATTCCTTTATTATTTCAAGGCGGCGGTTCTGCAGACCGCCCTTTCTCCAGTTGCGGCCCCACCAGAACAGCTCGGTGCCGGCACTCTCCGCACATGCATCTTCTCGTCCGGCATTGGCGGCGGCGACAGCCCAGCGTCCGGCTTCGTCAATCTGGTCAAGGCTTTTCCATCGTGAAGACGCCAGGGTGGTGGAAATAACGCTGAAACCGTGGTCCCGGGCATAGCAGGCAGTGCGCAGCAGCCTGAGCTTGAAACAGTTGAGGCAGCGTTTCCCCCTCTCCGGCTCATCCTCCATTCCCTTTACGGTCTCCAGCCAGCATTCATGGTCATAGTCCGCATCGATTATCTCCAGACCGAGAGAGTGTGCATAGCGCGTGCATTCGTTCTTCCTGATGAGATACTCCTCCTCAGGATAAATGTTGGGATTGCAGTAATATATGGTAGGGGTGATGCCGTTATGCATCAGCGCCTCTATTATCGCAGAAGAGCAAGGGGCACAGCAAGTGTGCAGAAGCACCTTGTCCGTGCCCCCCGGTATCTCGTTCCGGAGTCCCTCCATCATTTCAGACCCCTTGCCTTCAGCAGGGCCTCTGGATCGGGGTCCTGGCCCCTGAAGTTCCTGTAAAGCGTCATAGGCTCCTCAGAACCGCCCCTTTCGAGTATGTTCCTGCGGAAAGACATGGCGGTCTCTCCGTCAAGAATGCCCTTCTGCCTGAAAAATTCGAAGGCATCCTTGTCCAGAACCTCTGCCCAAAGGTAGCTGTAATACCCTGCATGGTAGCCGCTGTTGAAAATGTGGTTGAAATAGGTGGTCCTGTAGCGTGGGATAATCTCGTTTATGAGCCCCATCTCCGCACAAGCCCGATTCTCGAAAGCCAGAATGTCGAAATCCTCAGGTATGTCCTTGAGCTCGTGAAGTTTCATGTCAAGAACTGAAGCGGCGGCAAGCTCGGTGGTGAGGAAGCCCTGATTGAAGGTTCCCGCATTGTTTATCTTTGTGATGAGTGAGTCCGGTATGACCTCCCCTGTCTCATAGTGAAGGGCATAGCCTCCGAGTATTTCCTTGCAGAATGCCCAGTTCTCGTTGAACTGCGAAGGCAGTTCCACAAAATCGCGCGCCACATTGGTTCCGCTGATGCCTTTGTAATGGCAGCGGCTGAGCAATCCGTGAAGAGCGTGGCCGAACTCGTGGAAAAGTGTCCCGACCTGATCTATGGTCAGAAGCGAAGGCTTGCCGTCAACCGGCTTGGCGAAATTGCCGACATTGACTATCACAGGCCTCTGCTCGCTGCCATCAGCATCCACAAACTGGTCCACCACATTCTCCATCCATGCCCCTCCCCTCTTGGTGCTGCGCGGGAAATAGTCGGTGATGATGACGCCTATGTATGAACCGTCGGAATCCTTTACCTCAAAAGCCTCGGCCTCGGGGTGATAGAGGCTCGTGCCTTCAATCTTCGAGAAGTTCAGACCATACATGCGGCTGGCATTGTCAAACACTCCCTGACGCACCTTCTCCATTTGGAAATACGGCTTGGTCTGGTTCTCGTCGAGGGCATACCTTGCCTGACGGACTTTTTCGGCATAGTATGCCCAGTCCCAAGGCTGGATCACAGAGCCGTCAGGCAGCAGTCCCGCGGCAATGTCCGCGTCCATGAACTCCTGCATGGCCTCCACCTCCTCGCGAGCCTTCTTCAGCGAATGACTCATTATTCCCTCGAGGAAGGTGTCGACAGCCGCGGGCTCCTGAGCCATCCTGTTGCTGAGTATGTAGCTCGCAGCGCAGTCATAGCCAAGCAGTTTCGCCTTCTCGTTGCGCAGGCGCAACAGTTTCACGCAGAGTTCCTTGTTGTCGTACTCGTTGCCGTTGTTGCCACGGCTTGAATAAGCCATGAACATCTCCTCGCGTTTCGCCCTGTCCTCGGTGGCGGCCATGGTCTCCTCATATTCCGAAACCCCTATGCCGAACCTTTCAGCAAAGGCATTGTTCTCCGCCAACAGGTTGGTGCCGAACTTGTTGCCCAGCACCGAAATCTCCGAATTGAGTTCCTTCATCCTCGCCTTGCCCTCGTCATCGAGGCTGATTCCGTTGGCTGCGAAGGAGTCATAAATCTTCTTCACGAGCATCTGCTGCTCCCTCTCGAGCGATTCCCTCTGCTCATATACCGCTGCGACGCGGGCATAGAGGGCGGAATCCATGTAAATGTCGCTGCTGAAGTCAGATAGCATGGGGGTAATCTCCTCCACAGCGGCGATGATCTCGTCCGTGCCGTCAGCATTTTCAAGGTTGAAGAGCACGCCCGCAGCCCTTGAGAGTATCTCTCCGGAGAGGTCGAAAGGAACTATGGTGTTTTCAAAGGTCGGTGCATCCGGATTTGCGACTATTGCCGCAATCTCCGCCTTCTGCTGCTCGATTCCGGCCTTGAAGGCGGGAACAAAGTGTTCTGCCCGGATCTGGTCGAAAGGAGGGATGGAATACGGCGTATCCCAACCCTCGATCAGGGGGTTGCCGCCATTGCCGCACGATGCAAGCGCCAGGGATGCCATTGCTGTGATAGCCAGTTTTTTCATTACTTCACATAGCTTGTAAGCACCTTCATCCTGGTCTTTCCGCACTTCTCACAGATTTCCGGGGTGAAAGTCACACCCTTTGCGGAAGCCGGGATGAGTATGGTCTCGCCCTTGCGGACAGGGAGGGTGTTGCCCTCGGAGTCGCTTATGGTGCCGTGACCGCCTATGACTATGCAGACGAGGAAGGAATCCACATCTGAAAGGTCTCTGGTCAAAGGTGCGTTGAGGTCATAGAAGGAAGTCGTGAAATAGTTGCAGTCCACGAGAAGGTTCTCCTTGTCCGGAGCAGATTCGTAGCTGGTCCTGTAATCCTGAATCACCTTGTAGTCTATGGCAGCCTTGGACTCCTCGGTATGGAGCTGGCGAGGCTTGCCGTCCAGGCCCAGACGGCCGTAGTCATAAATCCTGTAGGTGATGTTGGAGGTCTGCTGGATTTCTGCGATGAAGCAGCCCGTGCCTATGGCATGGATGCGGCCCGCAGGGAGGAAGAACACGTCGCCCGGCTTTACATTGTAGTCGGCAAGCACGTCCGTGATGGTGCCGTCGGCAACCTTGGCCTCATATTCCTCAGGGGTAATTTCCTTCGAAAGGCCGGAGAGCAGGTGGGCGCCCTCGTCGGCTCCCACGACATACCACATCTCGGTCTTTCCCTTCGAACCATCGTGGCGCATAGCCGCAAGGGCGTCGTCAGGATGAACCTGGATGGACAGGTCGCTCTTTGCATCAATGAACTTTATGAGAAGCGGGAATTCCTCACCGGTTCTCTCCCAGTTCTTCGCGCCTATGAGCTCAGCCTTGTACTCCTTCACGAGCTCGGCTATGTTCCTGCCCGCGAGAGGGCCGTTGGCAACTACCGACTCGTCACCCTTCACTCCCGAAAGCTCCCAGCTCTCGCCTATGTTGTGCTGCTCAGTCTCTATGCCCTTGAAAGGAGCTATCTTCTCGCCACCCCAGACTATGGTCTTGAGTATGGGCTTGAATTTCAACGGATAAAGTGCCATGTCCAGCCTCCCTTACTTCTCAAGTTTGTCAAGCTGGTTGAGGGCGAACATATACGCACCCACCGAGATGGCCTTGCTTGCGCCGAGCTTGGAAATCATCACGCCTGTCCTCATCTGAGGGTCGTAAACGACTTCCCTGTCGCTGCCGTAGACCTTGATCTTGCGGCTCTCGCCCTTGGCGAACTCTGCGAATTCCTCCTCGTTGTCGAGGTCATAGACCTTCATCTGCACCCTGTTGAGTTCATCGCCGCCGAGAGTGTGCATCTTGCTGCGGAGCTGTGCGAGAAGTGAAGGCATGATGTGCTTGCGGGCAGCCGTGATGCCGCCGCCTATCACGATAAGGCCGTCTATGAGGGTGACTGCAGTGGCCATGGCGTCACCTGCCACCTCTCCGAACTCCGCGAAAGCCTTCTTGGCAGCCTCCACGTTGCCCGGCAGGACTCCGTCTGCAATCATGCAGATGTCCTTAGGCTCGTAATTATGGTCGAATTCGCCCGACGCCTCGGCATATACGCGCTTCACCGCGCGCACAGCCACGCCTTCCTCCACGATGATGCCCGGCTTGTTCTTGTGAGGGAGGCAGAAGGTCTCGGCGCAGGAGTTGTCGCCGAGGTTGAGCTCGCCGTTCACGATGCCACCGAAACCGAAGCCTGTGCCGAAGGTGTAGCCCACGAGGTTCTTGAAACGCTTGCTTGAGCCCATGGCCGCAAGCCTTTCATTCACCTCAACGAGAGCGCCGCCGAGAGCCTCGCCGTATGCGAAGAGGTTGCCGTCGTTGTTGATGTAGACCGGAATGCCGAACTTATCCTTAAGGAAGTCGCCGAGTGCGACACCGTCCCTGAATGAAGGGAAGTTAGGAAGATATCCTCCTATGATGCCGTTAGGATAGTCTGCAGGTCCCGGGAATGCGAAGCTGATTGCCACCGGCTTTTCTTCGCCGAGTTTCTCGATTATGGTCTGGAAGCCCAGGACCATGGTCTGGAGGCAGAGGTCGAGTAGCTGTGAATTTGCGGGAAGGGTGAGAGGTTCAACGATGAACTCACCGCCCTTCATTGCGCCAAACACCATATTTGTGCCGCCTGCATCGAGGGTCAGGACGACTCTGTTGTCGAATTTGTAGTTTGCCATAGTTATAGTTCTTTTTATCTGTTTATGATTATTATATGCAGTTGAAGTGAAGCGTGCCGGCCGTCACGAGATAGACGGGAAAGACCGCCTTCGGATTGTAGCAGTATGGCGTGCTCCACCAGCGCGCGTCATATTTAACAAATATAGCCTATTTTGTGAAGATTTGACTACATTTGCGCGTCAAAAAACAAAGGAGACATGACATCCAAGACCAAGATATTCGGAACGTCCGTTCCAAACCTTCCCTGGGAAAACCGCCCGGAAGGGTGCAAGGCTCCAATGTGGAGATATTCGGGGAACCCCGTAATCCCGAGAAACCTGCTCGAGGATTCCAACAGCATATTCAATTCGGCAGTCGTGCCTTTCGGAGAAGGCTTCGCGGGCGTATTCCGCTGCGACGACAAGAACCGCAGGATGGCTCTCCACGCAGGCTTCTCCAAGGACGGTTTCAACTGGGACATCGAGCCCGGAATCATAAGGTTCGAGGGTGCCGACCCGGAGGTCGGAGAATGGGTCTACGGTTATGACCCGAGAGTCACCATACTGGAAGACAAATACTTCGTGACCTGGTGCAACGGCTACCACGGCCCGACCATAGGCATGGCATGGACCACAGACTTCAAGACCTTCCACCAGCTCGAGAACGCCTTCCTCCCCTACAACCGCAACGGAGTGCTCTTCCCGGAGAAGATAGGAGGCCGCTACGCCATGCTTTCGCGCCCGAGCGACACCGGCCACACCTCCTTTGGAGACATATTCTACTCCGAATCGCCGGACCTCGAGTTCTGGGGACGCCACCGCCACGTGATGGCTCCCGCAGCGTTCGAACTCAGCGCATGGCAGTGCATGAAGATAGGCGCGGGCCCTGTGCCGATAAAGACCTCCGAAGGCTGGCTCCTGCTCTTCCACGGCGTGCTCCGTTCATGCAACGGCTATGTATACTCCTTCGGTTCCGCCCTGCTTGACCTCGAGCAGCCATGGAAGGTGCTCGCCCGCAGCGGGCAGTACCTCATCTCGCCCCAGACCCTATACGAGTGCGCCGGCGACGTGCCTAACGTGGCATTCCCCTGCGCAGCGCTCTGCGATGCCGAGACCGGAAGGATTGCCGTCTACTACGGCTGCGCCGACACGGTGACCGGCCTCTGCTTCGGCTACGTCGATGACATCGTCGAGTTTACCAAGAGGACCAATATCTTGAAATAGAATGATATACAGCGTGACCATCCGACTGAGACATAAGAGAGGCACAATCGCAAGCCTCGTCCTTGCGCTGGTCCTTTCATGCGGATGCATCAATCACGCTAATTCCGACAACACCCTGCCCGAACGTTACATAATCGCGCTTTACGGCGTCAACGGGCTTGGTGACAGGGGCTACAACGACGGTATATGCCGCGGCATCGAGAAGGCAGCGGCGCAGCACAGATGTGACACCTGGCATCTTACCCCCGGAGACATGGACGAAGGCAGGATGTTACTGCAGCTTCTGGTTGAGGAGTTTTCTGAATTCGGCGACCGTAACTGCCTCATCGTGACTGCCGATGTGGGCTATGTCACTCCGGAGTCCCTCAAGCTGATAGAGCGCTCGACCGGCTGCAGGATACTTATACTCGAATCCAGGGAAAGCCATGCTGGTGCCTGCACGGTCAACATGCCTCTATACGGCGCTTCATGGATGGCGGGCCGCATGGCGGCAAGTATGGACGGGGTGTCTAAGGCCGGAATAATATGCGCCAGACCGGAATATCCCCAGCTGCAGGATGCCGTCAAAGGCTTTATCTGCGGGGCGAAAGGCATTGATGCCGCCATGGCAGAAATTGATTTTGCCGGCTCGGACCCATTTGACAGCGCGGATCTTCTCTACCGCCTTTCTCCCGAGTTGAAGAAAGAGTACCAGATGATTTTCCCTCTCTGCGGTGGCAGCACCCAGGGGCTTCTGTCCTACTGCAGGGAAAATCCCGAAGCGTCATTTTATACCATAGGGATTGACAGCGACCTGTCCCGCTACTGCGAAAGGGTACCTTTTTCCATAATCAAGAATATGGAGGACGTGCTCTTTCAGTGTGTAGGCCGATGGCTTTCAAAGGAAGGTCTGCCCGCCCATATCGAATACGGGATGAGCAGCGGCAATGTCGAAGTCGTGGTTTCCGGGTCTTATAAGACCATGTTTCCGGAAGAACTGATAGGGAAACTGACGGAAGAAGCCATTGAAAAGGAGAAGGAATATGAAAGCGCCATGTAGACTGTTTCCCTGGGTTGCGATCCTGCTCGCCGCCCTCTCCTGCGACCCGTTTGACGAAATCTTCGACGGCTGGGAAGATGCCGCCACATACAAGGTGGTTGCCATCTGTCCCGGAGGCCGGGACAGCGATTTCGCACGCACAGCCCGCTGGTTCGAAGAAAACAGCCACGACGCCCAGCTTGGAGACGGCTCATCTGTCAGGCTGGAAATCCAATGGATAGACGAAGACGGCGCAGACCTGGCTGGAACCGCCCGCGAAATAGCCCGTGACGAGTCCGTCGCAGCAGTGATAGGGCCCATTCACTCCGACAATGTGGATATAGTGGCCGCAGAGTGCGTTCAGACCTTCAAACCCATGATAGTCCTTGCCTCCAGCGAGGAAATCATAAGGAAATATTCCGTTGCCCAGTCCGGGATGGTGGTTGGCAGCCGCCCGTTCTTGTGGTCGCTTGCCGAAACGGACATATCGCAGTGCGAAGTCATTTTAAGCAAGGCCGGGCTGACGGGCAGCAGATCGGTGGCCGTGATTGCCGCAGACAACAGTTACGGAAGGACCTTCAGCCAGTGGATACCATTCCTGTCCCGGGAATTTTCCATGGAAATGAAGCAGAATCTCAGTTATTCCGACCAGGCCGGGCTCTCGTCCGCCGTCGATGCTGCAGTAGCGTCCTCGCCCGACTGCATAATCTGCGCCTTGAGAGCCGGGGCAGCAGAGGACCTGAAGACAGTGCAGAGCAAACGCAGGGAACTCGGTGCTGCCTGCCGTTTCATCTTCACGGACACGGCCCTTGAGCCTGCAGCCCTGAATCTGGGGGCACTGGTCGAAGGCATAGAAGGCATAGCCATGTATGCAGACCCTTCCACCGGTTTCCAGATAGCCTACGAAGTGCGTTTCGGGAGACAGCCTGCGCTGGGCGAATCCCAGTTTTACGACGCCCTCCTGCTATGCACCCTGGCCCGGCGATACATGAATGTACATGGAAGTCCCGACCTCAATGAAGCGATAGCCGCCATCACCACTGAAGTGGAAGATCCCGTCATGTGCAACTGGAACGCCATAGGCATGATGGCTTATCTGGTTGACATGGATCATCCGCAGGCCATAGGAGGGGCTTCCGGCCCGCTGACGTTCGACCACGAAAGCTACTCTTCCATATTGCACAGCACCTACGCCAACTGGATGGTATACAATGAAAAGTTCGTGACCCTCGGCTATGCTTCCACCGATGGGGGCAAGCGCACGGAGCCGGCGGTGGCTGCCTGGAAGTGGAAGGTCAGCGCCGGGCAGGAAATCGAGGACAGCGACCCGGGACTGGTCTATGCCCCTCTTGAAGACAATTATGCCATAATCATTGCCGGTTCTTCCGGCTGGGGCAACTACAGGCATCAGGCGGATGCCCTCAACATCTACCAGTTGCTCAAAAGGGGTGGTATCACCGACGACAGGATACTGCTGGTGATGGCCGACGACCTTGCCACCGACCCGCGGAACACCCTGCCCGGAACCATACGGGTCAGCGATCTTGGTCCTGACCTGCGTGAAGGGGCGGAGATAGATTATCTCGCCACTGAACTCGACCCGGAAAGGCTGGGGGAACTCATACGCTCGGTTCCGTCAAGCAGCGGCACCAACCTCCTGTTCTTCTGGAGCGGACACGGCTCGGAGGGCAGGGGCTTCAACTGGCTGTCCTCCGACGAATGCTACTCTGCCGACATGCTCCGCCGTGACCTTTCCGCCCTGCAGTTCCGCAAACTTCTGCTGCTGGCAGAACCTTGCTTCTCCGGCTACATGGCGTCTGCCATGGAAGGAGTCAGAGGCGTCCTTGCCATGTCGTCCGCCAACGAGTCCGAATACTCCTTCGCGGACAACCGCTCTTCAATACTCGGCACCTGGCTTTGCGACCGTTTCTCCAACAATCTTGTCAATTATATGGGCACGAACGCGTCGTCCACCTTCCGGGACATGTACATATACATCAATTCCCATACTATAGGTTCCCATGTCATGATATATAATGCATCCATGTTCGGAAACCTGTATAAGGAAAGTCCAAAAGAATTTTTCGTGAAACAATAATACACACATTATGAAAAGATTACTGATTATATTAACGGGCCTTGCCCTTGTTGCGGGTCTCGCACTGATTACCGGTTGCGAAAAGGTTGACAATGGTTACACGGCAGATGACACACCAGAATACGATGTGGTGTTCGAGCACGATTATACTGCGGATGAATATGCCCTTAAACTGTTCGGAGACGGCACAAACTCAGATGACGACGCCGAACTTGCCGCTGCAAAGGCCCAGGCCAAGGCCAATTTCCTGAAGCATGACGCGGAAATCACCGCTGCAAAGGCAGAGGAACTTGGCACCAACTCAAGCCCGATCACGACCTACCGTCAGGCAAAGCTTTCATATACCAGCATAGACGAGAACGGCGAGGAAATCAAGCTGTCCGGTCTGGTGGCGTTCCAGACCTGGAGGGACATGCTTTGGTTATGGCAGCCTGTAAACACTGTAAACCAAGTGCTTATAGAGAACCATTTCACCGTCACCGCGAACAAGGAATGTCCTACCGAAACAGGAACGTATTTCGAGTGTGCCCTCTACACTCTGCCGGGAGTTGTCATTTCCGCAGACTTTGAGGGCTACGGCGACAGCAGGGACAGGATACACCCTTACCTCAACGGCATGCTCACCGCCCGCCAGCAGGTGGATTTCATCAAGGTTGCGCTTGACTATATTTCAACCCAGGGCAAGTACATCAAGCTTGAGAAAGGCTTCAACACCTACAGCATAGGCTATTCTCAGGGAGGAGCTGTCACCCTTGCAGTGCAGAAGTACCTTGAAAAATACGAGCTGGACTTCGCGAAGAAGATAAACTTCCGCGGATCCATCTGTGGTGCAGGGCCTTACGACATGGTCCGCACATACGATTTCTACCGCTACAGCAAGTTCACCACCCACCCGGGAATCTTCCCTCTGATTGTAAAGGGCATGATGGTGAGCCACCCTGATCTGTTTGTCAAGGGAGTGAAATTCGAGAACTACTTCACGAAGGAATTCCTTGCAGTCGACGGAGGCATTTACGAGAGTCTGGCCAAAAAGGAAATAACACTTGATGGTTATTCCGAAATCCTGGAAAAGATGGACAAGAAGAATAACCCGAATAATTTCTTTGAAAAGAAGGAACACAGCGTGGAAATCACGAGCTGGAACGGAAGCAAGGTAAATCAGACCACTGACGGATGGAGCCTGGACCAGATACTCTCTGCGGAGGCACTTGACCCGGCCAGTATCGAGTACCTATGTCTTGTCGCAGCCCTCAGCAAGGAAAACCTTCTGAGAGACTGGACTCCGAAGCAGCCGGTCTATTTCTATCACTGTGAGTACGACACCGTCGTTCCCATCTGCACCCTGTTCGACCTTAAGGAGCACCCTTATGCAAATTGGCCGACCGACAGATATGCGGTGGAGGCAAGCACCCTTTTCGGGACTGACCATGTCGGGGGCGGATATAAGTTCATGATTGCCCTGATTGCCATGAGCGATTTCGAGGATACGTTCAAAGGTCTCAGGCGCGAGTGGTAGTTCCCTTCATTATGAAAAAATATATTTTTATTGGCCTTATAGCTGCTTTGTTCTTTACGTCTTCATGCTCAAAATGGGAATCTGATGTAAAGGCACCAAAAGTGTCAATAAGTGTTTCTCCTACAAATCCCAAGGTGGGTGATGTCGTAACGGTGACTGTTACGACAGATGCAGAGTATCTCTCTATCTTTACGGGAGACAAAGGACACGATTTTGAAAATTCACAGGTCAAATACCAGATGCAGTATGGTGACGCGGTTTTCAAAGAGAAGGTATTATCTGAACAGTTGTCTTTGGAAGGCGCCACATGGAAGCGTACAATGGCAGACTATGCCACACTGGAAGACCTTAAGAAGGACTTTGAATTCTTTGGAGCGGTGGATAACATTCAACTTGGAGAATTTGAAAGGCCGGCATGCTCTCAGATTGACATGTCCCATAAGAAAGTCCTGAAGTTCTCGATAACCGACAGGCAAACAATTTCCGGCATTATATTCCATCCGGACGTTCATCTTTACAATTGGGATATCTTCTATGAGATGAGACTCGTCCCTTGCCAGGAAGATTCGGTTGCCCGTTTTGTCGGTCGAACCAACCGTGAAGTTCATGCATTGTGGAACATGACGCTGAAGTGCCTCGCTGATGGAAAAGAAACAGTTTGTTCCGGAGATTATTGGAATGGGTCCGGGCCATGGTGCTGGGACTACTATTTCTACATCTATCCAACATACGAGCCTGTATTCCCACCTAGAAATGATGGATCTTTCTGTGAGTTCTACTCTGTACGAGACAGAATAAAGAACCAGAATCCATACGGATTCGCCCACCCTGACGAATATGTGGCATCAGAAATGAAAATAGGATTTGGCTGGCCAAGACAGCCTTGGGAAAATGGTCCTGACTATGTCTTGGATGAAAAAGGATTCCCGGCAAACCTTGGTAACTACCATGGCTTCCAGGGTGATGTTTATATTTCCAGCATTCAGTGGGGGCAGGATGTGTATTCACCCTATGATCAGGGTGTAAGTCTGGGCTCAGAATATACTGGTCTTGGAATAACCCGGACATATGAGTATATTTACACCGAAGGTGGCGAATACAATATTGTGGCCGTCGCGACAAACGTTGGACGCAAGCAGTATTCCGGTGACGGTTATAAAACGGAACGTTCATCTTACGACAGCGAGTATATAAAATACAGATCGACAGATTCTGTTAAAATCAATGTATCCGGAGAATGAATCTTAAAAGATTGATAATCTTCTTTCTTACAACAGTACCGTTGGTAGCCAATGGCACCAACGTACTGTTGCCAGAATCAACACGCGTTGGTGTCAGTGTCAGTTATGAAGGTGACAGACACATCAATAGGGTTGCCAGGGATTATTCCAATATCTTTTTCAGCGGGTTTGCCTTATTCCAGAGGGTGGAGGAGCAGGATAGTTCGGCCACATGGACCATTACTCTCGCCAATGATTCCAAAGCTGACATTGAAATCGGGTCACTATGGCTTTCTGTCAGCCCACCGAAGGTAGAGAACAAGACTCATGTCAGCCAGACTCTCATGACACATTATTCCGTTTCGGGGAATTCATCCTATATATATTGGCTCCCATTGAACGGCAAGGACGATGGCGTGCTGATGCTTCCGCAAGGGAAGACGGGTTTTGAATTTCTTTCGGCACCGGATTATGCCAATGAATCGACTGAAAGGAGATTCTATATCCATGGGAAATGGGATGCCTCACCTGATGACACATGGCATATCCCTCTATCGTCCGTAAAGTTGGCTCCTGGGGAAAGGGTGGAATATTCCTTCCTTTTCGTCAAGACAATGTCGAAATATGACGTTGCCACACAGATTGCCGGCCTGGGAGGCTTGACTGCCCGTATTGCTCCCGGACTTGTCACGCCTGTGGGGAAAGAAGTTCTTTGCGCTTTCGAAAGCAGGGACAGCATAAATGGTTTTGATTTCGAATATCCCCATCGGTCAAATTTCACATGGAAGGGTAAAACAACCGGTGGCAGAGAATTGGTGTCATTCAAATTCAGGAAGCAAGGTGAAAACAGGGTTGTTGTCAACTATGGAGACGGGAAGAAAGCCTATTTGGAGTTTTTTGTCACCGAACCATTTGCCAACCTGATATTGAAAAGAGCGAAACACATATCAGAATACCAGCAGCATCGGGACACATCCAAATGGTATGACGGCCTTTATTCGGTTTGGAACATGGAAAACGGGAAGTTGCTATCTCCGGAGTACAGAGAGCGGTTCCCGGAATTTACCGTAGGCGGTTCAGACGATCCCAGCAATTGCAAGCCATTGTTCATCAGCGAGAAGAATGTCTTTTATCCCAACAAGGAAGAAATCAAGGCATTGGAGTATTATGAAGATAATTTTGTCTTTGGGAAACTTCAAAGAACTGGCGATGAAACGCCGTATCCATACGGAATCTATGGGTCGGAGAATTGGTATCAGAATCGTTCAGGAGAATATGGGGACTTTGAAAGCGGCGGATGGGGACTGCAGAGACTGTGGCGTACGTTTGACTATACAACGCACATAGCGATATATTATAATCTGTACCTTATTGCCTCCAATGATCCTTCATTAACTGTCCACCCTGCTTCATACTGGCTGGATCTGGCGTATAATACCACAAAGGCTTTTTTCACTGTTCCGTATGACATTTTCATGAAAGGATTTGCTTTTACCGGATGGTGCGACTGGGCTTTCAAGCAGGGCAATTTCCATGAAAGATACATCTTGGAACTTATCGACGCGCTGGAACTTGAAGGCGAGCAGGAAAAAGCGGACCATATCAGAACCCAGTGGGAGAAGAAGGTGTTGTATTTTATGTACGATGACCCTTGGCCTTATGGTTCCGAATATGACATAGACCGTACTGCATTCGAATCCACATACTATATTGCTGATTATGGATGCAGAAATTACATCGAGCCTCGCGCGAATTTCTGGCAGGACAAGAATTCAAACAAATGGTATTCCTATGAGTCGTATGACTTTGACGTAGCAAACAATCTGATGGACAATCAAATTGAGTGCAACCTGGCTATGCGGGAAATCAACGGACTGGATTATTGGACTCTTGGAACGTCATGGAGCGCATCCAAATTGGAGTACATGTGCATGATGGGAGGTGCCGCGATTCTTGACTATGCGGTAAGATATAGCGATACTCCTTATCAGTTTATCAATTACGGATACAATTCCATTATTTCATCCTGGAGTTTGGTTAATACCGGTGCCTGGAGCAAAGGGAAGAAAAATATCGGAGCTGCAGGATGGAAATTCTTTGATGTGCAGAATGCGTGGGTTCAGGAATTTGAGGTGATATCCAACAAACGCGGGCCGGTGAGATATGATGGAGAGATTGACCATGGCTTTGCCGGTGGTGTTCATGGATTGGGCACGTATGTCGTGAATGATCCGGATTTCTCCCTTTATGCTTATGGTGGAAGCGTCAAGGAAGATGACGACAACCTATTTGTCAAACCGGACGATGGTGTCTGCAGGAGACTATTCACCACATATCCATACAAATATGGAATAGAACTTCGCCAGGATGCATTCTCCCCAAAAGATTGGGTTGTTTTTGCAAAGGATTCCAAGAGCGTTGAATTCCATGTAGTCAACAGGTATAAAGCTCAACATAAATGTCATTTGTCACTATGGAATTTGGACGAAGGCCGATATGACTTATTTGTTGATGGAACATTGATTGAAACCAGGATTGTCAAAGACAAAATGGAGGATGTAAACTTTTGCTTTAATTTAAATAGGAAAGCTCTTATAAAGATAGTTAAACAATGAAAAACAAGATAATGATTTTAGCGGCGGCGGTGGCAGTTTCGTGTGAGGCCCTGCCGCAGGCGGAGACTATCAATCCGGTACCGTTCAGCCAGGTGACTCTGGATAGCGGTTTCTGGGCAGACAGGATGCAGACAGAGATTGCTGTCACGGTGCCATTCTCTCTGACAAAGTGTGAAAGCGCCATATCAAGATTTGAGAAATGCATCGCATACCTCGACGGAACCTCGTCGGAACGTCCTGAACCTCACCGATTTATCAGTTCGGACATGTACAAGGTTCTGGAGGGTGCTGCGTACTCCCTCATGATCAAGCCGGATCCGGAAATCGAGAAGAAGATCGATTATGTGGCCGAACTTATCGGCAAGGTACAGAGACCGGACGGCTATCTGTATATCACCCACATCAGCGGCAATCCATACGTCAATGAAATGGGGGAGAAGCCGTATTCGTTTGTCGTTCACAGCCATGAACTTTACAACGTAGGACACCTTTACGAAGCGGCAGTTGCCTATTATCAGGCAACCGGCAAGACCAACCTGCTCGACATAGCAATAAAGAGCGCAAAGCACGTCAACAAGGTGTTTTTTGAAGGCGACCCGAACTACAACGACGGCAAGCCAGTCATGCAGGCTCCGGGCCACGAGGAAATCGAGCTGGCACTCTGCAAGTTATACAAGGTCACAGGCGACGAACTGTACCTGAATATGGCAAAGAAGTTCCTTGATATCAGAGGTGTGACCTTCGTACCGGAGGGTTCAGGCACCATGGCTCCGGAGTATGCGCAGCAGCACGCCCCTGTCACGGAGCAGAGAGAGGTTGCAGGCCATGCCGTAAGGGCCGGATATCTGTACACGGGTATGTCGCAGGTAGATGCGCTGACCGGAAACGGTGATTATACAGAAGCCTTGACTGCAATCTGGAACAATCTGGTTTCCACCAGAATGCACATTACCGGAGGTCTGGGAGGAGTTAGAGCCGTAGAGGGTTTCGGAGGTGAATATGAGCTGCCTAACAGGGAGGCATATAATGAAACCTGTGCCGGAGTCGCCAATGTCTTCTTCAATGAGGGTATGTTCCTTGCGAGCGGAGATGCAAAGTATCTGGATGTAGCGGAAATTTCCATTTTCAACAATGCGCTTGCCGGAGTCAGCCTGTCGGGCGACGGTTTCTTCTATGTGAATCCGCTGGAGGCCGACGGTGAGTGGAAATTCAATCATGGCGTTGCCGGCAGGGCAGAATGGTTCGGCTGTGCATGCTGCCCTCCGAACATCTCAAGGCTCATCCTTCAGATGCCGGGATATATGTACTCCTATTCACGTGATGCGATTTACCTCATGCTTTACGGCAGCAGCTCGACCACTATCCCTCTCGGGAAGAACAAGGTCAAGCTCAGCCAGGTTTCGAATTATCCGTTTGACGGCTCCGTGACGCTTGCCGTAGAGCCAAAACGAAAGGAAACATTCAAGATCATGGCGAGAATCCCTACATGGGCCGGGGAGGAGATGTTCATGCCGGGAGGATTGTATTCCTTTATAGACAAGGCAACTGCAAAGGTTGAGATCAAGGTGAACGGAGAGCCGGTCAACTACTTGACAGACAAAGGGTTTGCAGTTGTAGAGCGAGAGTGGAAGAAAGGTGACGTGCTGACAATAGACATTCCTATGGATGTCAGGACGGTAAAATGCGACGAGAGGGTTCTTGACAATGTCGGGAAGACCGCTGTGACGAGAGGCCCTCTGGTTTATTGCGCCGAAGAAGTTGACAACCCGTCAATGAGTGAAGGACTGAGCATCGACATCAATCCTGACTGGAAAGTTGACGAATTCACGACCGGCCCTCTGTCCGGCATAAAGTCAATCACTTGCCCAGGCATCAGACTTATCCCGTATTACTCCTGGGACAACCGCGGTGACTCGAAGAAAATGACGGTCTGGATAGACGACAAACAGTAGAAGCCATACTTGCGAAACCTGGTTTTTCGTGGTAACTTCATAACACTAAATCAACAAGACATGAAAAGAACGATCTATCCCCTACTGGCAGCCTTGACCCTCGCGGCATCGGCAGTGTCCTGCACAAACGAGCCCAAGACTCCTCATGTGATTTTCATAGGCTTCGACGGATGGGCCAGCTACACTTTCAACGAAGAGTTGATGCCTAACGTAAAGGCTTTGATGGATGCCGGAACATATACCATGCAGAAGCGTACCGTGCTCCCTTCTTCAAGTGCGGTCAACTGGGCTTCAATGTTCATGAGTGCCGGACCGGAACTTCACGGTTATACCGAATGGGGCTCCAAAACGCCCGAACTCCCATCAAGAGTGATACTCAAGAACGGTATTTTCCCTACAATCTTCCAGGTTTTGCGCGATGCAAGGCCGGATGCGGAAATCGGAGTACTGTATGACTGGGACGGTATTAAATACGTGGTGGATACCTTATCTCTGAGCCATCTTGAACAGTCGATTGACCATCATAATAATCCCGGCGAGCTTGGAGACATAGCCGCAAAATATATCAAGTCGTCAAAGCCGGACCTGCTTGCCTGCTGCTTCAACAATCCGGATTGGGTAGGCCACGGAGTCGGTTGGGATACTCCAGAATACAAGGAGATGCTGAAGACGCTTGATGGTTGTGTCGCAACTATAGTCCAGGCCACGAAAGATGCCGGAATATATGACAACACCGTGTTCATCGTCACCGCCGACCACGGCGGATATAACCATGGCCACGGCGGGAAGGACATGAAGGAGATGGAGACCCCGTTCATCATCTGCGGCAAGGGAATCCCTGTGAACGGTGAGTTCAGCGAGAGCATGATGCAGTATGACGTGGCATCCACAATAGCGGAACTGCTCAAGATTTCATCATACGCCCCTCAGGTCTGGATAGGAAGGCCGCTGGAGTTCGTAAAGTAAAGACGAGGCCGGGCCTCAGCCGATGATCTTGTTCGCAACGGATATTACCTCCTCTGCGAGCGCCTCGGCTGAGGCCTGATCCTGAGCCTCGGCATATATGCGTATGATAGGCTCGGTGTTGGAGCGGCGCAGGTGAACCCACTGCTTTTTGGACTCGAAACTTATCTTGACGCCGTCGATGGTATTGATATCTTCGGAAGCATAAACCTTCTTCAGTTCTTCCAATATCCTGTCTATCAAGGCCGGATCAGAAAGTTGTATCTTGTTCTTGGCGATGAAGTAATCCGGATATGATGCCCTGAGTTCGGACACCCGGACTCCCTTGCGGGCGAGGTTGGTGAGGAATAGGGCGACTCCCACCATCGCATCCCTGCCGTAGTGGCTGGCCGGATATATGACACCTCCGTTACCCTCGCCGCCTATAAGCGCACCGCACTCACGCATCTTCGTGGTCACGTTCACCTCTCCCACAGCAGCGGCTTGATATGTGCCCCCGAACTGCTCGGTAACATCTCGTAAGGCTCTCGATGACGAAAGGTTGGACGAAGTCGTGCACCCCGTCACGCCCCTCGATGCGGCCTCCTCAAGCAGGTACGATGCAACGCTCACGAGGGTATATTCCTCTCCGAAAGGCTCTCCGTTCTCGCAGATGAGGGCAAGGCGGTCCACATCGGGATCCACAGAAATTCCCAGATCTGCCTTCTCCCTCTTGACGCATTCGCAAAGTTCTGTCAGATTTGAAGGCAGCGGCTCCGGATTATGAGCAAAATCGCCCGTGGGCTCGCAGTTCAGTTTTATGCACTCCACTCCGAGACGGCGGAGAAGCTCCGGCATGATGATGCCTCCTACCGAATTTACGGCGTCCACCACCACCTTGAAGCCGGCCTTGCGCACCGCCTCGGCATCAACCGTAGGTAGCTGCAGCACTGAGTCGAGGTGAGCGTCAGTGAAATCCTTCTCCGTCACCTTGCCCATCTGCTCGACAGGTGCGAAATCGAAATCCGAGGATTCTGCGCACTCAAGAATGGCCGCACCCTCGGCGGCATTGAGGAACTCTCCCCTCTCATTCAGAAGTTTCAGGGCGTTCCACTGCTTCGGGTTGTGGGAGGCCGTAAGGATTATGCCGCCGTCAGCATTCTCGAAAGTCACGGCAAGTTCGGTGGTGGGAGTCGAGGCGAAACCCGCCTTCACGACATCCACTCCGCATGCAATGAGCGTTCCGCACACCAACTGCTCCACCATCTCACCGCTCATCCTGGCATCCTTGCCGACAACCACCCTGTAACGCTCTCCGGCCGGCTTGGGCCTGCGCTCCTTCAGTTTTGCGCAATAAGCGTAGCTGAACTTGACTATGTCTATGGGGGTTAGACCCTCGCCTGCGGGGCCGCCTATGGTGCCCCTGATGCCGGATATTGACTTGATGAGTGTCATGTGTGTCTGTTGGATTACTTGTACAAAGGTTCGCCTGTGTCGCTGTACACGAAGTCAGCCTGCGAATTCACCACGAACTGTATGCTTCCCTGATACATGGTGAGTATGCCAGTCATGTCAACGGCGCGTCCAGCAAGAACGTCTGCCGGCATCTCCAGGTCGCTGAACTTGCTGTAGCCACTGGTTCGAAGCTGAATCTCAGTCTGGCCCATCTTGAAGTACTGGCTCACGCTATATGCGGACTTCTGGATGTCGGGATAGCTCACGCTGCCGTCGGTCGCAACTACCCTGTGGTCTCCGACCTTGCCGTAGTTGTAGTCGTTGGCATTGCCGACGTTGATTTCATCCCAGATTCCCGAGTGGAGATATTCCTTCATCCTGTCCTTTGACATTGCCCAGGTGGTAATGCCCCAAGCAGCGTCAGAAACAAAGATTCTGTTGCTGGAAAGCTTTGTATCCTTCTGGGAGTCAAGATAGAGAAGCACAAAGGCCTCGTTGGCGTACTTCAGGCCCTTGAGCGTCACGAGACGCCCCACATTACGATTCTGGCTTTGGCACTGCTTTGATGTGGGAAGATCCTTCTCGTCAAGCACCTCCGGCTCGGGCACGGGCGCCGCAGCCCCCTTGATTATATGGGCGTCGACAAGCAGAGGAGACTCGAGATAGGAGGTCTCGTAGCTGCCGGACGGGTCAACATAGCCGAGCTGCACCATGCCCTGACCGCCGTAGTTTCCGCTCTTGTAGCCGTACATGCCGAGGGTAAGGCCGAGGCACTTTACATATATCCACTGGCCCGGCTGATACTCGTTGTGGAGGGAGTTCCTGCCTATCTTTATCTCTATGCCGGCAGTTTCGTCCTGGATATAGAAACTCTTGTAGAAGTTGCCTGTCTGGTCGTCGGTTGAAACCTGACCAGCGATGATGATGTTCTGGTCTATGGTCCAAGGCTCTGACGTCGAATACATCTTGCAGAGTTGCTGGATGGTATGAGTAGGAGTCAGCTGCTGGGCTTCATAACGCTCGGACGGCTCATATTCCCCGGTGAAGACCGGCTCCCATTCCTCGCAGGCAACTAAGGCTGCGAAGGCTGAAATTATTGCAAATATCTTCTTCATGGCCGACTAGAATCTGAAATAGATGTTCAACATATAGCTTGCTCCCGGCATATAGAAATACTTGGAGTCGAAGCGGTAGTAGCGGTCCTTGTTCTCGCTCTTGATGAGGCGGGTCTGCTCGTAGCCTCCCGTCCTGACATTGCGATTGTTGAGGAAGTTGCTGATTTCCAGAGAGAAACCTATCTGGTTGTTGTGAACATACCAGGACTTGCCTATACTTGCGTTCATTATGAAGGCAGGGTCGAACTTCTCCTGGGCGGTCATGTACTCGACCTCCGCTGGGGTCTCGATGCCGTCGCCGCCCGCGCAGGCGTAACCTGTGCGGTAGAGAGGGTTCATGTCAAGGTATGAATTGGCGAAGTACTGGGCGGCAAGTTCGAGGAACCAGTAGTTCCTGTTGTAGTTGAGCCCGAGTTCGGATGCAAACTGAGGGGTGCTCGGCACATAGTGCTTTGTCTTTGACTCTATCTTGTAGTCTCCGTTGACAGCCTGGTCGTAGATAGGCGCACCGTTCTCGGCATAGCCTGCTACAAGGTACTTTGGAGAGTACTGCCAGTATTTCACATCCTCGTCCCTGACTATCTCCGCACTGTTGTCCACGGTCTGGACCATGTGAGGAGTGGATGTGTAGATATATTCGCCCCAGCTGACCGCAGCCGAGAGTGAGAGTCCGTTCACCGGAAGCGGAACTATTGCTCCGAGTTCCATTCCCGCATGCCTCTGGTCTATGCCAGTCATCGCAAAATTGGTGAAGGAGTTCTGCGTGTCGTCATAGAAACTCATGACGTCGCTCTGGTCCTTTATCCTGGTCCAGAAGCCTGTGAGACGGATATTGTAGCCGTTGCCCGTATACTGGTAGCTCAGGTCTGAGGAAGCGGTTTTCTTCGTGGTGAGCCCATCCATGAGGGTATTGCGGGTACGGGGCGATATGAAGGACTGGTTGAAGGTAGGAGCATCGTTGAAGTAGCCGGCGTTGAGTATGAGTTTGTGGCCCGGTGCAACCATATATGAGACTCCAGCCTTTGCGCTGTAAACCAGGAACCTGGAGACGTCTGAACGTCCCTTGGAGGTTATATCGCCGCCGTTGCTCTCCAAGAGACTCGAAGTCCCTGTGCCCGGGAAGAGGCCCTTGCGGACCATACCGGTGCGCCAGAAAGTGTCATATCCTATGGATGCTCCGAGATTCGCGGTGAGAGAGCCTATGATATAGTTGCCTCTTGCCCATAACTGGGCCTTCCGCACGTCGGCGTAGTAATCGTAGCCGTACTTGTCGCCCTTGTAAATCTTCTGGGCCTCGCCGTGAGCAAGATAGTAGTCAAGGTCGTTCTGAATCTTGACGGGGTCGGAAGCGAAGTCCCTCTCTGCAAAGGAGTCTATGTTCAGGAAATATTCGCCTCCGAGCAGGTCGGCAAGTATCTTGTAGTTCTCCGTACGGTTCCACCTGAAACTTGCCCCGGCATTCACGTTAAGGTTCTCAGCCGGTTTCCACCTGATGGTCTCGACAAAGTTGAGGTCGTTCTGGTCCACGCGACGCTCTTCCTGAGCATAGTGCGAGCGGCCATCCTTGCTGTTGTAGTTGGCGTTATAGAGGGCATCCCAGTTGAGGTGCTGGTAGTTGAGATAGTCCGGTGTGCGGCCTGTCCAAGCCTCGCGCAGCCAGTCAGCCTTGGCTTCGTTCACCCTGTTGTAGTCCTCGTCGGCCATGTATGCATAGCTCGGGAGATTGCGGTAGTAGTCCGGACGGGGATCGAAGGCATCGTACCAATCGAGGGCGGTGTAGCCGTTGCGGCCGGTTCTCCATAGTATGGTGGTGTTGGATTCGAACTTATCCGAAGGCTTTGCGGTATATTTGAGCACGGTTACGGGCTCGAAGGTCTTGCGGACGCGGGAGTTGCGCACCTTGCCGTTCTGGTAACCCCAGTTGGAATTATACATATTGTCGCCCATGAGGTCATAGACTTCCTGGGTGGAGGAGTTCTGCGCCCCTCTCTGCCCGGGAGCGGCAAAGCTGAAGAGAGCCAGCCGGCTGTCGTTGGAGAACTTCTTCTCCACTCCGGCATAATATGCGAAATTACGGTAATATACACCTTTGATCCAGTCATTGCCACCGAGACGGGCCGAGGCGCTGAATGCGTATGACCATCCGTTGTCAAGCACACCGGAAGAATAGGTGGCCATCAGGCGGAGACGGTAGGTCGCGCTGTTGCTCAGCACGCTCATCCTCAGGCCGGGACGCACGTTTGAAGGGTTGGCGAAGATATTGGTGGTTCCGTTGAAGCCGCCCAGAATGCAATCCGAGCCATCCACTCCGTTGGAACTGTCCTTCGAACGCATGATTTCGTTCAGGCCGGTCCATAGCGAGTAAGGCGAATAGCCTGTGAGCGCGTCGTTAAGTTTGACTCCGCTGAGGAGAACGTCCTGCGACTCCGAATCATAGCCCCTGTTCTTGAATCGTATCTGGCTGAAGCCGTAGCCAGCTATGTTGTTGAAAGGGTCGCTGGAGGTGAAAAGTATGGTGGGAGCATCGGAGTAACCGCTGTCTTCCATGTCAAACTCAGCAAAATTCATCGCGTCAACGTCCTGAATCTGGGCTGCAGGCGTCATGGTCACGAACATTATGTCTCGCACGAACTCACCGTCAAGGGTGATGTTGTAATCCACGTCCATGAAGCCGTCGGCCGTGACATGGATGGCAAGCCTGCCCACAGGAAGGCCTTCCACGAGGAAGGTTCCGTCGGCCGGTGTGGTCAGTTCCGTCGCGGCGCCCGATTCCGGAGTGACTGTCATGCGGGCGCCCTCGACAGGCACCCTGCCCTGGCGGCTCACCACCGTACCCTTCACGCCCGCGCCGGTCTGGGCGAACGAGAGAACGGAAAGAAGCGATGCCGCGAGTATGGCTGTTATCTTCCTTATCATTGTTTTCCGATTACTATGTAGGTTGGGAAATGGTCTGAGAAGCCGCCCACAAAGGCACCGTTGCTGAAGGTACGGAAAGGATAACCCTTGTACTGGCCTTCCTGGGTAACCATGAAGTCTTTCTTGAACACGCGGCCGAAGTACTTCTTCTTCACGATAGGTATGAGCTGGAGGCCGCTATCGGCGAGAGCGAGATTGTCGTTCACGAGCACCTGGTCGAAGATGCTCCAGACGTCCCTGTAGCAGAGGGTGCCGTAGCCATCCTCCAGCATGGTGTAGAAAGGATTGAAGAAATCGCCTCCGTGCACCTCGGACAGGACTCTCTTGCCGTGAAGCCACTTGTGCATGCTCTCGTTGAAAGGATCGTCGTTCATGTCGCCCATCACGGCTATCTTTATGCCCGGATACTTTTGTGCGAGCTTCTGAGAGTGCCTGTAGATGATGTCGGCGCCGAGGCTGCGGAGATCACCGCCCTTGCCTCCCAGACGGGAAGGAAGGTGGCAGACATAGAAGGCGCAGTGTTCTCCTTCTATGAGCCCGTGGGCCATAAGGATGTCGCGGGTGCGGAAATTCTCCTGTTCCTCCCTGTCGAGGGTAATCTTTACGCCAGTGCCCTCGAAAGTGAAAGGAATGGTCTCGGAATCAAGCAGTTTGAACTTCGTCGGGTCATATAGCAGGCCCACGTCCACACCGCGTCTGTCCGGGCTGTCGTAGTGGACTATCTGGTAGTTGGCAGCCGCTATGGAAGGCTGGCTCACGAGGTCCTCGAGCACGAGACGGTTCTCTATTTCGGACACGCCCAGTATGGTATGCCAGCAGCCGTTGTCGTCGCGCATGGCCCTTATCACGCGGGCCATATTCTCGAGTTTCTTCGCATACTTGGCCTCAGTCCACTTGTTCTGGCCATCCGGAAGGAACTGTGCATCATCCTTTGCGGGATCGTCGTAGGTGTCAAAGAGGTTCTCGAGATTATAGAAGCCCACAACATATTGCCCCTTCCTCACCTGTGCCGGAGACAACTGGGTGAAGAGAATCAACGCGAGTGCGGCTAAAATAGCAATTCGTTTCATTATGGTTTGTATTCTCATTTTGTCCAATAACTGTCCATCGTGGATTCCACCTTGTCGGCATAGGTAGCCCCTATTGCCGCAGGAAGGTTCACGAAAAAGTCCATGCCCATCTTCTCTTCAAGTTCGTCTATCGTCATGCCGAGGCCGAGTATGGTGCTGCGGTTGTTGGAATATGACTTGTGCTCGAAATAGAAGCCGGCACCCGTATATCCGCCTGTAGACGGACTGATGCCCACTCCGCCGCTCTTCTTGTAGCCGAGAAGGGCCTTGAAATAACCTACAGGCACCGTCACCTTCTTGTCCTCGTTGTCGTAGGCGAATTCGGTGGCGCCGCGTATGTCGCAGCCGGTGACCACATAGTGGGTCCTG
>JABUTS010000043.1 GCA_021443565.1 Bacteroidales bacterium | reverse complement strand
ACCTTGTCGATTTTCTCGAACATCTCCTTGCGTATGCCGTCGTAGAACGCCTTCCTGGCTCCCTCCGGATGGTTTGCCTTGTCCTTGAGGTCGTTGTAAAGGTCTACAGCCTCGTCGATGATTGCAGCGATTGCGTCTGAATCCTTGCCCGGATTAAGTGCCACGAAGAGTGAGCAGTCGTCGATGAATTCGCCCACGAAATACTCGATGTCCTTTTTGATGTCTCTAAGGTTCATATCTGTAAAGGTTTAGTTGTTTTCAAAACTGTGCAAAGATAGTCAACTTTTCGGAAACTCCTACTTTTTGGCAGCTTCGCTGATGCTGGCTTCTGCGTGAAGGCCTTGCTTCGGCCTCATCCCCGCGTCTGCAGTTCCTGCCTAAATGAGAGGCTCTCCCGTCATTGCTTCCGGCTGGGAGATTCCCATGATTTTCAGCATGGTAGGCGCAATGTCGGCAAGTTTTCCGTCCTTCACTTCCTTCACTCCGGCATTCACAACGATGAAAGGCACAGGGTTGAGGGAATGGGCGGTGTTAGGGCTTCCGTCCTCGTTCTGGCAGTAGTCGGCATTGCCGTGGTCTGCAGTGATGAGCACTGCATAGTCCTGAGCCACTGCGGCCTCCACGACCTTGCCCACGAGCTGGTCAACAGCCTCGACAGCCTTGCAGATGGCTGGCTTCACGCCGGTATGGCCTACCATGTCGCCGTTTGCGAAGTTGAGGATGATCATGTCCTCGACGCCGGTATTGATGGCCTCTATGAGTTTCTCCGCAACCTCAGGAGCGCTCATCTCGGGCTGAAGGTCATATGTGGCAACCTTCGGAGAAGCCACGAGTATGCGGTCCTCACCTTCGAACTGGGCCTCGCGGCCGCCGTTGAAGAAGAAGGTCACATGTGCATATTTCTCGGTTTCCGCAATGCGGAGCTGGCGCTTTCCCGCCTTTGACACGGTCTCACCGAGAGTGTCGGTGACAAGTTCCTTGTCGAAGAGTATGTGTACGCCCGTGAAGGATGCGTCGTAAGGAGTGAGGCAGCACCAGTAGAGAGGCATGGTCTTCATACCCTGCTCCGGCATGTCCTGCTGTGTGAGTACGGCGGTAAGTTCGCGTGCCCGGTCGTTGCGGAAGTTGTAGAAGATGACAGCGTCCCCTTCCTCTATTTTCGCAAGTGGCTCTCCGGCCTCGTCAACTATCACTATAGGCTTCACGAACTCGTCGGTTACCTCTGCGTCGTATGAGGCCTGGATGCCTGCTGTTGCCGAGGTGAACTTCTCTCCCTTACCCTCGACAAGAAGGTCATAGGCGGTCTTGACGCGGTCCCATCTCTTGTCACGGTCCATCGCGTAGAAGCGTCCGCAGACTGAAGCTATCTTTCCCGTGCTCTGAGCCATATGGGCCTCGAGGTCCTCGAGGAAGCCCTTGCCGCTACGCGGGTCGGTGTCGCGACCGTCCATGAATGCGTGTACAAACACTTTCTCCAGGCCTTCATTCTTTGCCTCTGCAAGGAATTCGTAAACATGGTTGAGTGAGGAGTGGACACCGCCCATGGAGGTAAGGCCCATGAGGTGAAGCTTCCTGCCTGTCTGCTTCACATAGTCGTAAACGGCCTTGATTTCAGCGTTTGCAAGGAGTTTGTGGTCACGGCAGGCGATATTGATCTTGACGAGGTCCTGATATACCACGCGGCCTGCGCCTATGTTCATGTGACCAACCTCGGAGTTGCCCATCTGGCCGTCCGGAAGACCTACATATTCTCCGCAGGCCTGCAGGTGGGATACGGGATACTTCGCCCTGAGGGAGTCGATGTTAGGCTGGCCCTGGACATATATGGCGTTTGAATCGTCCTTGCGGCCTTCTCCCCAGCCGTCAAGAATCATGAGAAGCACTTTCTGTGACATGTCTTTTATATTCTTTTTATCTGATTTCCCTCGCGGTTCCGGGCGGAGCAAGAGCCCTTTTCCGGAAGCGCGGCAAATTTACAAATTTTTCCGCATTGCCTGACGGCTCAACAGGAAAGACTTGAAGGCTGCGAAGTCGGCGGCCATAGGCACGGACTCCTTTGTCCCTTTCATGAAGGCGGCGAGGCGCTCCGGTATGGCCACAGGCCCGCCGATGAGAGGCTCCACCGTATCCTTGAACTTGGCTGGATGGGCTGTTTCAAGGAAGACTCCCGTCTCGCCCGGCTTCAGCTGCTGCTGCAGGGCACGCATTCCGCAGGCTCCGTGAGGGTCGCAGAGATAACCTGTCTCACGGTAGACCGACGCCACGGTCTCCCGTATCTGCTCATCGCTGAAACGGGCTCCCGACACGTCCGCGCGCACCGCGTCGACATCATGGCCGTAAAGTTCCGCTATGCGGGCGAAGTTGCTCGGAGCTCCCACATCCATCGCGTTGGCTATGGTCTGCACGGAAGCGCGAGGCTTGTACTCCCCGCTCGAGAGATACTCGAAGAACACGTCGTTCTCGTTATTGGCTGCTATGAAACGCCTTACCGGAAGGCCCATTCTCTTGCCGAAAAGCCCCGCGCAGATGTTGCCGAAGTTTCCGCTCGGCACGCATACAACCACATTGTCGGCCAGCCCCATCCTCTTCAACTGGGCATAAGCATGGAAATAATAGAAGGCCTGGGGGAGGAAGCGGGCCACGTTGATCGAATTTGCGGAAGTCAGCTTCATGGCCGCGTTGAGTTCGGCATCCACAAAGGCCGACTTAACGAGAGCCTGACAATCGTCGAACACTCCGTCCACCTCTATCGCAGTGACGTTGCGGCCGAGGGTGGTGAACTGGCACTCCTGTATAGGGCTGACCTTGCCCTTTGGATACAGCACGTAAACATGTATGCCCTCGACCCCGAGGAAGCCGTTGGCCACTGCCGATCCCGTGTCGCCCGAAGTCGCGACAAGCACGTTCACCTCACGCGAATCCCCGCTCTTCGAGATGAAATAGCCGAGGAGGCGGGCCATGAATCTGGCACCAACGTCCTTGAAGGCCAGAGTGGGCCCGTGGAAGAGCTCAAGCGACCAGATATTCTCGCCCACCTTTTCCAGAGGGCAGTCGAAGGCCAGGGTGTCATATACTATTTTCCTCAGTTCATCCGCTGGTATATCACCGCCGAAAAAGGCGTCGGCAACCACGCATGCAATCTCCTGAAAAGAGAGTTTGTCAATATTTTCGAAGAACTCCTCCGGCAGACGTTTTACCTCAAGGGGCATGTAGAGGCCCTTGTCGGGCGCGAGCCCCTTAACCACCGCCTGCTCGAGACCGGCTCTGGCAGAGGTGTCGTTAGTGCTGTAGTATTTCATATTTTCATGAATTCACGGATAAATTCGGACTCCCGTATCAGTCCGTACGAGCCTTCGCGGCAGGAGAATTCGTCGTAAACCTTCACGCTGTCGGGCTCTATCCCGGGCGCCCAGATAAGGAAAGGGACGGGTTCGGAGGTATGTGTGCGCAGCCTTATCGGAGTCGGATGGTCGGGAAGGACAGCCATGGCCACCGGCTCGTCCATTTCCTTCAAGGCCTCGTATACAGGGCCTATCAGTCTGGCATCCAAGTCCTCCACGGTCTTTAGTTTCACATCGATATCCCCGTCATGGCCGGCCTCGTCCGGAGCCTCCACATGGACATAGACGAAGTCGTCATGCTTCAGAGCCTCTATCGCGGCGGCGGCTTTCCCCTCGTAGTTGGTGTCCCAGAGACCGGTCGCACCTTCCACGTCAAGCACCTTGAGCCCGGCGTAGTGTCCTATGCCCCTTATGAGGTCCACGGCGGTAATCACCGAGCCTCTCCCAATCTGCGGGAATGTGCAGCCGAGAGGCTCCATGGCGGGCCTGTATCCTCCGGCCCACGGCCAGATGCTGCTGGCCATATCCTTGCCTTCTGCCTTGCGGCGAAGGTTGAGAGGATGGTTCACGAGGATTTCCTGAGACCTGAGTATCAGCCCGTTGAGCAGGTCTGCGGTCTCCTGCGCCTCAGGCACTGCCGCCTTGATGAGGGCGGGGCGCCAGGGATGGAGGGGAATGTCGTGAGGAGGGGTGCATACCAAGCGCTTGTCTCCCCCCTTAACCACAAGCAGGTTACGGTACTGGACACCAGTATGGAAACGTATCCTGTCACTGCCGAGCTGCTCGTTGAGACACTTTATGAGAACATCGGCCTCTTCAGTCTCGAGACGGCCGCAGGAGTGGTTCTTGAGCATGTCTCCTTCAACGCAGACGAGATTGCAGCGTATCGCAAGGTCGTCACCATCAAGGCTCACGCCTATGCTTGCGGCCTCGAGAGGGCCCCTGCCTTCATATACCTTACGCTGGTCATAGCCGAGTATGGATGAATTGGCGACCTCGCTGCCCGGGTGGAAGCCGTCGGGAACCGTCTTGAGCATCCCGCAGCGTCCTTTCGCTGCGAGAAGGTCCATGTAAGGGGTATGGGCTGCCTGAAGTATGGTACGACCGCCCAGTCCGGCGTCAGGCCAGTCGGCCATTCCGTCGCCAAGGATGATTATGTGTTTCATGCCCTGCCTCCTATATATTGGCGATGCTCATGATGTCTGCGAAAACGCCGGCCGCTGTGACGCTCGCCCCGGCGCCGTAACCCTGGATCAGCATCGGATCCTGGCGGTAGCGCTCCGTCGTGAGCAGGAGTATGTTGTTGCTGCCGTCAAGGTCGAAGAAAGGATGATGTTCAGGAATCTCACGGAGTTCGACGCTGCCGCGGCCGTCCTCGAGTTTTGCCACGAATCTCCAGCATTTCCTCTCTTCCTGAAGCCTTCTGCGGCGCTCCTCGAAATCATGGTTTAGGGCCGGAAGTCCTGCCCAGAACTCGTCTATGCTGCCCGTGAACAGTTCCTCCGGGATGAAGAGGCGCTTCTCCACATCCTCCTGGTTCAGCCTGTATCCGGACTCTCTCGAGAGTATCACAAGTTTCCTGATGACGTCCTTGCCGCTGAGGTCTATCCTCGGGTCGGGTTCGCTGAAGCCCTTTTCCTTGGCAAGCCTGACGGTCTCGCTGAAAGGCACGTCCCCGGAAATTGTATTGAAGATGAAATTGAGGGTACCGCTGAGCACAGCCTCTATCTTAAGTATTCTGTCGCCGCTGTTTATCAGGTCGTTTATGGTATTGATTATAGGCAGTCCGGCACCGACGTTGGTCTCGAAAAGGAATTTCACGCCCTTCTTCCTTGCAGTGTCCTTGAGAAGCCTGTAGTGGTCATAGTCGGACGATGCTGCAATCTTGTTGGCGGTCACGACGGATATGTTGTGGTCGAAAAGGTCCTGGTATATGGATGCCACGGCTTCGCTCGCAGTGCAGTCAACAAAGACCGAATTGTAGAGGTTCAGGGATATTATCTTTTCCTTCAGGCCGGCCAGGTCGCATTCTTCCGCCACGGCAAGCCTTTCGCGGAAGCCTTCAATCTCAAGTCCGTCCCTGTCTATGAGGGCCGCATGGCTATTGGCTATGCCCACCACGTTGAGCATGAGGCTCCTTTCCTTCATCAGCCTCTGTTTCTGGGACGCTATCTGCTGGAGCAGGCTGCCTCCCACGGTTCCGACGCCGCAGAGAAACAGGTTCAGGACCTTGTATTCGGACAGAAAAAAACTTTCATGAATAACATGAAGGGCCTTGCGCAGAGATTTCTCTTCAACTATGAATGATATGTTGGTTTCCGACGCTCCCTGGGCGCAGGCTATGATGCTTATTCCGTTGCGGCCGAGAGTTCCGAAAAGCTTTCCGGCTATGCCGGCGTTGTTCTTCATGTTGTCACCCACAACGGCGATGCTGGCGAGATTGCTGCTCGCGCACATCCTGTTCATCGACCCGGTCTTGATTTCCTTCTCAAACTCCGCGTCAAGGACCTCGCAGGCCTTCACCACGTCCACGCTTCTGACACCTATGGTCGAGGTGCTTTCAGAAGAAGCCTGGCAGACCATGAACACGCTTATGCCGTTGGCTGCGAGACAGGAGAAGATGCGCCTGTTCACTCCGATAACCCCGACCATTGAGAGACCGGAAACGGTTATGACGCTGATTCCGCCTATCGAACTTATGCCCTTAACCGGATGTATCTTGTCCTCCTTCGGGTTGGCACAGATGACGGTGCCGCAGGCCTTTGGATTGAAGGTATTCTTGACGTAAATCGGGATGTTCTTCACGCAGACAGGATAGATGGTCGGAGGATATACCACCTTCGCGCCAAAGTTGCAGAGCTCGGTGGCCTCGTTGTAGCTGAGCTCGTTAATGGTATATGCGTTCTCTATCATGTGCGGGTCGGCGGTGAGGAAACCGTCGACATCAGTCCATATTTCGAGGGAGTCCGCGCCGAGGGCAGCCGCGATGAGGCTGGCGGTGTAGTCGCTGCCACCACGTCCGAGATTGGTCACCTCTCCGGTTTCAGAATCCGTGGAGATGAAGCCGGGCACCAGAACCAGGTCTCCGGTTCCTTCAAAGGCCTTTTCTATGAGACTGTAGGTGAGCTCGCTGTCCAGGCTAACCCTGCCTTCGCGGTTCACGGTCTTGATGAAATCGCGGGAGTCGAGAAGTTCGGCTCCGACCAGGGTGGCGCAGATATCCGAGGACAGCCTTTCACCATAGCTGACTATGGCGGCAATCGTCTTGTCGGAAACGTCGCGTATGAGGTTGACGCCCTGATAGAGGCTCCTGAGTTCTCCCAGTTTCTCGTCAGTCCTGGCGAGGAGGGCGGCGCGGGCCTGTTCATCCCCTATCATCCTGTCGATTATGTCGTGGTGGCGGCAGGTTATCTTTTCAAGAGAGGCAAGGTACGAGGCGTCTCCGGCTTTAGCCAGACCGGCCGTAGCGATGAGAGTGTCCGTCAGACCCCCAAGGGCCGAAACGACAACCACTGTCCTGCCCTCGCACCTTGAGACTATTTCCTTTACGTTGGTAAGGGCTTCCGCCGAGCCCACAGACGTTCCACCGAATTTAAGTACCTTCATAACTTAGTACCTCTGAACATTAGCACAATTCCTAACTGAAAAATGGAACCTTCCATAAGATTCCATCGGCCAAAAATATGAAAAAAGTCGGAATATCAAAAAACTTTGGTCCAATGGATGGTCAGCCCCTTGCGTTCCATGCCCCTGAACCACGTCATCTGACGCTTTGCGAACTGGTGTATGGCAGTCGCAAGCTGAAGGCGCATCTGCTCATATGAAAGTTCCCCCGTAAGGAAAAGCGTAACGAATTTGTACTCCAGGCCATAGTATATGAGGTCTTCCGGCGCTATTCCGGAATCCAGCAGAGCCTGGACCTCACCCACCATGCCTTCGGCGAGTCTCGCATCCAGCCGGCGGTCTATCTTCGCATTGCGCTCGTCCCTGTCCACGAGGGTGCCGATATAATATGTGGCCTTCGGGAGGCACACGCTCATGTTGACGGGATGCTCCTTTTCATACAGGGCTATTTCAAGGGCCCTGACAAGTCTCTTGCGGGTGTCGTAGTCAGTGGAGTTATGAAGGGGTTTGAGCGAGGCCAGCATGGCTATCAGTTCGTCGTCGCCCTTCTTTTCCAGTTCTGCGCGGAGTTTCTCGTCCGGGGGGACGTCCGGAAGGGAGTAGCCGCAGGTTGCCGCCTCGACATAGAGGCCCGACCCTCCGCACAATATGGGTATGCAGCCCCTGTCGCGTATGTCGGAGTAAGCTCTGGAGAAGTCCTTCTGGTACTCGTATATGTTGTATTTCGTTCCTGCGGGAACCAGATCCATTAGATGGTAAGGAATCTCCCCGTATTCCGACAGGTCCTTGCCGGTGCCTATGTCCATCCCGCGATAGACCTGGCGGGAGTCTGCCGAAAGTATTTCGCAGCGGGCATTTTCACGGCCCGGGAAGGCTCCGGAGGTGAGAAGGGAGTTCATGCGGCGGGCAAGGTCCACAGCATATCGCGTCTTGCCCGAGGCGGTCGGTCCCACCACGCAGACGAGTTCGTGCACTCCCGAAAAGTAGTCCCCGAGAAGCTGATGCACATCAATTAGTTCAGGCTCCGGAAGCGGAGCCTGAACAGTGAATGTATGTTCTTTCCTGTGCAAGCTAGAAAAGTTTTACGAACACCTCTATGGCCTGATATTCTGCCATGCCTATGGCGTTGTAGAGGCGTGCAGTGTTCTGGGTGCGGTCCTCCGCCCTCTGCCAGAACTCGCGGCTGTCGTCGCCCGGGAAAGGAACTATATCCTTCTGGGATAGGTGGCGGTAGATGGCGTGGCGCTTCTTTATCACCTCACCCGGGCTGAGCGGAACTGCCATGTCGACCTTTCCGAGCTCCCATTCCATCCACGCGCCGCGATAGAGCCACGCATGGCAGCTCTCCATCCAAGGTTCGCCTTCAAGCTGCCTGAGTGCCTCGAGGACAGCCTCGGTGCATACCCTATGGGTGCCGTGAGGATCGGCGAGGTCGCCGGCCATGTAAATCTGGTCAGGCTGTATCCTGCGGAGAAGATCCATGATGATGTCGATGTCCTTCTGGGTGCGCAGTCCCTTCTTGATTCCTCCCGTTTCATAGAAAGGAAGATTGAGGAAGTGGGCATTGGTGTTGTCGTTGAGACCAAATGAACGGACGGCTCCCCTTGCCTCGCTACGGCGTATCGCGCCCTTGAGGTCGAGCAGGGCTCTCGGCTCAGGCTCACCGGGAACCTTCCCGTCTATAATCTTCTTGACCTCGTCGAAATGGTCGCCGAAGCCCAGCTCATGGGCCGCATCCATATGCTGGAGCACCACGTCGTCGTGGACTGCAACGTTGCCCGAAGTCTCATAGGCCACGTGTACGTCATGTCCCTGTTCCACCAGACGGATGAAGGTGCCGCCCATGGAAATCACGTCGTCGTCAGGGTGAGGCGAGAAAATCACGACCTTCTTCGGAAATGGCGATGAAGGGACAGGCCTGGTGCTGTCGTCAGCATCCGGCTTTCCGCCAGGCCATCCCGTGATGGTATGCTGGAAGTCGTTGAATACCTTTATGTTGATGGCGTCAAATGGTCCATGCTTTTCAAGAAGGCCGCCGAGGTTGTTCTCAAGGTAATCCTTCTGGGTGAGTTTGAGGATTGGCTTACCCGTCCTTTCGCAAAGCCAAACTATGGCCTTTCTGATGAACTTGGGAGTCCATTCGCACGGGCCTATGAGCCATGGGGCAACGTTTCTGGTAAGCAGGTCGGCAGAGTTCTCGTCCGCATAGAACGAGATTCTGTCGTGTTGCTGGAGAAGGGATGCCGGGCAGATTTCCGAAGCTTCGGCCTCAACGATGTCATAGACCGTCTTAGCCTTGTCTTCGCCCCATGCCATGAGCACTATTTCCTTCGCGCTGAGCACGGTTGCCATGCCGACGGTGACAGCAGCCTTAGGGGTGATGTCGAAGTTGCCGTTGAAATTTCTCGCCTGAGCCTTGCGCGAGTCGTATGAGAGCAGGACATGCCTGGTGCGGGACTTGGATGAAACGCCGGCGCTGTTGAAGCCTATTTCCCCGTGCTTGCCCACGCCCACGACTATGAGGTCGAGACCGCTGGCCATGGCATCGAAACGCTCGCAATAGGCGGAAGCCTCCTGTCCGCCCATCTTTCCGTCAGGAATATGGACGTTTTCCGGCCGGAAATCCACCTGGTCTATGAAATCCTCATGAAGCCTGTAGTTACGGCTCTGGTGGTTCTCGACGGAACTTTCCGGACCGGCATATTCGTCTATGCTGTACATCACCACGTCGCTGAAGGAAATCTCACCCGCCTTGTGGCGCCTTGCAAGCTCCCTGTATAGGCCGAGAGGGGTGTTGCCAGTGGAAAGTCCTATCCTGAAGCCGGGTCCGTGGGACCTGATCATGCCTATAATCTTGTCCGCGAGCCTTGAGCACGCATCTTCAGGTGTTTCGAATACCTTTACCGGTATCTTCTCAAAGCTGTGGAGAATCTCTTCCGGTAAGCCGGCAGCCACGAGACCGCCATCCTTTGGCAAAGAAAAGTGTTTCATATCGTGTTACAATTATTCTGATGGATTTGATGTGCGTCAACTTACAAAAATACGAAAATTCCCGATTTAACCATAGAGCGCGACAAAAGAATGAAGAAGCACAATGGGCCGGAACTGATGGAGTAAAAGAGTCAATTTATCTTCCAATTTGGTCATTTACACCATCTTGCAAGTCGCAAAAAACGCTTTTCGTAACAATTTTCCAACTTAAATTTTTTAACAATTATCATATTTCACGTAAAAAATTCAAAACCAGGACCCGCATGTCTCTTAAAAATTATAAGCACCATTCCGACAATCGACCATAAATATCTATAAATAAGGCGTTTGGAGATAACTAAAATAATGGTTTCTTTTGCACATTGTTGTGAAATATTACTTTCTTCCAACCACCATAATCAGCTGTATAAAAACAAGTCAGTATAGTAAAATCAGAGAAAATCAATGAGAAGTCAAAAATTTCTGCTATCACTGGTGGTGCTGTTGCTTTCAGGTATTCTGGCATATGCCCAGACAACGGTAAAAGGAACAGTGATTTCCTCGGAAGACAACCTGCCGGTGATAGGCGCGTCAGTCTTCGTCAAAGGAACCACCATTGGTGCCGTCACGGATCTTGACGGTAACTTCACCCTGCCAGGGGTTCCGGCTTCCGCCAAGGTTCTCGAAATAGCCTACATGGGCATGAGGACCAGGGAAGTGCCTGTCGCAGCCGTGGTCAACGTGATTCTCGAACCTGACTCCGAAGCCCTTGCCGAGGCTGTCGTCACCGGTATGCAGACTACCGACAGGCGACTGTTTACCGGTTCGACGGCCAAGGTGGACGCAGAGAACGCGAAGATCAGCGGCATGGCCGACATCAGCCGCTCCCTTGAAGGACGTGTTGCAGGTGTGTCCGTGCAAAACGTGTCAGGTACTTTCGGTACCGCCCCTAAAATCCGCGTCCGCGGTGCAACATCCATCTACGGTTCGTCAAAGCCCCTCTGGGTGGTTGACGGTGTGATCATGGAAGACGTTGTCGACGTAAGCGCCGACCAGCTTTCTTCCGGTGACGCCAACACCCTCATTTCATCTGCGATAGCAGGCCTCAACTCCGACGACATCGAGTCCTTCGATATCCTGAAGGACGGCTCGGCGACGTCAATATACGGCGCGCGCGCCATGGCGGGCGTGATTGTCGTGACCACAAAGAAGGGTAAGGCCGGCTCGACCAGGCTCAACTACACGGGCGAATTCACGTCAAGGCTCAAGCCTTCCTACAACACCTTCAATATCATGAACTCCCAGGACCAGATGGAAATCTATCAGGAGCTCTACCAGAAGGGTTATCTCAACTATGCGTCCACCGCGAATGCCGCAAGCAGCGGCGTCTACGGAAAGATGTACCAGCTCCTAAGCCAGTACAATGCGACCACGGGACAGTTTGGCCTTGTCAACACCGACGAAGCCAAGGCTGCGTACCTCAGGGCCGCAGAATACAGGAACACCGACTGGTTCGACTACCTATTCTCCACCGCCGTGCAGCATAACCATTCCCTCAGCGCATCCGGCGGTTCCGACAAGGGCACCTACTACGCATCCCTGTCGGTTATGCAGGATCCGGGCTGGACAAAGCAGAGTTCGGTAAAGCGTTACACCGCCAACCTCAACACCACCTACAAATTCCTCGAGAACCTCAGCTTCAACCTGATCAGCAACGCATCCTACAGAAACCAGCGTGCTCCCGGAACTCTCGGCTCAACGACAGACGTGGTGAGCGGCGAGGTAAGGCGAGACTTTGACATAAACCCTTATTCATACGCCCTCAATACCTCACGCGCACTGGACCCAGATGAATACTACACCAGGAATTACGCGCCTTTCAACATTCTGCACGAGCTTGAAAACAACTACATAGACGTGAATGTGACCGACTTCCGCGTACAGGGCGAAATCAAGTACAAGGCGTTCAGGCACCTTGACCTCAGCGCGATAGGAGCGATGAAGTACACCTCTACAAGCCAGGAGCACTACATTCTCGACCACTCAAACCAGGCTCTTGCATACAGGGAGATGAGCACGTCCACGATCAGGAACAGCAACTCCTTCCTCTATACGGACCCGGACAACCCTTACGCCCACCCTATCAGTGTGCTGCCTACGGGCGGTATATATGAAAGGAGGGACAACGGGATGACGGGCTATGACTTCCGCGCCACCTTCAACTACAACAACACTTTCGGCGACCACATCGTCGCCCTCTTCGGCGGTTCGGAAATCAACAGCATAGAGCGTCACGGCACATGGTTCCGCGCATGGGGCATACAGTTCGGCATGGGTGAAACCGCCAACTACGACTACAATGCATTCAAGAAAGGCTCGGAGGAGAACAGCAACTACTACGAGATGCTCAACACCCATGAGCGCAGCGCTGCATTCTTCGCCAACGGCACATATTCCTACAAGGGCAAGTACATAGTCAACGGCACAGCCCGCTACGAAGGAACCAACAAGCTCGGAAAGAGCCGCCAGGCACGCTGGCTGCCTACGTGGAACGTCTCCACGGCATGGAACGCACACGAGGAGCAGTTCATGAAGGACATCTATCCTTATGTTTCACACCTCAGCCTCAAGGCGTCGTACTCCCTCACCGCGGACCGCGGACCTTCAAGCGTGACAAACTCGGCGGTCGTAATCGGCTCGGAAACTCCTTGGAGGCCTTTCACCTCAGTACGTGAGACCATGCTCTACATAGAAGACCTGGCCAACACCGACCTCACCTACGAGAAGAAGAAGGAGCTTAATCTCGGTCTCGAATCAGGCTTCTTCGACAACCGCGTCAACTTCGCCATTGACTGGTACACCCGCGACAACTATGACCTCATAGGCGTCATCAACACTCAGGGCATGGGCGGACAGGTGGAAAAGTTCGGAAACATAGCGACCATGAAGTCAAATGGTTATGAAATATCCCTCAGCACCCAGAACATAAAGAAGAAGGATTTCAACTGGACCACGAACTTCATTTACTCACACTCCCACAACGAGGTGACCAGCCTCAAGACCACCACCCGTGTCATCACCCTCATCACGGGCAACGGTTTCGCCCAGGAAGGCTATCCCGTACGAGGCATATTCTCGATTCCTTTCGTGGGACTTAACGACCAGGGCCTTCCGGTATTCAAGGACCAGGACGGAAACGAGTCCGTAACAGGCGTGTACTTCCAGGAGTCCGACAATCTTGACTTCCTTGAGTATTCGGGAAACGCCGACCCTACCGACGTGGGTTCACTCGGCAACATCTTCAAGTGGAAAGGTCTCAGCCTCAACGTATTCGTGACATATTCGTTCGGCAACGTGATACGCCTCGACCCGGTTTTCAGCGCCACTTACAACGACCTCGACTCCATGCCGAAGGAGTTCAGGAACCGCTGGACCGTTCCGGGAGACGAGAAGCGCACCAACGTGCCCGTGATAGCAAGCGCCTACCAGAACTGGATTGACTCGGACCTTTCCATCGCATACAACGCATACAACTACTCCACAGAGCGCATCGCGAAGGGCGATTTCATCCGCATGAAGGAAATCTCCCTCGCATACGACTTCCCTAAAAAGTGGGTTCAGGCCATAAAGCTCAACAGCCTTTCGCTGAAGCTGCAGGGCACCAACCTCTTCCTCCTTTACGCGGACAGGAAGCTCAACGGACAGGATCCGGAGTTCTTCAACACCGGTGGCGTGGCGGTGCCTGTACCTAAGCAGTTCACCCTCACTTTGAAAATCGGACTTTAACAGCGGAGGACAAGACAATGAAAACATTAAAGACCATAATGCTTGCAGCAGCATCTGCACTGGCCTTCGCAGGCTGTGACAAATTCCTCGACGTCATGCCGGACAACCGTACCGAGCTCGACACCAAGGAAAAAATCCAGACTTTCCTCACCTCGGCATACCCGGCTACCGACTACATGCTGCTCACCGAGTACTCTTCTGACAATGTGGACAACTACGGCCAGTCAAACCCGAACACCGACCGTTTCATAGATCAGGTATTCGCATGGCAGGACATTACCGAGACCAACAATGAAAGCGATGAAATGGTATGGGAGCGCTCATACATAGCCATTGCTGCTGCCAACCAGGCCATCGAGGCCATCGAAGACATGGGAGGAGCCGAAGAAGCGGGATACACTGCCGAAATGGCGGAAGCCCTCATCTGCCGCGCCTACAGCCACTTCGTGCTTGTGAACATCTTTGCGAAGCACTACAATAGCGAGACCTCCGCAACCGACCCCGGCATCACATACATGCTCCAGCCGGAACAGGGCCTCGACCCGAAGTACGAGCGCAACAGCGTGGCAGAGGTCTACGATTATATGGACAAGGACATTCAGGCCGCTCTCCCATGGATTAGCGATGGGTATTACACCGTGCCGAAGTACCATTTCAACAAAAAGGCGGCTTACGCATTCGCGGCGAAGTTCTATATCTTTTATGAAAAGTACGACCTTGCCCTGAAGTATGCCGACATGTGCCTCGGCAGCCAGCCTTCAACAATGCTGCGCGACTGGCTCGACCAGTCCAAGATGACCCAGGATTCCGACGTGCTTACAGAGCACTACATCGATGCCAAGCTCAACTGCAACCTCATGCTTCTGACGGCTTATTCTACCATGGGAATGAATTTCGGCCCGTACAGGCACTATTCAAGGTACTCCCACGGCAACTATCTCGCCCAGAACGAAGACGGCATAGCCCTCACCATCCTCCTCGGCACCAACAACAGCGGATTCTACTACAGTCCGATGAAGGTATACACGGCCACCAACTTGGACAAGGTCATATTCTGGAAACTGCCTTACCTCTTTGAGTACACCGACCCGGTTGCAGGCATAGGCTACAATAGGACCGTCTATCCGGCCTTCACTTCAGATTACCTCCTGCTCGAGAGAGCCGAGGCCAAGATCATGCTTAAAAGATATGACGAGGCAGCCGAGGACATGAACATCTGGATGAGCAACATCTCCAAGAAGGACTGGGACCTGACCGTGGAGGAAATCAACGACCTTGTCAAGGACGTGGATTACTCGAAATGGAACTTCTCCACAATCAAGAAGCGCCTGAACCCAAAGTTTGAAATTTCCGAAGGCGTACAGGAAAACCTCCTCCACTTCTGCCTTCTTCTCAAGAGGATCGAGGGCCTGGGCTCCGGCCTGAGGTGGTTTGACGTCAAGAGATACGGCATCGAAATCGAGCGCAGGGAAATGGGAGAGGACGGCAATCCGCTCAAACTGCTTGACGTGCTTGCCGTGGACGACGGAAGACGCGCCCTCCAGATTCCGAAAAAGGTCATAGATGCGGGTTATGAAGCTAACCGGCGCAAGGACAAATAACAGGAGATAAGTCATGAAAAGATATATCATACTTCTTTCAGCAGCAGTCCTCTCCATGCTCGCAGCATCCTGCCAGGAAGAGGAGCTCAACCCGGAAAGCGTGATAAAGGTCACCGAGGTTGAGAAGAACGACTTTGACAAGTGGCTGGAAGTCAACTTTGTCAATCCATACAACATAGATTTCAAGTACCGTTTCGAGCTTAACGAATCGGACATGAACTACTACACCATACCGGCGGAATTCGACCTTTCCATAAAGATGGCCCATCTGGTTAAATACCTCTGCGTAGACTCATACGACGAGGTCGCGGGAACCGACTTCACCAGAAGTTTCTTCCCCAAGATGTTCTTCCTGATAGGCGAGTGGGAGTACAAGAACAACGGAACCTTCATCCTCGGTACAGCCGAGGGCGGCAAGAAGATTCTCCTCTCCGGCATCAACTATCTCGACACACATCTCAAGGCTGGTGCAGAAGCGCTCAACCACTACTATATCAAGACCATACACCACGAGTTCACCCACATACTCAACCAGACCAAGGAGTTCCCGGCAGAGTACAAACTCATCACTGGAGCTGGATATGTGGCCGATTCGTGGAGCGAGGCCCCTTTCAACACGGAGTACCTGCAGAACGGCTTCATCAGCGCATATTCCCAGGAGTCCGACGTTGAGGATTTCGCGGAAATGCTCTCGGTTTATATCACCAAGACACCTGAATACTGGGCTTCGCAGCTGAAGCTTGCCGGCGATAGCGCCAAGTATATCACCGCCAAGCTGGACATTGTACGCCAGTATATGTTTGACAACTTCAACATCGACATCGACGTGCTCAGGGACGTCATAGCCAGGCGTCAGGGAGATGTTGTGAAGGGCCTGATCGACCTCAGCGACATCACTATCAAATAACGGCATAAGCAATGAAAAACAACAGAATAACATCAGCTCTCATCATTGCGGCGGCCCTGGTTTCATCCCAGTCCTGCCTCAAGAACCAGAAGGATATCTTCGAGGAGAGCTCATCTCAGAGGCTGGAGAACTATCTCTCCGACCTGAAGTCGACGCTTACCGGTGCCAAAAACGGCTGGGTGATGGAATACTACCCTGGTGCGGAACAAGCCTACGGCGGATACTGCTATGTGCTTTATTTCACCAATACCGAAGTCGAAGCCTTCAGCGAGATAGACATAGAAAACAGCTACAGGAGCGCCTATAAGCTTACTACGGACTATGGTCCCGTACTCTCATTCGACGTCCACAATCCCCTCCTCCACTACTTCGCGACTCCTTCGTCGGGCATGTACGAGGCTCTGGGCGGTGACTTCGAGTTCATGATCAAGAGCATCAGCAGCGAGAAAATCGAGATGCTCGGAAAGCGCTCGCAGAACATCTACACCCTCAGGCCGATGGCAAGTGACGCCCAGCCTCTCGAATATGTGACGAAGGTTGCCGAGATGTCGGAGAACATGAGGGCGGCCGAATTCGAAGGCACAATAGGCGACCAGGAGGTCAAAGGCGAAGTGGACATGAACTACCGCGCCCTCATCTTCAACCTGAACGACACGACTCAGGTCTATGCGCCTTTCATGTATACCCCTGAAGGCCTCAGGACTTATGAGCCTGTCAAAATCGGAGGTTGCACCTTCCAGGACCTTTACTACCTCACTGAAAACAACATCTTCACCAACGGTGTGTTCACCCTCAAGGGCAAGCTTCCGGAAGACTATACCCCTTACGGAGAGTTCGCCGGAGACTACACCTTCTACTATTATACTAACAACAGCCGCTCGCTCAACGTGACCCTTTCTCCTGACGAGGCCGGCACGGGCTATGTGCTCTCAGGACTGAACTCCAACTACACGGTAAGGCTTGAGTACGACAGGGCCAAGGGACGTCTCGTCTGGAGGAGCCAGATAGTGGGTGCCAACGGCAACAATCCTGTCATACTTGCAGCATGGGACCTCAACCACGGAGGTTCGCTTACCTGGAGCTCGGATGCCGGCTGCTACATCAAGAAGAATCTGGAAACAGGCTATTTTGACTTCGAGGACCTCGGCCAGTACGAAGGAATCGCCACCGACTCATGGATACTCTGGGAAGTTGACAGCGACATGAACGGCATAGGACAGTATTATGGCTGGGGCAACTCCCAAATTGCCTACATTGGTTATCTCAAACGTAAATAACGGAGACTGACATGAAAAAGATAATCACCATACTTTCAACGGTGCTGATGGCTCTTGCGGCCTGGTCCTGCGGGAACGTTTCAGGCGACGGGGCGTCAGACAATGCGCCTGACTCGGTCAGCCCTGTGAAGAGCGATCTCATAATCCCCTGCCGGGGAGGAGAAGGCTCAATTGAAATAGAGGCCACTGGAGACTATTCGGTAAGCTCGGACCGCGATTGGTGCACCGTCTCGAAAAACGGGAACAAAATCGCCCTGTCCGCAGGGGAAAACCACAGTTTTGAATCGAGATATTCAAAGATTACGGTCAAGGGCAGCGACGGCAAGACTATCGAGTTCACCGTGCAGCAGTTCGGATACAAGAGCGCGGGTTTCAGTCCGGAAGACGTGTACTCCCTCGCGAAAGGTATGACCGTGAACTTCGACTACAGCTATGACGAACCCATAATAGCCACAACCGACGCAGGATGGGTCAATCTGGAGATGGCAGAGGATTACCTCAGGATAAGCATTGCCGAGAACACCGGCATGGGCTCGTACAAACACGAAACCAGAGATGCTGACATCAAGTGGTCACTCGGTATCGAGGAGGGAATAATCCATGTAAGCCAGCTCAATCTCTCCTTTCTTGAGGAGGACGCAAACTGGAACGTGCAGTACAAAGGACTGGACAAGTATGAGGGCGACGACGTGGCCGTCATCTGTAACTATGTCACCGACCCTGCCGTTTCCGGCAAGTACATGATCACATATTTCGAGAAGGACAAAGTAGACGACAGCGGACTGGAAATGAAGGAATTCGTCCTCCAGGCTGCAGAAGGTCTTCGCCAGGATGCCGATTACCTCATCAATCTCTACGCCGAGTACGGCTATGAGCTGTGTTATGCCGACCTGCTGTATGAGGATTCCGACTATGAGCTTTTCGATCCGCTGGAGGACGGAAATTACTACGCCTTTGCCATAGGTTTCGATGACGACCTCTGCCTCACCGGCCGTTATGCCGTATCGGAATTCAAGGTTTCAAGCACGGGAGGCGGCGGAAAGACAGGCTATGAGGCATGGCTCGGAGAATGGACCTGCGTCCGCAACGGAACCACCGACACATGGACCATTGCCGAGAAGGTAAATGGCCAGAGCTATGTCATCACCGGCATCGAAGGCACGAATTATCCTGTGGCAGCAGAGTTCAACTCCGCGGACAACACCCTCAGAATTTCCTCACAGAAGGAAATAGGCATTTACAAGTCAACCACTTACGGCGAATGCCCTGTGGGCTTCTACGGCGGTTGGGGCGAGACCAGCTTCTCTACCGGCACCTACCTTATAGCAATAGGCACGATAAGCGGTGACCAGGCCACCTTCGCACCTCAGGACATACAGGTCACTTCCGGCACATACACTGCCTCAAGGATGAATTTCATCATGACTACCAGCGAAGGCAAATACATAAGCGTTTCCTCAAACAAGACGCAGCTCCCGCTCACCATTACCAGAGTCGGAGGTGACGATCCCGGCAGCGGCGGAGACGACAGCTACACCAATTGGCTGGGCGGCTGGAACATTCCTTCGGAGAGTGACTGCTTCACCATAAGCGTGGCCAAGGGAACCGAAGGTCAGGACTACAACATCACCGGATGGCAGTTTAAGCACGAGACCGGAATGTCCCCTATGGTTGCCAAGTACAGCGAAGGCAAACTCGTACTTACATCCGACTCGAAATCGCCGTTTGCAGCGAACCAGCTTGTCAGCGGTGTAGCCTGCGATTTCTGCTATTGCGGAACCATCATATATACCGACGGCAATGAATATGTAGTCACGGGTACATACGATGCTGCCGTGGGAGAAATAGGAAGTGACGGCAAGGCCACGTTCTCTCCGAAGGACGTTTCCATCAGCGGCGGCGAAAGCTTCAAGGTAAACCGTCTGGTAATAACCGCACTTGAAATAGACAGCGAGTCGCTGTGGAGATTCAACGGCGAGGCAGATGCCTTCCCGTTCACCGCAGAAAAGTCATCTGCGACCTCTTCACTTAATTCCCTGGACTCTGAACGCAGGGGCGAATGGGTAAGGATTCCTGCCGACAGGATACTCCGTGCAGCTTCATTCGAGGAAGGCGAAATCTGCACCCCTTGCCAGGCCGTTGAAAAGAGCGCATTCAGATTAAGGAAAATAAACAACAAATAATCATATCATGAAAAAGCAAATCATTTTCGCATTTGTCGCAGGCGCTCTCGCCCTGGCAGGATGTGCCAAGGACCAGGAGCTCTATGACAAGGTTGATGACCTCTCGAACAGGGTTACCACTCTCGAGGAGCAGGTCAAGGAACTTAACGAAAGGACAGTTCCGGGCATGCAGGCCATAGTCGCTGCGCTCCAGGGCAATGTTTATGTCACGAGCGTGCAGACTACAGCCAACGGCTATTCCATCTCGTTCTCAAACAAGGTTGTCGCAAACATCTCCAACGGCAAGGACGGAGAGGACGGCGCAAAGGGAGAGAAGGGTGACTCTCCAAAGGTCAGCATAGTGAAGATTGACGGCGAGTGGTACTGGGCTGTTGATGGCAAGGCCCTCACCGACAACGACGGCAAGAACATACCTGTATATCAGGCAGCACCTCAGTTCAGAATCAACGAGGGCAAGTGGGAAATCTCTTACGACGGCAAGGAGTGGGCTGTGGTGCCTTCAATGGGTGAGGCTTCAGGTTCCGCCATCAGCATCAAGGACGAGGACAGCAAGGTGACCTTCTACATCAACGGTGAGGCTTATGAGGTTCTCAAGGAAATGCCTTTCTTCCTCGTGTTCGAGCAGCGCAAGGATATCAGCATAAGCGGAAGTTCAGCCATTATTCCTTACACCATCCAGGGCGTTTCGGAAGGCGATGAAATCGAGGTTGATATCCTCAGCACCACCAACGGCGCCGTTGCATCGGTTTCTTCCCTTCCTAAAGGCGATAGCCCGGGATTCATTGTGGTAAGCCTTGACACAGGAAAGTCTGCCAAGGTCTTCGTGTACGCCTCAAACGGCAGGGGCAAAACAGACATCAAGTCCCTCTCATTTGTAGAAGGCGTGTTCGAGGCAGCCGTTGACGCCCTTACCGTCCCTTCAGCCGGTGGCAACGTGACACTCACCGTCAAGACCAACATGGACTATGACGTGAACGTAAAGGACGGCGCAGATTGGCTCTCAATAGTTGAGACCAAAGCTGTGCGCACAGACGTCATCAGCCTCAGCGCGGCCGCAAACGAAAGCGGTTCATTCCGCACTGCCGAAATCGAGGTCGTTGCAAAGTCAGGCGAAAGTTCCGAGACCTTCGTGCTTATCCAGTACCCTGACGAGACCAAGACCACCGATCTCTCTTCTCTTGCGGCCCTCGCTTCTGGCACTTCAGTATCGCTCAGCAACATCAGCGTGATGGCAGTTTCGAACTACAGCGCAATTCTCTCCGATGGTGTCACAAGCATCTATTCAGTCATATCCGACGAGATTCCTTGCAACTCCGTAATCAACGCGAAGGGCACGGTTCTCGAATCTGAGGACGGGACCCTTTATTTCGAGGTCTCTTCATTCGAACTCGTTTCCGAAACTACGACCGTCAGCGATCCTGATGCCGAATGGTACGGGTTCCATAGCGGAGATCCTCTCTACACCACTGTTTCCGGCATACTCACCGCCGAGGACGGAATGTATATGATCGACACGAGGACCGGCATGAACATAATGTTCGACGATCCTGTATCTTCACTTGGCCTGAGCGGGATGACCAGCGGCGACGTTGTCACCGTCAGCGGTTACATCTACATGACAGTCAACATGGGCGACTCATGGGGTCAGGGCATGGTGGTGAAGAGCGCAAAGGAAGTGGAGATCAGGGAAAACAAAGGCTGGACCCTCTCTTATGACTACGACACCGTATCCAACCCTGAATATCCCGAGAACATCACCAACACTGTAAGCGGCACCACGAGCAGGTACTGGATTTCCATATATTCTGAAGATAAAGTCAAGGAGTATGGCAGCGCGGATGAATTCGTCAGGAACGCCTGCGTGAAGGAAGCGGATTACGGAGTTCAGTCCTGCCTGTACTTTGCAGAGTTGTATCCGTCACTGACTGTGGAGCAGATATTCAACATTCTCTGCGACTCCAAGTCAAGGACCGACAGCTTCGGGCCGCTTGACTTCGGCAAGTATACAGCCATAGCAGTAGGCGTGGGAAGCGACATGCAGCCTAACGGAGAATATCAGGTTCTCGATTTCGAGAAGGCCGATCCTTCCACCAAGGCGGCTTACGAGGACTTCCTCGGCAACTGGAACATCGGCTATACCAGCGTCACCTTCACAAAGAAAGTCGAGGGCAAGTCGTACAATATCGAAGGTCTCGTGCCTGCATGGGGAAGTTCGGACGGAGGTGCTGCCGAGGCAGAATATGACAGCGAAACCGGCACCTTCTCCATCAAGGAGCAGACTTTTGCAAAGGCGTCCAACACGAGCGAGGAAAACATACTCGTATCACTCTGCGGCGTATTCACCGCGAATTCGACGCAGTATTTGGGCTATCTCATAAACTATGACGAAGCCCAGACCCTGTGCCGCGGAAAGCTCTCGAATGACGGAACCATCCAGCTCAGCGCAGGCTATTGCGAGCCTAAGTCCCAGAATTTCGTGGGCTTCAGGGTACGCGGCGTGTATTCGTCCGACCATCTCAAGGGAATCGTTTACGACAAAGAACTGAACGCTTTCCCGTTCAACATGACACAGGCAGACGCGGAATACTTCTCATGGCTGGGAACGTATGACCTCACCACGAAGTCAAAGACCGGTGAGGACCTCACCCTTACAGTCAGCCTTTCACAGTCCGAGCACGCAAAGAGTTTCGTTCTCAACGGACTTGGAACCAATGACGTCCTCATCTCATGGGATGCCGAGAACAAGCGCCCGGTAGCTCGTCACGTCAACTATCGTACTACCACAACCTACAAATACTATGTTTCCGGCACCACCAATGACAACTATATCTGCACAGGAGACACCGGCAACAATGGTGCGATTGCCAATTTCGTGAAGGCAGATGACGGTACAATCAGCATCGAGAGCGTTGTATACAAGGTTTCCGACAGCCGTCCTGAGGTGTATGCCGCAAAGTGGGGTGTGAGGGCAAATAAAATTGCCGACGGCAAATGGTACAGTTTCAGCGACATCAGCGACATCTACAACCATTCGACCATGGTAAGGCACAGTGCCGCGCCAAGCTCTCTGAACGAGCTCAGGATGGTTGAGGAAAATGTCCTTGAAGAGCAGCACACTTCAATTGGGAACAAGGTGGCCAGGAAGGCTGTTCCTGCAGCAGGCCTCAGGTCAAACAGACTTATCAGGCTTTAAGTCTGAAATAGTTTTATGGGAAGACCGGCCGCAATGCCGGTCTTCTTTCATACCTTTGCGGGACGATGAAATTTCTCAAGATCATACATATTTCTGCGGCTTGGGTTTCGTGCCTGCTCGTGTCTGCAGGCTGCTCGCACGAGGTTGAGCCTGACGGAAATGTTTCCGGCGGGGCTTCCCTGCTGTCAGAGGACAATCCGGGAAGCGGCGGCGGGATGCAAGACCATGCCTGTTTCGTGCCCGGTGAGGCCGTAGTGCTCCTGAGCGAGGAACTGTGCTCGCGTGTGGAAGCCGCAGTGGCGACAAAGGGCGGAGCATACATGGCCGAAGGGCTGGAGGATATATGCAGGGAGCTCGGAGTTTCCAGACTTGAAAGGCTCTTCCCCCACGCGGGGGAATATGAGGAAAGGACGCGCAGGGAAGGTCTTCACAGGTACTACCTGGTGGATTTCGACAGTTCCGTGAGCCTTTCGGCAGCAGAGCAGGGCTTTGCAGGCATCGAGGGTGTCGAGAAATTCGAGAGACAGCACAGGGTTGCGGAGCACGCCACGGTAAACGACCCCTACTGGAGCAGGCAATGGGACTTCGGTCCGGACAACGGGATAAACGTGGAGAAGGTGTGGGACTATACCAGGGGCAGGCCTGAGGTGATAGTCTGCATAGTCGACCAGGGCGTGCAGATCGATCATCCCGACCTCAGCTGGAACTGCTCGAAGACGGACAACTACAACTTCGTGAACAACAACTCAGTCATAGCGCCGGGTGACCACGGCACTCATGTGGCTGGAACCATAGCCGCCACTGGCAACAATTCCGAGGGCATCACAGGCATAGCAGGAGGCGACAAGGCCCGGAACAGGAGGGGTGTGACCATCATGAGCGCGCAGGCCTTCAGCGACGGAAACAGTGCCCGCTCCTTCGCCACGGCAGTCAAGTGGGGTGCCGACCACGGGGCCGTGATAAGCCAGAACAGCTGGGGTTATGACTACGACTACAACAAGGACGGGAAACTGAGCGGGGACGAGATAACCTCGGCGCTCGCGGGTAAAATCGAGTCCTCTATGAAGTCGGCAGTGGACTATTTCATAAAATACGCGGGCTGCGACAATGAAGGTGGGCAGCTGAAGGACTCTCCGATGAAGGGAGGCATAGTGGTATTCTCGGCTGGGAACGACGGCATAGCCAACGGCGCCCCCGCCAACTACGGGCCCATCATCTCCGTCGGAGCGACCACCAGCAGCAAGGCTCTTGCAAGCTACTCCAACTATGGTTCATGGGTGGACATCTGCGCGCCCGGCTCCAACATATACAGCACCGTCACCTCCGGCAGCTACGACAGCAAAAACGGCACATCCATGGCCTGTCCCCATGTTTCCGGAGCGGCGGCCCTCCTGCTTTCCCATTTCGGCAAAGCCGGATTCACCTGCAAAGATCTCGAAACCCTGCTGATTGAAGGAGCCAACCCCTCAATCATAAACAGCAGTTCGCATGAGATGGGGCCTTTCCTCGACGTATGGGGTTCGTTCATGTACGGCATGAAGAACCTTGACAGGGACTACAATAACGCCCCGGTAATCAAGGCTGACAGCGAGGGAGACTTCGTATTCAGGCAGTGGGAGGACGTATGCGTACCCATACGCATCAGCGACCCCGATGGCGACGCATACAGCGTCACGAGCGAAGTTGAAGGCAGGGCGCAGCTCATACAGGACAAGGAAGTTGACAGCGTATATAACTTCACACTGCTCTGCGAACTTGTCAGGGACTACACCCCGAAGAAGGTCCGCATCATAGCCACGGACATCTTCGACGCGGCAGACACCCTTGAGTTCAGCTACCGGGTGCTTGAGAACCGGGCTCCCGTGGCGGATAAGGAGATGGACGACCTCCTGTTGACCGAAGGCCGCAATACTGCAGAGCTTGCTCTCGAAGGCTTTTTCAGCGATCCTGACGAAGAAGTTCTCAAATACAGCGCCAGAATAGAACCAAAGGGCATAGCCGACCTGGTGGTCAGGGACGGCAAACTTTCACTGACAGCCCGCACCAAGGGACTTGCCACTGTCACCGTCACCGCCACCGACTACATGGGAGCCAAGGCCGAAAGCTGTTTCATGCTTCTTTTCAGAGACAGCGAGGACGCCATCGACATCTATCCAAATCCGGTGGTTGACATAATGCGCATACGCACAGGTCCGGAGTCGGAAAAGGCCGAGGTTAAAATCAATTCAGCCAGCGGACAGATGGTGTTCAGCGGCACGGTAGAGTGCAGCGCTTTCATGCCGGGAGAAGTAGACATGAAGGCTTTCGCGCCGGGTTCGTACCATGTCAGGGTGAGCCTGGGAGGACGGGTCGTGGAAAAGACGATAATGAAGATATAAAGAGAAGGGGGCAGCCGGATGGCCACCCCCTTTGTCTTTGTTCGTGCATGCCCTACGGGCGCGGTGCAGGCTGCTTGCCGTCGCGGTGATCGCCGAGCTTGCTGAACTGATGGCGGCGGAATTTCTCCTCCGCGACGAACATCCTTGCTATCTTCGTAGCCGGCAGAGCCTTTCTGAGCCTTGTCGCAGCCTCGCTCTCAAGTTCCAGCATGCGGCGGCGGGCGTCGGTGTAGCGGACGAGCAGAGCCTCGACCTCCTTGTCGGAACGACCGTCCTCTATTGCCTTGTTCATTTCCTTCAAGGCCTTGTATTCGGCTTCATGGGCTGAAAACATCTGCTTTTCAATGTCATTGTAGACAGGCCAGAAAACCTGGGCCTCTGCCGGGGTTATATCCATCTCGGCAGTGAAGAACGCTATTTTCTCGCTCTTCATCCTGTCAAACCATTCAGACTTCCCGTTTTCCTGGGCTGAGAGCGCCAGTGCAGCCGTCATTGCGGCCACCATCATAATAAGTTTCTTCATCGCTTAAAAATTTTCCATCATGTCGGCCACCTGCATTCCCGTCATGAGCAGGTAGTCTATTATATTCTCATCGTCATCCGCCTCATCGGTCTGTTCTTCGGGCAGGGCATTGACCAGGTCCAGGGCGGTCGGAGTCATGGTCCTCAGAATGTATTCCTCTTCCGAAAGGCTGTACTCGGAGCCCGATATTGCCGGAGTGATAACCCCGGTCAGAAGCTTGAACGCGCCAAAGATGAGCAGAAACATCGCTGCAAGCGACAGATATGGAGAGAATGTGTGCAGACTGACGCCTCCCCTGCGCCCAGGAATGGACTCCAATGAAGACCGGAGCATGTCGAAATGCCCGTCTTCCACACGAAAGGCCCTGGCCTTCATGTTTTTGTCTTCCAATATGTTCATATTCCCGTTCATACGATATTTTGACAAAGTATCTTAAAAAGGATTAACCCAGCAACTGATATTTTTTTCCAGTTCGGTCTTAACCTTGATATAGGCATGGTGATAGGATGCCTTGAGCGCCCCGACCGAGGTGCCGAGTATTTCCGACATGTCCTCGTATTTCATCTCGTCGAAGTAGCGGAGGGAGAACACCAGCTTCTGCTTTTCCGGAAGTTTCGCGATAGCCTTGTAAAGCTCCCGCTGGAGTTCATCGCCGTCAAAATCGGGATCCTCGTCTATCCTTCGGCCCAGCACCTTGGCTGTGTCTTCAAAGCTCACGATAGCCAGAAGGCGCTTCTTCCGGAGGTGGTTCAAGCAGATATTGGTACTGATTCGCCACATCCAGGTGAAAAGGGAAGACTCCCAGCGGAAACTGCCCAGCGAGTTCCATGCCTTCACAAAGACGTCCTGGAGCAGGTCGTCAGCCTCTTCGGTACTGCCGCAGATGCGTCTGATGTTCCACCATAGCCGCTCGGAATATCCGGATACGATGGCCCTGAAGGCTTCTTCCGACCTTCCTTCCTCCCATAATCTGCGTATTTCGGTATCCGTCATGCCTCGTCTCCCGTTTCTCAAACGTAAAGTTAGACAAGTATTTCATTATTTGGTTTATCTTTGCACCTTATATGAAGCGCACTAGAAATTTTTGTATTATCGCACATATCGATCACGGAAAGAGCACCCTGGCGGACAGGATGCTCGAGATTACCGATACCCTGGCGACCCGTGACATGGAGGCGCAGGTCCTTGATTCGATGGACCTCGAGAAGGAGAAGGGCATTACCATAAAGAGCCACGCAATCCAGATGGAGTACAAGTACAAGGGGGAGACCTTCGTGCTGAACCTCATCGACACTCCGGGTCATGTGGATTTTTCGTATGAAGTTTCAAGGGCCATCGCGTCGTGCGAAGGCGCGCTTCTGGTCGTAGACGCGACCCAGGGCGTACAAGCCCAGACCATATCCAACCTTTACCTCGCCATAGAGCATGACCTTGAGATAATTCCCGTGCTTAACAAGATAGACGTGGAGTCTGCCATGGTCGAGGTCGTGACCGACCAGGTGGTGGACCTCATAGGCTGCGAGCCCGAAGACGTGCTCAAGTGCTCCGCCAAGACGGGCGAGGGCGTCAAGGAGATTATGGACGCCATCTGCGAGAGAGTGCCTTGCCCGCAAGGAGATCCGGACGCACCTGTCCAGGCCCTCATCTTCGACTCGGTCTTCAATTCCTTCCGCGGAATCATCGCATACTTCAAGGTAAGGAACGGCTCCATTAAGACCGGCGACAAGGTGAAGTTCTTCAACACCGGCAAGGAATACGTCGCGGACGAGGTCGGAGTGCTGAAGATGAAACTGTGCCCGAGAGACGAAATCCCTTGCGGCAGCGTGGGTTACATCATTTCCGGCATCAAGACCGCTTCCGAGGTCAAGGTAGGTGACACCATCACCTCTGTCGAAAGGCCGTGTGAAGAGGCCATCTCCGGCTTCGAGGAGGTCAAGCCCATGCTCTTCGCCGGAATGTACCCTGTCGAGACCGACCAGTACGAGGAACTGAGGGCCTCTCTGGAGAAGTTCCAGCTTAATGACGCCTCTCTCGTTTTCGAGCCGGAGTCTTCCCTCGCGCTCGGTTTCGGTTTCCGCTGCGGCTTCCTCGGCCTGCTCCATCTTGAGATAGTCCAGGAGAGGCTCTTCAGGGAATTCAACATGGATGTGATAACAACGGTTCCCAACGTTTCATACAAGGTATACACCACCCAGGGCGAGGTTCTGGACGTCCATAATCCTTCCGGTCTCCCGCCGGCAACTCTCATTGAGCATATCGAAGAGCCATATATCCGTGCCCAGGTCATCTCCAAGGCGGACTTCTACGGTCCCATCATGAAGCTCTGCCTTGACAAGAGGGGCATACTCATCAACCAGCACTACATAACGGCCGACAGGCTCGAACTTACCTACGAAATGCCTCTGTCCGAAATTGTCTTTGACTTCTACGACAGGCTTAAATCCATATCAAAGGGATACGCATCGTTCGACTACCATGTGGTGGGATTCAAGGACGCGAAGCTCGTGAAGCTGGACATACTTCTCAACGGAGAGCCGGCTGACGCTCTGTCTTCCCTCATCCACATGGACCATGCCTATGATTTCGGCAGGAAGATATGCGAGAAGTTGAAGGAACTGATTCCGAGGCAGCAGTTCGACATAGCCATACAGGCAGCCATAGGAGCCAAGATCATTGCCCGCGAGACGGTTAAAGCAGTGAGAAAGGATGTCACGGCGAAGTGCTACGGCGGCGACATCACCAGAAAGCGCAAGCTGCTCGAAAAGCAGAAGCAGGGAAAGAAGAGGATGCGCCAGATAGGCACGGTGGAAGTGCCTCAGAGTGCCTTCATGGCAGTCCTGAAGCTGGATTCATAGTTTGTCGGTTTATTACGGAACGGGGTCGTATCCGCTGCCGCCCCACGGGTTGCAGCGCAGCAGGCGTTTGAGTGTGAGCCATCCCCCCTTGACGGGACCATATTTGCGGAAAGCCTCAAGGGCATAGCGCGAGCAGGTAGGGGTATAGCGGCACGCCGGCGGGAGAATGGGAGATATCACGCTGCGGTAGAACGCTATGAGCGCCAGAAAGGGCAGGTTTGCCACCTGCCTGACCACTCTGCGGAATGGACCTATTTCGTCAGTTGCCTTTCCTCTCATCCCGAGAAACGGTTTCCAGAATTTTTGTGAATGAGGAGTAGACGCTCTGCTGGTCAAGGAGTTCCTTCGTGTTGTAGGTAACAAGAAGGTCTGTACCGGATGGGAGCATGGATTTCTGGAGGCGGAAGGCCTCACGCATCCTGCGCTTGAGAAGATTGCGCTTGACCGCCCTCTTGAAAAGTTTCTTCGGGACGGAAATCATCAGCCGTCCGGGAGTTTCCCTGTCAGTATGAAGACGGCAGAATCGGAATCCGGGCACATTGCCGAAGCGCCCCCCGGCAAGAAGGGCGTCTATGCCAATCTTGCCGCAGAGTCTCTCGTTCTTGGAGAAGGTGTTGCGGCCTACCGTTTCCAAACTGCCTTATGCTTTTGCCAAATAGGTTTCAAGAGCCTTCGCCACCGAAGGCGCCTCTGGGGTCGGACCGGCAATCTCCACACCGTATCCGGCCTCGACGAGTGCATTGTTCACGCTCCTGCCGTAGGCCACGAACTTGGTGTCTCCCTGGACAAAATCCGGATAGCTCTCGAGGAGTGACTTGAGGTCGGCCTGGTTGTACATGACTATCATGTCGTATGACTTCACGTCTATGTCCTTGAGGTCCTGGTAGACAGGCTTGAGGAAGACACTGGTGTCATAATCCACGCCAACCTGCTCGAAAGCCTTGGTAAGGGCGCTGTTTGGAGTGTCTGTCGAGGTGGCGATGAGGAATTTCTCGCCGTTATGCTTGCTGCCTATGAGTGAAATGACGGAAGCGGGGGTGCCGTCTCCGAAAAAAATCTTCCTCTTGCGATATACTATGTGCTTCTGGAGATACATCGCAACAACTTCCGTGGTGCAGAAGTATTTCATCGTGTCGGGAATCTTCACCCTGAGTTCCTCGCAGAGATGGAAGAACGCATCTATCATGGACCTCGACGAAAACACTATGGCCGAAAACGAAAGTATGTCCGTCCTCTGGGCCCTGAACTCCCTGGAAGAGAGAGGCTCCATCACAAAAAAGGGCTTGAAGTCTATTCTTACGCCGAATTTTTCCGAAATGGCTGTATAGGGTGAGGCAGCCTTAGGCTCCTGTTGCGATATTAGGATATTCTTGATTTTCATAGAATTAAACTACAATAGCACTGCACAGACGACCAAAATCGCAGCAGGCAGAATTTCGAGCGCGCAAAGATACAAAAAAGCCGGGAATAGCGTGGTCAGGTTGAGTAAAATATGAAATCTTCTGATTAATAACAGCGCACCCGCCACCATCAGGTTCGTCAGCATGGCCGACTGCACGTTGGCATCGGAGCGTCCGAGGGTCAGCATGCATGCCACCATCAGCACGGACACTATCATGAGCAGTATGAAGAGGGAGTAGCCCGTACCGTCGCCTGCGCTCCATGATCGTGACACATTGGACGGCCGGAGAAGCCTACCGAGGAAGAATCTCAATCCGAAATAGAATACCAGGACGGCGAAACTTGTCATGAACATGGCGAAATCCCCAGCCTGTTCCAGGAAAGACGGACACCACAGCCTGTAGCGGGCCATCAGCAGGGCATAGGGCATGAGCGACACGGCGAAGACTGCATTGCGGCTGCGCCTGAGCATCATGCTGTCCTCCAGTATCTGGTTTTCCTTTGTCCTGACGGCACAACCCAGCAGGGACGGCACCAGGGACACGAAGTCACGGAGGAAGAACATGAAAATCAGCACGCTCAGCAGCACAAGAGCGCTCATGGGCGTGGACTGGGTCCATGGTATGCTTTGGAGCATGGTCATCATTCAGTTGCCCCTCTTTGCCTTTGTGTAGCCAAGCTCGTGAAGTATGTCCGTCACCTTGTCGCGGAGGTCGCCCTGGACGGTTATCTCACCGTCCTTCGCGCTTCCGCCGACTCCGCAGCGCACCTTCAGGGTCCTGCCCAATTCCTTCAGGTCCTCTTCCTTCCCGACAAATCCGCTCACGAGAGTCACGATCTTCCCCCCCCTGTTGCGTCTGTCTATTCCGACTATGAGTTTCTGGCTGCCGCAGGGCAGGGTTTCCGCCTCTTCGTCGGGAGTGGTTTCGTATGTGAAATCCGGGTTTGTGGAGAACACGACTCCCAGTCTCTTTTTCCAGTCATTATCTGCCATGTAGCTGATATTTTTTGCAAATATAGCCATTCTGTTTGTACATTTGCATCTTTGCAGCACGACAATGAATTACGTAATGGACAATAAGAAATTCAATCTCTGGAACAAGTTGTCGGCCCTGCTCACCTTTCTGGTGTCGGCCGCGACCTATCTTTTGACGATTGAGCCTTCCGCATCTTTCTGGGATTGCGGGGAGTTTATCGCCTCATCATACAAACTTGAGGTCGGTCACCCGCCGGGAAACCCTGTTTTCCAGCTCTTTGCTCGCTTCTTCACGATGTTCACGGACGGAGCACACGCAGCCATAGCAGTCAACGCCATGAGCGCATTGTGCTCGGCTCTGACCATACTGTTCCTCTACCTTACCATAGTGTTCCTTGTGAAGAGGACGCTCAGAAAAGGTGAAGACGGGACATGGACCCTGCCCCAGGCTCTCGTGATATTCGGGTCGGGCATAGTGGGAGCCCTCGCATACACCTTCTCCGACACGTTCTGGTTCTCGGCAGTTGAAGGCGAGGTGTATGCCATGTCATCCCTCTTCACTGCCATGGTATTCTGGGCCATGACGAGGTGGTACGAGACTGCGGACCAGCCTAATGCCAGCCGCTGGATTGTGCTGATTTCCTTCCTCATGGGGCTCTCCATCGGAGTCCACCTCCTCAACCTGCTCACCATCCCTTGCCTCGTGTTCCTTTTCTACTATCGTCAGCGCGAGGACGGCAGTTACAGTTTCTGGGAGAACATCAGGATTTTCGCCATATCCATCATTATACTCGGAATCGTCTACTTCGGCATAGTTCCCTACCTTCCAAAGATAGCCGCAGGCTTCGACAGGCTTTTCGTGAACGGATTCTCCCTGCCTTACAACAGCGGAGCCGCCTTCTTCCTCACGGCCCTGCTTGCCGCCTGCTTCTGGGGAGCCTTCGTGACCCTGAAGAAAGGCAAGGTATTCTGGAACACCGTGATACTCTGCTTCGCCGTAATAGTGATAGGTTTCTCGATGTTCTCGATTTGCATCATACGCTCGTCCGTCAAGACTCCTACCAACGAATACCAGCCTGACAACCCTTACACCCTCTGCCGCTACCTGGGACGAGAGCAGTACGGAAGCACTCCTCTCATATACGGACAGTTCTTCGACGCTGCGCCAGACCTTGAGAAGGACACCTACTGGGCCCCTCTCAACGGGGAATACAAAAGGGTCCCGGGCCAGGGCAAGCTCTCTTACGAGAAGGACTCGAAGATGCTCTTCCCACGCATGTGGGCAGGTCAGAGCGAGCAGAACGTACGCTTCTACGAGACTTACATGACAGACTCGAAGGGCAATCTCAGGGGAACCAAGGTGAACGGCAGCGAGCATCTCAAGCCCAAGTTCATCGACAACCTCGGTTTCTTCTTCGGCTACCAGATGAACTGGATGTACTGGAGATACTTCATGTGGAACTTCGTCGGCAGGCAGAACGACCTGCACGGAACCAATCCGAGCGACCCGTTCAAGGGCAACTGGGAGAGCGGCATCAAGCCTCTGGACAATTTGAGGCTCGGCAATCAGGACGATGCTCCGGGTTATCTCCGCAATAACAAGGGAAAGAACCATTATTTCTTCCTCCCTCTCCTGCTCGGAATACTCGGCATCTTCCATCAGGTTTCAAAGGACCGCAGAGGCGCATGGGTAACCTTCCTGCTCTTCCTCATGACGGGCATAGCCATAGTCGTATACCTCAACCAGCCTCCTTATCAGGTCAGAGAGCGTGATTATGCTTATGCGGGCTCGTTCTATGCCTTCGCGATATGGATAGGCCTCGGCGTAGCCGGTCTGTACGCGGCTCTGGAAGAGCGTCTCAAGGGGAAATGCGGCATGGTACACACCGCCACGGCTGCGGCTGCGGGCATCGTCTGCCTGCTTGCCGTCCCGGTCGTCATGGCTGCAGAGAACTGGGACGACCATGACAGAAGCAACAGAAAGACAGCCGTGGAGATGGCGGCAAACTATCTCAACTCCGTGGGAAAGAACGGCATACTTGTGACTCATGGTGACAACGACACCTTCCCTCTCTGGTATGCCCAGGAAGTTGAAGGCATCAGGACAGATGTCAGGATATGCAACACCTCGCTGCTCGGAACAGACTGGCACATAGACCAGATGAAGTACGCATGCAACGAGTCCAAGCCTCTCAAGCTGAGCGTGGGCCAGAGCCAGTATCTCTATGGAACCAACGAGTTCGTATACATATTCGAGGATGAGAATGCGGATAAGCCCATGCCTATCAAAAAGGTGATGGAAATCTTCAGAAATCCGGCAGCAAGGCAGACTCTCAGCAACGGTGAAAAGGTCAATGTCATCTGCAGCCGCAGCATCTCGATTCCGGTCAACAAGGAGAACATACTCCGGCACGGCATACTTGACCCGAAGTTCGAGGGACTGATTCCGGAAGAGATCGTATTCACCATACCTGAAAACAAGAGATACATCACCAAGCCCGAGCTCTTCCTGCTCGACCTCCTTTCCAACTATGAATGGGACAGACCTATACATCTGCTCAGCATGGGCGGAGACCTCAACATAGGTCAGAAGGAATGGCTAATGTACGACACCTTCTCATTCAAGCTCGTGCCTGTGAAGGGCAGCAACAGCGTCCACAATCCGGGCTTCTGCGACCCTTACCAGATGTACGATGACATGAAGAACAAGTATCGCTGGGACGCCTTGAGCAAGGACGACTACTTCGTGGACTATCAGAACATATATACCTTCATAGGCGTGCTTCCTCAGAGGACTCTCTTCATCAACCTTGCAGACAAGCTGCTGCTGTACAACGAGCCGGTGAAGGCTGCAGAGGTTCTCGACATGTGCATGGAATGCGTGCCGGAGGCGGTATACCCTCTCGACCTGATGTATTATGACCTATATAACGAAAGGCTGGTGGAGAAGATAGTCTGCCTGTATCTGGACGCGGGAAAGGATGCACCGGGCGCTGCCGACAAGGGCATCGACCTTGCATTGAGATTTGCAGAAGAACTCACCAGGTCTGCCGCGTTCTTCAACACCTACGAACCGTACAGCAGCTACAGCATGCCTAAGGCCAACGAGACAGCCGGCCTCATCTCACTGCTCTGCGGAGACCTCAGAGAGAGGGGTTACGTATCGGTTGCCGGCCAGATTGCCAAGGATTTCGTGGACAACGTACCTGAGCGCGCAAGGCTTGCGACCTGCGCCGTGACAGGTGAAATCGGCGCCGACCCTATGGGCATCAGCCTGATCAACCAGCTCTATGCCGGAGGACAGGCAGAGACAGCCCGCAAGCTTGCGGACGACTACTGCAATGGTCTTTTCGAACTCTGGGAAGAAAACGTCAAGATCATAACTCAGGACGTCGAGAAACTGAATTCATTCTTCACCATGTCCACAAGGGAGAAGATGATGCGTAACGCTGAACTGGAGCACTACAAGAAGAGAGTATCCGCCGACATACAGATCAGCCAGGAAATCTCGGGTTATGTCGAGTATGTGATTGCCTACGTCACGCGCAACGGCGGCAACGCGGACGACCTGCTCGCAACCAGCAACGGCTACATAGGCAAAATCAACAAGATGGTTTCCCAGATGAATGAGAAAGCCATGAGATAATTAACGGCGAAGCCTTACGAATACGCTGAGGGGCAGGTTCTTCCCGAACCGGTCACGAAGCACAAGTTCACCGCATTCAATGTCCTTGAATGCGGTTTTTTTACAGAAGGTCTCCTTTACCACGGTCTCTCCCAACACGGCTGAATAGCCGTTTGAATAGAGATTGAGGACCATGAAACTGTCCTTTGGAGCAAGTATGGAATTGATGGTCCGGAGCATTTCGAAGAGGCACTCGTCCAGTTTCCATTTCTCGCCGTCGGGACCATGGCCGTATGCTGGCGGGTCCAGTATTATGCCTTGATATACGTTGCCGCGCCTGGCTTCTCTCTTGGCAAACTTCATTGCGTCTTCCACCACCCAGCGAATGTTGTCCATTCCGCTGTTTTCCATATTGCCCCTGGCCCAGGTCACAACCTGGCGGACGGAATCGAGATGGGTGACGTCTGCGCCGGCAGCCTTTGCTGCGAGGGATGCAGCTCCGGTATATGCAAAGAGGTTCAGGATTTTCGGAGCCGGACGCCCCTCTTCCTTTGCCTGACGGACAAGTTCAAGAGTGTTGGAATATATGTACTCCCAGTTGGACGCCTGTTCCGGGAACACTCCCACATGCTTGAAGGAAGTCAGCCCCAGACGCAGTCTGAAATCAAGTCCGGCCTGCATGCCGGAATAGCGTATGTACCACTGGTCATCCATGCGGCGCAGCCTCTCCCATGTTCCGCTGTCTTCCTTGCCGGCTTTGCCGAAACCGGCCCCCGGCCTGAAACAGGTATGGGTCAGCCTCGCCCACTCCGCTTCAGACATGGATTTGTCCCAGAGAGCCTTTGGCTCGGGTCTCCTGAGCACATAGCCGCCGAAGCGTTCCAGTTTCTCAAAGTTGCCGGAATCAATGATTTCGTAGTCTTTCCAGTTCTCGCTTGGATAATCTATGGTCATGTCTTGAAAGCTTTCGTCGTTGAGTGGACAAAGTTACGATTAAAATTGCTATTTTTGCATTCCGTGTACAACGGTCCGGTGACAACAGGAAACAATTCAATACAAATAACTATGCAACAGTCAATTGAAACCTACGATTTCTCTGGCAAGAAAGCTATTGTCAGGGTTGATTTCAACGTTCCTCTCAATGAGAAGTTCGAAATCACTGACGACACCCGAATGAGGGCTGCAGTGCCGACCCTCAAGAAGGTTCTCGAGAAGGGCGGTGCCCTCATCATCATGTCACATCTCGGCCGTCCTAAGGGCGTTACGGAGAAATTCTCCCTCAAGCACATCCTCGCACACCTCCAGGAGCTCCTCGGAACTCAGGTGAAGTTCGCAGAGGACTGCCAGGCTGCAGACGAGCAGGTTGCAGCTCTCAAGGCAGGTGAAGTTCTCGTTCTTGAAAACCTCCGCTTCTATGCAGAGGAGGAAGGCAAGCCAAGAGGACTCGCAGAGGACGCAAGCGATGAAGAGAAGAAGGCAGCCAAGAAGGCGGTGAAGGAAAGCCAGAAGAAGTTTGTCGAGAAGCTCGCTTCTTACGCAGACTGCTACATCAATGACGCTTTCGGAACAGCTCACCGTGCCCACGCTTCAACAGTTGG
>JABUTS010000054.1 GCA_021443565.1 Bacteroidales bacterium | reverse complement strand
GGATTATGAGGCCGCGAAGGATATAATTGAAAATGAGAAGGACGAGGATCTCAGGGAGCTTGCGAAGGAGGAGATTGCGGAGATAGAGCCGAAACTTCCGGATATGGAGCAGGAGATCAAGCTTCTGCTAATACCTGCAGATCCTGAGGACGGCAAGAACGCCATCCTTGAAATCCGCGGCGGTGCAGGCGGCGACGAGGCTGCTATTTTCGCGGGAGACCTTTTCAGGATGTATTCCAAGTATGTCGAGACCAAGGGATGGAAACTTGAAGTCACCAATACTTCTGAAGGTGCTGCCGGCGGCTTCAAGGAAATAGTCTGCAAGGTCAGCGGAGAAGGCGTATACGGCGTGCTGAAGTATGAGTCCGGCGTCCATCGCGTCCAGCGCGTGCCTCAGACCGAGACCCAAGGCCGAGTGCACACTTCAGCGGCTTCGGTTGCTGTGCTCCCGGAGGCCGAGGAGTTCGATATAGAACTGAACATGAACGATATACGCAAGGACACCTTCTGCTCTTCAGGTCCGGGTGGACAGTCGGTCAACACTACCTACTCCGCAATCCGTCTCACCCACATACCTTCCGGCATAGTCGTTCAGTGTCAGGATGAGAAGTCCCAGCTGAAGAACTTCGACAAGGCTCTGGCCGAGCTCCGCACCCGTCTGTATAATCTCGAGTATCAGAAATATCTCGACGCAATTTCTTCAAAGCGCAAGACCATGGTCTCCACGGGCGACCGTTCTGCCAAGATCAGGACATACAATTATCCTCAGAGCCGAATGACCGACCACCGCATCAATTATACGATGTACAATCTTCCTGTCTTCATGGATGGTCAGATTCAGGAGGTAATAGACCAGCTCCAGATTGCAGAGAACGCCGAAAGACTCAAGGAGGCCGGCGAATAATCTGCCATCATGTCCATAGTCGTCCGCGTCCAAGTGAGAACACCTTTCTCCCGCGGGCACAGGATGACACGCGCCTCCTGATAAGCAACCTCAGGCGGTGCTGAGGGAGAGAACCGCCACGTTCACGCAGGTGCGGGACGCTCTGCTTCTCGAGTGTCAGAAACTCCAGGCGGCGGTGAGGGAGAGTGTGGTGTATGTGCCCTGTGCGGCTTTGAATGGGGCGCGGAGACGGCCGTTGAGACGGAGGGCAAGGCGCTGGTGCGTCCATTGGGCATAGGCCCTGAAGGCCAGTCCGTTCATGACAGCAGCCTGCCGGTCTGCGAGTTCACCGTCGTAGTGGTTTCCTGTGAATTGGATCATCGACATTTCGTCATAGTACACCAGATCTGCCTTTTTCATAGGGATGCGGAAATTGGAGTTGGCCTGGATTCCCATGTCGATTTTGTTGCGTCCGTCCTGTGACTGCCAGCCTGCCAGAATCTTCAGGGCCGGGCCCATGTAGTTGTAAGCGACCCCGCTTTGCCTTACTATGCCTTCCGAGTAGTATTCTTCCATGTGGCCGAATTCAAGGCCGCAGGCAAGGCGGATGGTAAATGTCCTGTCATTGTCGACACAGGTCTCGGGAGCGTCATAATAGAGCCCGCCTTCATATTCCATCCTGTCGAAGCATGGCACGGGGGAACCGTATGTGACATAGCGCCTGATTCCCGATGCAGGGTCGAGTTCCTGACGCTGTATGAAACGGTAGCCGACCATAGGAGCGGATTTCCAATACGCCGTTATTCTTCTGCGTGGACTGATGACAAAACTGATATTGTCTGCGATGACCAGAGACCTGCTGTCACCATGACGCAGTCCGTTGTATCCTGTCTCGCCCTGCGAAGTGGTAAGGTAATCGGCCGAGAACTCGTTGAAGATTCTGAACTTGCCGCCTGACTTGTATTCCGTCTGGAGCGAGCCTCCGAATGCGTTCCCTATTTTCATCCTGGATGTCTCCGCGCTCGAAAAGCCCAGGCTGCGGAAATTCCATGCCCCCATGAACTCGAAGAGGTACTTTTCAGTGGATTCGTCCACCTGAAGATATTCTATCTTTTCGGTTGAGCGGTGGTATCTTGCAGACAGGCCGGCGGAGAAATGTCTGGAATCGTAGCGTATGCCGGGGGAGATGTGGAAGTCCATCCCGGTGTTTTTGTTGCGGAGGTCCACATGTTTTGCCATCAGAGCCACGTCGTAGGCAGCCTCAAGGCCCAGGGACAGATGGCTGCCGACCGGCATGGCAACTGCAGCCTCCATGGAGTAGGTCTCTTTTGAAAGGTTGCCGGGTATGGAGTCTGCCAGCATGAAAGGTGTTTCGTGCGGGTCGGCGAGGCCTCTCCAGGTACTTCCTTTCGAAAGGTCATATCCGTATCCGAAACGTCCCTTTGCGACGGCTTTCCAGAGTTTTATGTAGGATAGCGTGGAAAGGTTTGCCCCGAATCGGGACGCAGGCTCATAAGGGGTGCGGAATTTGCCGAATGAGCAGTCCCCGCCCGCTACTGCTTCGCCCATCTGCGCAGAGACTGAAGCGGTGCTGAAAAGTGAGATGGCAGCGGGATTGGCCGAGCCGAACCATGCGTTTTGCCAGTTCAGGTACTGTTCGGTCCGAGCCCCGTTCCCTATTCCGAATGTCTGGGCACCTGCAGGTATGAATGCCGAAACCAGCACCATCAAAATGCTTCCGGACAGCTTGTGGATTCTTCTTCTCATGGCCGTTTCAGATTTGGAGACGGGGTGGCGTCAGGCGTGAAGTCTGCCGCCGAGTTATTGGTGTCCTTATATATCCTGATGCCGTCTATTGTGTCCTCGAGGACTCTGGTGATGCACTTCCCCGAGTAGTGGGGGCTGCGCATGTAGACGTACGAGGCGTCGACCGAGGCAGGCAGACGCTTGATTGACTGCTCCGGGGAGTCTGCGCACTCCACTCCGTCGATTATCCAGCCCTTGGCTATGTGCCAGTATTTTGTGCCGGAGGTCTTGCCCGGCTCATAACGCTCCCATGTGGTCTCGTCCGCCCTGTAGGCGTCGACTCCCATTTCAGGTTTGAAGAGGACTACGGCAGGGGAGTGTATGGATACTGCCCAGGTGTTGCCCTGTCCGGCCATATAGCACACCATAGGTGTTACACCGGCGGATATTTCGTGGCCTGAAAGATGGTCAGCGTATGCCCCGAAATGCGCCTTGTTAAGCTGAAGTCCGCTGGTTGCCCTGCTGCTATGGTCCACTGCGGAAACAAGAGCGACCACGCAGCTTTCGCCCGGTGCGAGGGTGTAGCCGCCTTTCGGGAACATCCAGAACATCTGCGCAAGTGCCAGGGTGTCAAGCCCTTTCCATGGATTGTTGCCTGTTGTGGAGTTGTAAGGGTAGATTGTCGATACGCACAGGGAGTCGAGGGTTACCGTTCTCCCCCCGGGACCGGCGTTGTTGTAGATTTCAAGATAGCGGTCCTTGGTATATGAAGCCCCTTCGAGGGTGCTTGAACCGTGATAATATATCTCACGGAAAACCAGCTCGTTAGGTATTGCAACCTCGAGGTTGAGGGTTATGATTGACGGCAGGAGTCCCCCGTCGTCCCCAACTATGCCCTTCTCGGTCAGCAGAAATTCCGGACAGTTGGCGTTCACCGCTATCCTTGTGGCTTTGTAATAGGCTGATGCCAGAAGGTCATAGCGACCTGGCTGGACGCGTATTCTAGCCTTCCCCTGTCCGTCGGGATTGGTGACATAGGCCACGGGAGACGCTTTTGCCTGCAGCCTGATTTCGACCTGGCTGAGGTCAAGGTCGACATCAAGCTCCTGAGGAAGCTCCAGCGCAATTTCAACCTCGGTCCACAAACTCCCCTTCGGAACCATCTCGCAGGCTCCAAGCAGGAAAGCCGCGGCAATAGTCGCAACTGCAATGGTTTGGAATATGTGAAGTCTTGCTTTCATGTCTATCTTATGCTGAACTTGGCCTCGGCGCCGAAATATATGGCTGTGTTGCGGTCGTTGGGGTAGCCAGTCACGGAGTGGTTGACGCGGCCGCGCATGTTCAGGAAATTGTTCGCATAGAAGGATACGGTGGCCACCTTGCCTATCTCTTTGGTGAGGCGCAGGTTGAGCATCGCGTAGAAAGGATAGCCGCCGCGCAGGTAGTAGGTCGTCGTGTTGGTGGTAATCAGCAGATTGCGGTATTTGCTGTCAAGTTCCATCTCCTGAGTGAAATCATATATCCTGCCGCTTCTGTCCATGACGTAGAGCGGGTTGATGAATTTCGTGTGGCGGGTGTCTGCCATAGCCTCTTCCCCGGAGATTCTTGTCCCGTTCTCGTCGTAGAAATACGGCAGAGACAGGCCATTATATACGGCAGAGTGGCGCGTCCTGTCCATGAATACCATCTGGGCTGTCATGGTCACCACCATCGCGATTCTCGGGATATGGGTGATGAAGCGGAAGTTCGTGGAGAAGCGCTCGCGCACTGAGGCGTTTGAAGAGGTCGTGCTGCCGGCATATATCCCTATGTAAGGATAGGTGCGCCCGCCGACGCTTCCGGAATACAGCCTGTGGACCGGTATGCTCTGGAGGGTGCTCATGTTCATGTACGCTCCGCTAACGCTGACTGAAGTTGCCAGCGGCTTAATTTGAGGGAAATCCAGGGTGAACTCGACGCCCTTCTTGTGGTTGGAGACTCCGTTTGCCGGCATGGAGAGGGACATGAATGTTGTGTCGACTATGGAAGAGAGAGGCTTCCCGTCCACCGTCACCCTGCTTGCGGAATGGTCATATTTGGGATCCTTTCCGCTCGGGAGCACGGTCTGGACCACGTTCCCGCCGGACCAGCTGTAGCCGTAACGGCGGTATTCCATAGGAACATAGCTGGTCATGAAGGTATATCCGTCGGTCATGTTCTCGTCATAATAGACGACCGAACCGCTCACCCACCTGGTATCAAATTCGACGGCAGCCTCGAAATTGGCCGACCTCTGTGGTCTCAATCCCGGGTTGACGGTGTCCATCTTCTTCGTGGTCAATATGTTGAGACCCTTGTTGTTGGCGTCGAAGTCGTTGTATGAGAACGATACCATGTCCTTGTATGCCGGCTCGGGGTAGAGATATACCATCGACGGCATCTTGTAGGCAAGACCCCATCCCGCCCTGGCGCTCAGCTCCTTGATCTTGGGCTTGTTGCTGACGAACATGTATTTGCCGTTGAAGCGGGGTTCCATACAGTTGAATGCGGAGGTGTTGATCCCGTCAGCCCTCACGGTGCTGAAGCGGGCGCCAGCCTGAAGTTCGACGGAGGTTTTCCCTATGGGTACCAGCAGGTTGTCCTCAGCGAATGCCGTGATGCGGTGCATGTAGGGAATGTCCCTGTATGACCTTTCGCGGAAAGCCTGGGCTGAGCCCGGCTGTGGAGGGCAGTAAGGGTCGAATACTTTTCCCCTCCCCGAGTTGCCGTCCATCTTCCATTCCGCACCGGCAAGGACTTTGTTGCGGACGTGTCCGTAGTTACCTGTCTGGTGGGCGCTGATTCTTGCCTGGGCATCGACAGGCATACCGAATACCTGAACGTCCGAGTAGTATTGGGGCTTGGTGAAGAAGCCCATGTTTTCAGTGTCCTGAAGTTCTGTGGTGGTGGCTGTATAGCCGGCAGAGCCCTGATAGTCGCGCTGCCTGGAATACTGCTCCATTATGCTCCCGCTGACCAGGTACTCCACGTTTGTGAGCCATTTCCTGTTGACCAGCCAGCGGCCGTTTATGTTTAGTCTCAGCCCTTTTTCCCTTTCCTGCGACAACTCATCGAGGAAAAGGTCCGGATCCGATGCGTTCGTGGCATTGGACCAGTTCCCGCGCAACTTGGCGTTGAATGTGAGTTTCCTGGCGAAATTGTTGAAATATCCTATCTGGAAATTTGCACGGCTGTAGGCGGATGACGGGGTGCGCACGTCAGAAAACGCCCTTGCATAGTCCAGGTCGAAATTCATCATGCCGGCCTTCTGCCCGAGCGAGAAGCCTTTCCCCGCAGAGACCTGCTTGAGCTGGGGGTCTGCCTTGAGCCTTACCTCCCAAGGGCTGACTCCGGCCTTGGTCTTGACCACCACCGCACCGCTGGTCATGTCGCCATAGACCACGGAAGGGATGCCTCGTATTACCTGTATTGATTCTATGTTGTCGGTGGAGAGCTGGCGGGCGTCCACACCTCCTCCAGCCGACGAAACGGCGTTGCTGGAACCTGAGTTGGTGTTTGTGCCAGAGGCGAACACCTGCATGTTGGCGTCATTGGAAAGGGTGGCGCCGTCCACGATGAGCGCCGTTCCCAGCGCGTTCGCGGAGTTTGAGCCTATGTCGCGTATGGAGAGTGCGGCGGCCGTGGTCATATCGGGGTTCTGGGTGATGCTTCCCGGCAGGAGCTGCATCACGTCTTTCAGGCTCGACGGCTGTATGTGCTCGAGAGCCTGTTTGGAAATGCGGGATGCCGACGTAAGCCCGCCCCCCTCCTTTGCGGTCACCACGACCTCGTCAAGGGAGAGGCTGGCCTGCTCCAGGCTTATGACCAGTCCTGCAATATCCTTCCTTATTTCAATTTTCCTAGTATAAGGCACATACCCCAGCTCGGAAATTTCGACTGTATATTCTCCGGCCGGTATGCCTGCTATCTCGAAGTGCCCCTTGTCGTCACTGAGCGCCCACAGTCCGTTCTCGCGCAGGAGTATGGTGGACATGGCGACGGGAGCCCCCCCTGCCTTGTCAATGACGGTTCCGGACAATCTGAAATCCTTGCCGTATGCTGCCAAAGAGCATACGGCAAGGATGAAAGTCATTATAAGTCTGCTGAGCCTCATTTATTTTTCACGCAACGAAGCTGTGCTCCGTTCTCGCAATGCATGTAGGCGAGAGAAAGCTTGCCCTTGTATGAAGTCGTAAAGGTGGACATCAGGGCAAAGAACTGCAGGTTGGTACTATTCTCCTTGTAGTATGTGGAGGTTGCGACATAGGTGAGCGCCGGCTGGCCTGCGAAAGATGCGATTTCGGTATTGGCGGCAGCAACAGCGTTCTTTGCGTATATTCCCGTTGCGGTGAAGCCTGTCTTCTGGCGATTGCCCGAAGCTACGAAATTCCATCCGCCAGCATTGAACTTGGCGATGCTTCCTGAATTCATGTTTTTGTCGAAGAAGACAGCATTCTCGTCAACCGGAGCAGTGCTTTCGGTCGTGCTCTTGTTGCTGTTTCCACAGAGTGCGAGATAGTCGGCACGGGTAGGTACATGCCATCCTTCAGGGCAGATGCCCTGCGCACCCTCAAATGAAGCGGCATTGGATCCGTCGATTTTGGAAACGTTGAGGACTGCGTACATGTCATAGAGGTAGCCGTTCTTGTTGATGGTCGCCTCATCTTTTTTAGCCGTTGTGGTGGTACCGTCGGTTGTGTATGGGTACCAGATGTGGCTATTGTTGTCTGCAGGGTTGTCGCTGACGGTGTATCCTGAAGGAATATAGTGCAAAGGTTCCACGAACCACCAGCTTCCGTCAGGCATCTTTGCAACCGGATAATCATATCCGCCCAGAGTCTCACAGGCTTTCGGAACGATGAACAGTTCCTCCCTGGCCTCATTTGGAGTCTTGAAAGTCACGTGATAGACTGACTCTCCGTCCGGCTTACCCGGTACTGTGGTATAGGTTACGGTTATGTCGGTTCCACCGGTACCGGAGGTCTGGCTGAACGTCACTTCCGGGTCAGATTCTATGCTCCAGGTCTGCCTTGTCGTGAATACCACTGTTCCGACAAGACCTTCATAACTTTCGGTATACTCGTGCTTGAAGGCGGTGAAACCCGGAACCACGGCATTCTGTGAAACTTCCAGGGTGGCGGTGGCATCTCCTGCGGTGAAGGTGACCTGTGCCGTGCGGGCATCTCCGTAGTTGTCAGTTACAGAAATACTTACAGGCATGATGCCCGTACCTGATGACGGAGAAACGGTTACGAATTCACTGCTTGAGGTCGCTGTCCAAGGAACATTTGCGTCGACGGAGACCTGCTGTGTTGCTGCAAATTCCTCAAAAGAGAGGGTGGTGGGATTGACGCTTACCTCGTCCTTGTTGCAGGATGCGAGAAGAAGCGCTGCTGATGCGATAAATAAAACCTTTTTCATGATTTGAATTTATTTGATGATTTCCATTTCATTAAGTATGTAGTTCATTCCGGCGTAGCGGTCAAGAATCCACAGCACGTAGCGTATGTCCACATTGACGCACTTGTTGTATTCGGGATGGAAGTAGCTGTCACCGCAGAGCGACTCCTTGTTTCCGTCAAATGCCAGCCCCACCAGTTCGCCTCTTGCGTTCATGACCGGGGAGCCGGAATTTCCTCCGGTTATGTCGTTGTTGGATATGAAGTTGACGTGCATGGCGCCGTCCTTGTCACCCCATTCTCCCCAATCTCCGCCTTTGAGCAGTTGGAGCTGGCGCGGGTTCACGTTGAACTCATAATCCGTCGGGTCGTATTTCTCCAGAATGCCCGCCGTGGTGCTCCTGTCGTAGAAGAACTTGCCGTCTGCCGGGCTTACGGGACCTACGGTGCCGTAGGTGAGGCGCATGGTTGAATTGGCATCGGGATATTGAGGTATGCCCTTGTCCAGATACATCTCGTAGAAAGCATTGGTGTAGGACTTCTCGTAGTCGAGAATTTTGCCCACAGACTCTTCTATGGCAGAAACCCTCTTGTTGAAATCTACAGCCTGCATCGCTCTCAGAAGTTTGAAAGCCGGGTCGCCTACATATTCAGCCAGACTATGTTCCCTATTCACAAAGTCGTGGAAATTATCCCTCGAGTTGAGGTAGGTGTTGTCCCATGCCCATTCTGCGAGGGCATCGGCGTTCCCTCCGAACTGCCCGAGCATGCTGTTGAACACTTCTCCACGGTTTTCCGGCTTGATGTGCACCGCAGCTTCCCTTATCGCGTATGCAAAGCGGTCCTTTTCAAGTTCCGCGTCACGCTTGCCGTAAATCCGCTGCTCATCCTTGGCATCCATAGTCTTGACTATAGACTCAGGATGTCTGTTATCCCTCCCAAGCACGGAAGTAAGCCATGTGTCGACCTTCGTGGCAGATGTGGTGCTTTCGCATCCGCGTATCAAGGTCTCCCTATACCATATTGTCTGAATCTCTTCCTCCCTCACGGCTTCATAGGCCCTTGCCATGTCGCGGAGCAAACTTCCGTATTTCTCCCTCCTGTCAGGGTCCGCATCAATCCACTCCTGAAGTTCCTTTTCCTTTTCCCTGCGTATGTCCGCCACTCCGTAGCGGCGGAAGGTCATGACTTCTCCGGCCCTCAGTTCCTGGACATTGCTGATTCCGAAATAGTCGTCGGCATACATCAGACGGACTGCGGGGTCAGCCTCCATGTGGCGGTTCATGATATTGAGCACGTCTCCCTGCACCTTGACTGTCACAGGGTTGGAGTCTTTCCAGATGAAATCGATTCCGAAGGATGAGTTGTAGCGGTTGGTCCTGCCGGGGTATCCCATCACCATCGTGAAATCACCGGTTTTGACGCCTTTGGCATTGATCTTCAGGTGATTGTCAGGTATCAGAGGGATGTTTTCGACGCTGTATTCCGCATCGCTGCCGTCAGGTGCGGTATAGACGCGGTAAATCGCGAAATCTCCCTTGTGCTGCGGCCACTCCCAGTTGTCGACGTCACCGCCGTAAGCAGCGATGCAGACAGGCGGTGCGGCCACTAGCCTGAGGTCGCTGTATGTCTTGTACACAGACAGATAATACTTCTCCCCGCGCCACATCACGTCAAGGCTGACCTCGCAGCCGGGGTACAGTTCCCTGTAGCGTTTCTCCATCAGGAAGGAAAGCCTGCGGCCTATTGCCGGACGATCTGTAGTTGCAGCGGAGTCGCAGACATGGGCTACCTCTTCGGTAACGTCAAGCACCCTCTTGAGGAAGTAGGCCTTTTTCCCTGGGATGGGCACTTCCTGGTCGGAACAGAAGGCCCAGAAACCATCCTCAAGGTAATTGTGTTCCGGGGTGCTGATGGAATGCACGTCCGAATAGGCGCAGTGGTGATTGGTGATGAGCAGGCCTTTGTCAGAGATCATGCTTCCGGTACAACCGAAGTCGAGGGATACGACCGCATCGCTGATGGAGACCGCCGAGTCATCATATATCACGTTGGCAGGGAGTTTCAGTCCCGCCTGCTTCATGTTCTTCATCAGCCCCTTCTCGAGCATGTGGACCAACCACATTCCCTCGTCGGCCCGGACCTGGGGAGAAAATGTGAGCATTGCGGCAAGAAGCGCCGTGAGTATTCTGACGGATTTCATCTTGTTTGCTATTTTGCCTCGAGGGAGCCTTTCCATTCATGTGCCTGTCCCGGCTCTTCGAAGGTCATCTTGGCTGGAACCTGACGTATGTCTTCGGCACTGTATGTGATTGTCCACTCCTTCATCGTGAGGAGTTCCCAGATGCGTTCCGCCGTCATAGGGGCGGCATAGCGGACCATTATTGCCGGCTGAAGTTCCGAATTGAGGTCGAGATATACGCCTATGATTCCTTCGTTGGCGGAAAGGTGGTTGCTTACGAAAGGCATTCCGCGCAGGATGATAGGCTTTTCGTAGTTCTGGTCCACTAGTTCGTAGAGCATCTGAGTGTCGTTTTCGTGCTTTTCGAGACGGCTCTTGAATTCGGCCTTGAAAGGCGAGAACATCTTGTGGAGATATTCAGGCGTGTCAATGTATGAAACGCCCTTTTCCATCCTGACGAACTCGAAGTCCACAGGGGTTGACTTCACTCCTCCCCCGTGAACAGGCATGTCGAGGCTCTTCAGCTCGACAACCTCCTTGAACCATGCTTCGTCGAGTTCTTCCTCGGGGTCGACGAACACCCTTACGACGAGCGGACATTCATATTCGCTTTCAACGCCGTAGATGCGTTTCCCTGTAAGCCTCAGCTGTAGTCCGAAGTAGTTGAGGTCAAGCTTGTCGGTCATCTTCTCGGTGCGAATGGTGTAGATCTTGAGCTTGTCGAGAGCCTTCGGGTCAAGGGAGTTCACCCTGAATACAGAAGGAGTGAATATGCTTTCCTGAATCTTCTCCGGAGTAATCTTAGACGGGTCGTAGGTGATGTCGGCCGTATGGGTTCCCACATAGGTCTTGACACCGTAGATGCCTGCTATCTTTTCAAGTTTGGCCTTGAATGCCATGGAGCTTCCGAAGCACTTTACCGAGCGGAGTCCTTCCACTTTGAGAGTTTCGAGATTTGCAGGGTCGACATTTTCCATACCCCATTTCTCGTTTATCGTAGGAAGCTCTATGCTCCTGCCGAGCAGCATGCCGGCTATTATCAGCAGCACTGCAATGACTGCAGGGGCGGTTTTGGACACAAGGCCGGGGCCTTTGCTTCCCGACTTGCATGAAACAGCGAGCGCATCCTTGCTGCATACGGTCACACACTCCTGGCAAAGGGTGCAGTCCACATGGCAGACCTTGCCGCCGGCCATTGCGGAAACAGGGATGTGGTAAGGGCATTTTTTGTCGCAGAGTCCGCAATCCACGCACTTCTCAGCATCCTTCACGATGTTAAGCACATGAAGTCGAGGCTTGGCAACAAGCTCGAGAACGTAGCCTCCGGCGCATACGAGCGCGAACTGCCACCACCATGGGATGTTGACTCCAAGGGCTCCGAGGCCCAGCCATGCCGCTGCGACCGCAAGTACCCATATCCAGTATTTGAGAGTGTTCGATAGGGCTCCGAGCGGGCACACGTAGCGGCACCAGAATCTGTCAACAATGAATCCACCGAGGAAGAGCAAGGCGACTGAGGTGAGGGACATCCAAAGCACGATTTCTCCCTTGAAGAGGGTGGCCATCGCATAGTAAGGATCCATCTCCTTGCAGACCAGCTCGCTGGCGGCTGTAGTGGTGTAGAAGATATAGAACAGCAACAGGTACTTGAAAATTCTGAGCGCCTTGTCGGCCACAGAACCGTTCTTTATGCTGACCGCCTTGATTTTCAATGCGGAACGTAGCTTCATCAGCAGATCCTCAATTGTTCCGAGAGGGCAGATGTAGCCGCAGAAAAGCTTGCTGAAGAGCACTACGGCGGCAGCCAGCGCTATGCCCATCAATATCTGGAGAGAAGACATCGAGCACGGAAGCGAGCCTCTTACGCCGTATGTGGCAAGCGCCTCCAAGCCTCCCATAGGACAGTATGCTTCAGGGTCTATGGCGTCCTGCGAAGGAATCAGGCCTGAGATGAAAAGGATGATGGCTGCCAGAATGCCCCACTGGAGGATGTTCTTCGGCCAATTCGAGTTGCTGATTTTTTTCATGTTTTGTTGTTCGGTTGTTACAGAACGACAAATATACTTATTCTGACTGATTTTGTATAAAAAGAGCCTTTTTTAGATAAAACGATGTCCTCATCTGCACAAATTCATTATTTTTGACTTTCGAAATCCACCTTTATGCCCCCCGGCCCCGGAAACCTTCGGGCAGGGGAGGCGATTATTTATGAAATATCTGACAATATAAGTGATTCGCAGTATGAAATATCTGGAAAAACTCAGGGAATATGCCCTTTCGAAGCCATCCGCTGTCGCTATTGTGGACTACAACGGTGTGCGTTCCACCACTTACGGGGATCTGGATGCCCTTTCGGACAAGGTCGTGACAAAACTCGCGGAACTGGGCGTGAAGCCGGGTGACCATGTTACGGTGCTGATGCCGCGCTGCATGGAGTTCGTCGCCGCAGAAATCGGAGTGCTGAAGTATGGCTGCAGCATAGTGCCTCTGATACCGGACTATCCCGAGGAACGCATCCAGTACATACGCAACGACTGCAGTGCAAGCATGATCGTGGAACTTTCATTTTTCGACGATATAGACCAGTACGAGCGTGGAGAGACGGTGCCGATGAAGGAAACCGACCATGCCATGCTGATTTATACTTCTGGCTCTACTGGCAAGCCCAAGGGCGTGGTTTACACTGTTCGGGACTTTGATTTTGCGGGAGCCAACTCGCAGCAACTTTTCAACGGGATAGGAGAGATAGTCTTCGGCAGTACGGCTCCAATGTCCTTCGTGGCTAAGATGGTGGAGTTCGTGGCAACCCTCATGGCGGGAGGCTGTGTGCATATAATCGCTGAAGATACCCGACGCGACATCACGGCTCTCGCGCGTTATGCGGAGAAGCACTCTCTCACCACCATGTTCCTCAGTCCGCGCATGCTTTTTATCTACAAGAACAGCGACAAGGCCCTGCGCCGTGTCTTCACTGCCAGCGAGCGCGTCGTGAACATATTCAGCGAGGAATACGAGGTGATGGTGCTTTACGGCCAGAGCGAGGCCCTTCCTCTGACGAAGTTCATGGTGGACAAGCCGTATGAGAACACTCCGGTAGGTGTCGCTCTGGATAATGTCGAGGTGATGATATGCGACGAGGCGGGAAGCCTGCTGCCTGCCGGGACCGAAGGAGAGATATGTGCGAAGGGAAAGTTCCCCCACATGTATCTGAACCATGAGGAAGAAAGCCTGCAGCATTTCACTGTGACCGAAGACGGCGAAACCATAGTTCATACAGGTGACCTCGGAGTCATGGACGAGAGGGGAGTCGTGACCTTCATCAACCGCAAGGACTGGATGGTGAAAATCAACGGTCAGCGCGTGGAGCCGGGCGAGATAGAAGAGACCATACGCAAGATGCCGGGCATAAAGGCGGCTGCTGTGAAGGATATAACTTCAAAGAACGGGCATGTCTATCTGTGCGCATATTATGTGGCGGACGAGGGAGTAACCCGTGAGAGCCTGCGTGCATGGCTGCAACGTTCATTGCCTGAGTACATGATACCTGCCGCCTATATGAAGATGGACGCCCTGCCTTTAAACGACCACGGCAAACTCGACCGCAAGGCTTTGCCTGTGCCGGAATCGAACCAGAAATCTGCCAGGAAGATACGCAAGCCTGTCACTGATGCCGAGAAGTTCCTTGTGGCGCAGACACAGAAGATACTGCAGTGCGGCGAGGTGGGCATTGACGATGATTTCCTTGCCCTCGGAGGCGATTCCATCCAAGCTACGCAGCTCGCCCAGGCAGTGTCGGAGGCTCAGTACGGAGCCATCGCCGCCCTTGACGTATATGCCCATCCGGTGATATGCGAACTCGCCAAGGTCATCAGCCAGAAGAGAATAGGTACAGAGGACCTGTTCTGCTACACAGAAGGCAGGAGAAAGCCTCGCACACCTCTTTTCTTCGCCCATTCGGCGAATACTGGTTCCGAGGCCTACCGTATGCTGGCCGAGGAACTTGACCCGGACATTTCATTCTACAGTTTCGAAAACCATAACCTCAATTATAGGGATATACCTGTAATATCCGTCGAGAAGATAGCAAAACTCTATATCTATTTTATGAAGAGCGTGCAGCCTGTGGGGCCTTACAGGCTTGGAGGGTGGAGCTACGGCGGATCGGTCGCATTCGAGATGGCCCTCCAGCTTGAAGCGGCCGGGGAGGTGATAGAGGACCTTACCCTGCTGGATCCTATACTTGTAGAACCGCACAACAGCCATCTGGTCAAGCGTCAGGGCTGCGACCCTAATGTGAAGAAATATTTCGAGACTGAGGAATGTTTTGAGGGCATACGGTCTTCAAACGGCGTTGATTCTCTCGTGACCAACAACATACGCGTGATAGAAGACCTGGCGAATTATACTCCGTCGGGCAAGGTCAGAACCCATATCAATTTCTTCCGCACAGAGGAAGTCCGCGACACAGACCTGGCCAAGTCCCTCGCCCATCACCTTCCTGCCAACGGATTCGCACAATATGCAGAGGACATCACCGTGATGGAGATGCCGTGCGATCATGACCAGATTGTGACCACCCGAAGCATAGTCAGGAGGATCGCCCAGGTGGTCAACGCAGCCCAATTCTGACGATGTATGAAAATAGGAATCATAGGGCCTTCATACCCGTATAGAGGGGGTATCGCTGCCTTCAATGTCCGCCTTGCGCAGGAGTATGTTTCGCAGGGACATGAGGTGACGCTGTATACCTTCACCCTGCAGTACCCTGGCTTCTTGTTCCCCGGTACCACCCAGTATTCTGATGACCCGGCCCCCGAAGGACTGAATATAGTGCGCTGCATCAATTCATGCAATCCGTTCAACTGGATCAGGGCCGGACGCTGTATCCGCCGCGATGCTCCCGACATGGTGGTTTTCGCCTACTGGATGAGTTATTTTGCCCCCTGTTTCGGCACGATTTCAAGGATACTCGGAAGGAAAGTCAGGAAAATAGGTCTGATTCACAATATGATATCGCATGAAGCCAACCTGATGGACAAGCTTCTGCCCAGCTATTTCGTGAAGACTCTGGACGGAATGGTGGCCCTATGCGACAAAGTGCTCAAGGACATACGCCTGTATGATGATTCGAAGCCTGTGACGGTGTGCCCGCATCCTCTATATGACCATTTCGGCAAAAAGGAGAGCCGGGAGGAGGCTGCCGCCGCCCTTGGGCTGGACCCGTCGGGGGAATATGCCCTGTTTTTTGGCCTTATCCGTGATTACAAGGGACTTGACTGGCTGCTGGAAGCATTCACCGATGAGAAACTGAAGGATAAGAAGCTCATAGTTGCTGGGGAGTTCTATGGTGACGGGAGGAAATATTACGACCTTGTTGAAAGTCTGGGCATTGCAGACCGTGTCGTCTGGTTCGCGGAATTCATCCCCGATGATGCCGTACGCCATTTCTTCAGCCTGGCGGACCTGGTGGCCCTGCCGTACCGCTCGGCTACCCAGAGCGGAGTCACCCAGATTGCCTATCATTTTGAACTGCCTATGCTGGTGACAGATGTGGGAGCCCTCAGGGATGTTGTTCCGGACCGTGAGGCCGGCTATTGCGTTCACCCTGACCCCGAATCAATCTGCAGCGCGCTTGTGGAGTTCTTTACTGAAAAACCCGACTTTTCGGATGGGATAAAGGCGGGCAAATCCCGCTATAGCTGGAGCCGTATGGCCGAAGCCCTGGTCCATTGCCATGAAAACTGACAATACCCTTCTGAACGGATAATATCTGATAGTTATGAAATCACTTACTTCAGACAGCCTCAAAGGCAACTGGGCAACACTGCTCCTGACCACTGACGAGGCAGGAAAGCTGGACTATGGAAGACTCGAAGACGAGGTTGAGACGCTTGTCGCAGCCCACCCTTCGGGCATATATTCAAACGGGACAGCCTGCGAATTCTACTCCCAAACCATGGACGAATTCCGCAGGATTTCAGAGATTCTCGCTTCGCGCTGTGAGGCTGCCGGGGTGCCCTTCCAGATAGGGGTGAGCCATCCCTGCGCCGGGGAATCGCTTGAGCGCCTGCTCGCGATAAGGGACCTTCGCCCGGGGGCGGTCCAGGTCATACTGCCGGACTGGTTCCCTTCGAGCACCGCGGCGGCTGTGGATTTCCTGAAGGTGATGGAGGAGAATGCCGGGGGCATACCTATGGTCATATACAACCCCCCTCATGCAAAGAGGGTGATGAAGCCTGCCGAGTGGGCAGTGCTGAAGTCAGAGGTGGACTCTGTCATAGGCTTGAAGGTGTTCGACGACAACCGCAGCGGGGAATGGTATGCGCAGATGCGAGAGGCGAAGAAGTGCGGGCTCTCGATTTTCATTCCGGGCCATCACCTTGCCTTCGGCATCCTGCATGGGGCGGACGGAGCGTATTCGAACGTTTCCTGCATAAATCCTCGTGCTGCCCAACAGTGGTACGAGACCATAGGAAAGGACCCGGAGGCAGCAATGGAAACCGAGGGCAGGATACAGAAGTTCATGAGCGAGTGCATAGACCCTTTCATCGTGCGAGACGGCTATCCCAACCATGCCTGCGACCGCTTCATGGCCCTTGTCGGCGGATGGGCGGACGTGGGCCCCAAGCTGCGCTGGCCGTATCAGTCGATTCCGCTTTCATGCGCTGAGGCGGTTCGCGCCAGGGCAAGGCAGATAATACCGGAATTCTTCATCTGATGCGACCCCTTCCCCTCGTCCTGCTCTCCCTTGCGCCCGCGTGCCTCCAGGCCCGAGAGCGTCCCAACGTGCTTTTCATAGCCGTCGACGACCTTCGCCCCACCCTTGGATGCTATGGTGACAGGCTCGCCATAACCCCCAATATCGACGCACTGGCATCTGAGGGAACCTGCTTCACCAGGGCATATTGTCAGCAGGCGCTTAGCGGCCCGACCAGAGCCTCGATGTTCACCGGTCTCCGCCCGGAGGAAGTGGGTGTGACAGAACTGAATACGCCCATGCGCCAGAGAAATCCGGACGTGGTGACCCTGCCCCAGGCTTTCAGGGAAAACGGCTACAGGACTGTGGGCACAGGCAAAATCTTCCACGGTGACGTGAACGGTGCGGATTCGCTTTCATGGTCAGTCCCTCCCTCTCGCTACAGATACAACCGCGACAACGAATATATGCTGCCCGGCAACCGCAAGTCCGGCGGCAAGAGCGTGAGCTTTGAATTCGCGGATGCACCTGATTCCCTGTACATAGACCATGGCACCGCCAGCGCGGCGATAGACAGCCTCTCAAGGCTGGGGGACGAACCCTTCTTCCTCGCCGTCGGCTTCCTCAAGCCCCACCTACCCTTCTGCGCCCCGGAACGCTTCTTTGACCTTTATGAAAAGACTGATTTCGGCCTTGCGTCTGCGCAGAGGGATTCCATAATCGACGCACCTTCAATTTCTTACCATAACAGCGACGAACTTCGAGGATATACCGACATACCCGAGACCGGCCCCATGACTGACGCTCAGGAGGCCGCACTACGCAGAGCCTATTATTCCTGCGTGTCCTTTACTGACGCCCAGGTCGGAAGGCTGGTGGAAGCATTGAAGGCCAGGGGTTTGTACGAGAATACCATCATAGTGCTCTGGGGGGATCACGGCTATCATCTGGGCGAGCGTTCACTCTGGTGCAAGTCAACGAATTATGAGGCGGCGTGCAGAGTGCCGCTGATAGTACGTGTGCCGCAGAAATACCTGTCGGGCCGGGGAGCTGCGGGAAAGAAGGCGGGGGACATGGTGGAGTGCGTTGACATTTATCCAAGCTTGCTGGAGCTGTGCGGAATGAATTCGCTCCAGCCTCTTTCAGGATCTTCCTTCGTCAATGTTCTTGAAGGTGAAAGGGGTGGGAAGGAATACGCCGTAAGCCAGTTCCCGAGGCCGTATTCCGCCCTGCACAGGGCATCGGCACGACGCCAGATGGGCTATGCGATCAGGGACCGCCGCTTCCGCCTTGTGGAGTGGTACGATTCATCATCCGGAGAACAGGTCGCGACCGAACTTTACAGGCTGCGCGGAAAGTCCCCGGTAGAAAGCCGCAACCTCTCCGGCAGGCGCGCGTTCAAGGCTGACGAGGAAAGGCTCTCGTCTGCGCTGCTCGACTTCCTTCCGACGAAATAGCTTTCAGGCCTACCTGTTTTTGGAGCGGACCTTCTTGATGTAGGTCCTGTAGATTTCGAAGTGGTTTCCCACGGCCTTGCGGTAGCCTTCCAGGTCGCCGGCCTTGATGTGGTTGAGAAGTTCCTCGTGGGTGACCATGGTGCCGCTTTTGATGAGTTCCAGCTCTATGGGACGGAAAGCGTCCTTGTAGCGCGACTTTACATATTCTATGATGGGGTAGATTATGCTCTGGAACTTGATGATCGAGCTGTTGCCCGTTATCTGGTACAGCTTTGTGTGGAACTGATGCTCGGCTATGGATGTGTAGGTGTACGCGCCGGTCATCTGGCTTAGTCCGACGATTTCCTCAAGTTCGGCTATGTCCTCGTCTGTAATGTTGAGGAAGATGCTGGAACATATACCCTCCTCGACCACCATTCGGAGCTCCAGCATCTCCAGCAGAGTCTTCTCGCTCATCAGCAGTGGATTGATGCACTTGCTCATGCCGTCGAAGAGTGAAGGCTCGCTTAGCATCATGCCTATGCGCGGGCGCGAGATTATCATGCCCGACACTTTAAGGCGGCTGAGCGCCTCGCGAAGCACAGCGCGTCCGACGCCGAGACTTTCTGCGAGTTCCATTTCGTTGGGTATGCTGTCACCCGGCTTTAGGTTGTTGTTCTTGAAGTATTCCAGCAGGGCGTCTTCCACGCCGTCCACCAGGGTCTTTCTCCGGGAATTATTTTTGAGTTCGAGTTCTACCATGGGCGGTAATCTACAGTTTCAATATCTTGAATGAAATTCTTGAATAAAGTTTTTCGTCGGTACCGTTCTCATACAGGACTCCGACCTTGCCGCGTCCGGTCAGGACTATGTCCGAATAGGCTGCGGGACCTTCGAATACACAGATGTGCTCCGGCCACGTCCTGCCGTTATCCTTCGATATGCTCAAGGTGAGATTGCGTCTTTTCACATTGTGGCGTGGGTTGCAGAAAGCGAGTTTTTTGCCAGCCTTGCCCGTAGAGAGATTTATCATGGTGCCCTGGCAGCGTGGTTCGACGAGGTCGCCGGCTATGGTCTCGAGCTCCCAGCTCTCGCCTCCGTCGGCGCTGAATCCCGCCATGCGGAGGGTGTCGGGCTTATAGAAGTTGCGCATGTTGAGCATGAGGCCGCCGCCCTTGGTCTCGCAGACCGTGCTTTCGTTGCCTCCACGGGCGGAAATGGCCCCTATGTGCCAGCTCTCGCCCCTGTCGTCGGACCATACTATCTGAGAGCGTGCCACTACTTTGCCTTCGCTGTCGTGTTCGCTGTGGTTCGAAGGCACTACTATGCGCCCCTTGTGGTGTCCAGAACTTATCACTGCGGCATGGCAGGGCCCGGTTGCGTACCAGCCCCAGTCTGGCTTCTTTACCATGGATGTTATCTCCACGGGAGTGCTCCATGTCGCTCCGTTGTCCCGTGAGCGGAGCATGAATACCCTGCGGGTGTCCCTACTTTTATAGTCCTGGATGTCCTTCTCATGGTCGTCGCCCCGGTTCCATGTGCTCAGGAGAATGATTTCCCCGTCCGGAAGCACCACCGGACATGGATTTCCGCATACGTTCTCGCCGTCGTCCCAGATTGTGGTGATAGCACTCCAGGTCTTTCCTCCGTCGAAGGACCTTTTGAGCACCAGGTCAATGTCTCCGGTGTCGCTTCTGGAAAATTTTCTGGCCTCGGCAAAAGCCAGATAAGAGCCGTCAGCAGCCTTGACTATGGCCGGTATGCGGTAGGTGTCAAAGCCGTTCTCTCCACATTCGAAGACTGTGACGTCCTGAGCGCGTGACACGGAGAGGGAAGCAAGTATGAGAACTGCTGCGGCAAGGGCACGCGGGGCAAGTGAGGATATTTTCATGATACAAAATTCATTGGGTTGACGATTAATTGCAAAAATAGAATTTTTTCCGATATATTTTTTATATTTGTCCGACAAATAAGACAAATTACACCGACATGACACTGAACTACCCTGCCAGATTACTTGCGACTGCTGCTTTTGCAGTGCTGCCGTTTCTGGGCAGCGCTGCGTCTCTCACAGCAGGAATCCATTCATATTCAACGGATACGGTTCCCATGACCGACACTCTCGGAACCTTTGTGCCCGCCTGCGCTCTGGGAAACGAGAGTTTTGCCGGAGTCAGTGAGATCCTGCTCTATCCGCAGGGGCAGGATGTCGACATGGGCATAGTCGAGAACGGCACTGCCGTGACTTTGGGACCGGGTTGCTCGAACGGCTTCACCCAACCCGAGGAGGTCAACGAGTGGGGGAACGTGAGCCATGTCGGGGACAGGGCGAGAATCCAGCTTTTCTTCCCGGAGCATCCGAACGGACAGATGGTGGTTGTCTGCCCCGGAGGCGGATATTCCACGGTCTGTGCCACAAAGGAGGGCTATGACGTGGCAAAATGGATGACCCGCAAGGGCATAAGCGTGTGCGTGGTGGTCTACAGGCTTCCGAACGGCCGCACGCAGGCTCCCCTGACCGACGTCCAGAACGCTTTCCGTTATTGTCGCGCACACGCGCAGGATTGGGGCGTGAGCCAGATAGGAGTCATGGGCTTTTCAGCCGGCGGCCACCTTGCGGCAATGGCTTCCAACCTTTTTGTGGATGAAATCACAAGGCCGGATTTCTCCGTCCTCATATATCCGGTCATAGACCTTCGTGACCATGAAGGCACCTGCCTCAGCCTTGTCGGAGAAGACGCTGCCAGGAGGGAGGAATACTCGATGCAGCACCGCGTCAGCGCCCGTACCCCGCGTACTTTCATGGCTCTCAGCCAGAACGACAAGGTGGTGGCGATACGCAGCAGCCTGGACTATTTTGATGCCCTGAAGGCGGCTGGCGTATGTCCGGAGATGTACATTTTCCCGACGGGAGGCCACGGCTACGGCTTCCTGCAGGAGGAGAAGGGAGGGCGCAAGGACGCCATAGGGCCTGACTACAGGCCTCTGTTCATGGAGTGCCTTTCATGCTTTCTTGAGAATGTGAAGAAATAAAATTATCAAATATCAGTCAGTTATATGGAAAAATTCAAGATTGAGGGTCTGGTACCCGCAGTGTTCACTCCTTTCAAGGAGGACGGAAGCGTAAATTTCGATATGATTTATCCATACGCCGAGCATCTCGTAAAGGCGGGCGCCTTCGGCGTATTCGTGTGCGGTTCGACGGGTGAGTCGGCTTCCATGACAGTGGAGGAGCGCAAGGCTATACTTGAGACCTGGGTAAAGGCTGTGGACGGCCGCTGCAGGATCATCGCCCATGTGGGCGGAACCTGCCTCGCGGACTGCGTGGAACTGGCGAAGCATGCGGCAAGCCTGAAAGTTGACGCGGTAGGTGCAATCGCCCCGTATTATGCGAAGCCTTCATGCACCGGTGATCTCATCAACTTCTACAAGCCTATAGGCGAGGCCATAGCCCCTATTCCTCTCTACGCCTACCACATTCCTTCCATGTCGGGCATCAACCTTCCGCAGGTGCCTTTCCTGAAGGCTGCCGGCAAGGAGATTCCTAACTTCAACGGCATCAAGTTCACTTCCAACAACTTCATGGAGATGATGGAATGCATAAACTGTGAAGGCGGCAGGTTCGACATCCTCAACGGCTTCGACGAGATGCTGCTCTGCGGCATGGCAGTAGGCGCAAAGGGCGGAGTGGGCAGTACATACAACTACTGCCTTGAATACTACACTGGCATTATGGACTGCTTCCTTGCCGGCGACATTGAGGGCGCACGGGTATGGCAGCAGAAATCCATAGACATAGTGAACGTCATAATCAGGCACGGAGGCGGAATCCGCGGCGGAAAGGCCATCATGAAACTCATAGGCATAGACTGCGGCAACTGCCGTGTTCCTGTCACTCCATACAGCAAGGATGAACTCGACACCCTCAGGTCAGAGCTTGACGAAATCGGTTTCCAGACACATTAAGGATATGAAGAGAATTTTCATAGCACTTGCAGCGTCGCTTCTTTCCATAGCTTTGTGCAGCGCCTGCGAAGAGGATAATCCGGGAGGCGGAGGGAAAACCGACGACGATCCGAAGGTTGAGGATGATTTCCCTCTATATAAAAGGATAAGGATTTTCTCATGCAAGGAGGATGGCTACGAGTTCTTCCGCATACCGGTCGCCATAGTGGCGAAGAACGGTGACATACTGTGTTTCGCCGAAGGACGAGTGAATGGTTCTTCCGATTTCGGTAATATAGACATAGTGATGAAGCGCTCATCCGACAACGGAAAGACCTGGTCCAAGCTTGTCGCTGTGAGGGACGACGGAGAATGCCGCTGCTGCAACCCTGTAGCCATAACCATGGATACGGGACGCATCATGCTCATGTGGTGCTGGAACAGCAAGGACGCCACCTCGGCCGAGAAAATACTCGTGTGCTTCTCCGACGACAACGGTCAGACCTGGACCAAAGACACCGACATCACAACCCAGGTTAAGGCTAAAAGCATGCTCTGCGGCCCTGTGCACGGCATCCAGAAGCAGCACGAGCCCAACAAGGGCAGGCTCATAGTGCCGGCAAGGTGCTCGGGACGTCCGGCCCATTGCCTCTATTCCGACGACGGAGGCTTCAACTGGAGTTACGGAGCGTCAATGAAGGTGGGCAACGAAGGTACCGTGGCGGAACTTGCCAATGGTGACATCTATTACAACGCCCGCAACTACTCGAGCCCGCAGGACGGAACGAACTATTTCCGTTACGATGCCATCAGCAGGGACGGAGGCAAGACCTTTGCGGTAGACCAGAGCAGCCTCCTGCTTGAACCTACAAAGGGCTGTCAAGGGGCTGTGCTGACCTTCAGGGACGAGTCCAACGGCAAGTCAGTGCTCCTCTTCTCCAACCCTACCCACGCAACCTCCCGCCGCTTCGGCTCGGTGAAGGTAAGCTATGACGGTGGTCTCACCTGGAAGAAGCAATACAGGTATACGGCTGATTCCGGTGACGGCATGTACTCGGCATATTCCGACCTCGTGCTGCTCAACGAAGGCAAGTCGATAGGAATAATCTTCGAGGCCGGCCAGAACTATACGGGAGGCATAGTCTTCTCGTCCATCCACTTCACCGACATCAAGGCTGACTATACCTATTAGAGAACCATAATATACATCAATATCAAATTTTGACCTTTTATGAAATGCAACTTTAAATTGGGGACAATGCTGTCCGCAGTGCTGGTTGTCATGGGTCTGACCTTGCTGAACGTATACTCCGCCTCTGCCCAGAACACTGGCGGAAATACTGTTTCCGGTACGGTATTCGACCAGACAGGCGCTCCGTTGCCTGGCGCAACAGTGCAGATCAAGGGTACTTCGAAGGGTGTCATGTCAGATACCGGCGGAAAGTACTCTCTCAATGCGAAGAAGGGAGACGTTCTCCTCTACTCTTTCATGGGAATGCTTCCTGAGGAAGTGACGGTGGGTGATGCGGCAATCGTCAACGTGACTCTGAAGGATGACGCTGAACTTCTTGAAGAGGCCGTTTCAATCGGTTACGGCTCGCAGTCGAGGGCTCTCCTCACCAACTCCATCACCAAGGTTTCCGCAAGCGAATTCGACCACTCTCCTCAGCAGGACGTGCTCGCACAGCTTCAGGGCAAGGTTCCGGGACTTTCCGTTCAGGCGACTTCCGGCCAGCCGGGCGAGATTTCTGCAATGTTCATCCGTGGCGGTACGACCACCGGCGTGTCGTCCGACACCCCTCTCATCATCGTGGACGGAGTGGTTTCACAGGGAACCCGGTCCATTGCCGACATCAACCCTGCCGACATCGAGTCGATGGAAGTGCTCAAGGATGCCGCTTCGACCGCAATCTACGGTGCCCGCGCAGCCAACGGTATCATACTCGTGACCACAAAGCAGGGGCAGACCGGCAAGGTCAAGGTCAATTTCCGCTATACCTTGGGCGTTGACCAGCAGCCCAAGCGTCTCGACCTTCTAAATGCGAGGGAGTATGTGTACCTCACCCGCAAGGCCATCAACGAAGACCCTCGCGCCTCTCAGGCAGACAAGGACAAGTTCCTCAAGGGCTCTTTCGGCATGTCTACGGGCAATGACTTCGATTCTCCCAACACCCTCGAGTTCACTGACGTGTTCCTTGCCAAGTATGGCCAGGAGTTCGTGGCTGACCTACTCGAGAACAAGGGCTGGGAGACCATGATCGACCCCGTCACAGGACGCTCTCTCATATTCATGGACACAGACTTCCAGGATGCAACCTATAAAACCGCCCTCAAGCACGAATACAACTTCGACGTGTCCGGCGGCAACGACAAGGCTACGTATTACGCCAGCCTCCACCACCTCAACCAGGACGGTATAGTCAGGGGAACATGGTACAAGAACTATTCGGCTACCTTCAACGGCTCGTACAAGGTCAACAGGAACCTCAAGTTCTTCTCGAAGGCCAACCTCAACATAGGCGACCGCAACACGATGTCGAACGCCGTGAATTCTCTCCAGAGAGCGATTCTCATGCCGCCTACCTACCGCCTCTACTACGAGAACGGCATGCCGGCAGAGGGTGAAGGAATGAGCTCTTTCCGTCCTCGCGAGTACGAGAACTACTACAAGACCAAGTACACCGTGAACACCCAGTATAGGGTTGGTTTCCAGATGGGTGCGGAGTGGCAGATCATCGACGGTCTCAAGTTTGCCCCTACCATCTACTATACATCTTCAGAGGGTGTGACCAGTTCGTTCGAGGCGCTTAACGCAACGACGGGTACTGAAATCCGTCCTGCTTCTGCGGCCCACCAGTACAACGGCCATATCCAGGCTGACGCCATTCTCTCATACGACAAGAAGATAAAGAAGAACCATGTCAGCGCGGTTGCGGGCGCAACCTACACCACAGACAATCAGTTCGCGCTTTCAGGCAGCGGCAGCGGCGCTTCCACTGACCTCATTCCGACCCTGAACGCAACGGCTGACTCTACCCAGAGGACAAGTTCAACCAGAACCAACGAGGCCATGCTCAGCTACTTCGGCCGTGTCAACTATGACTATGACGGCAAGTACATGGCTTCCGTAAGCCTCCGCGCCGACGGTTCGTCAAGATTCTCCGAGGGCCACAAGTGGGGCTACTTCCCAGGCGCATCCGCCGGCTGGAACATCCACAAGGAAGGCTTCTTCAAGAATGCCCGCAAGGCGATGAGTAAACTCAAGCTCCGCGCAAGCTACGGTCAGGCAGGCAACAACAGCCTCACCCTCGCCAATACCTACGGCCAGTACGGCATCACCGGCACTACCTACCTCGGTGAGGTCGGCATCATCAACAGCACACTCGGCAATGCCGACCTGCTCTGGGAGACCACGGAGTCCTATGACCTCGGCCTCGACCTCGGCTTCTTCAACGGCCGTCTTGAGTTCGCTATTGATGGTTACAACAAAATCACATACGACAGACTTTACGACAACAAGCTGCCTTCGACCACCGGTTACTCTTCGATAAAGTGCAACTACGGCTCAATGGGCACGAAGGGTATAGAAGTAGAGGTGAATGCCGTGCCTGTCAGCACAAGGAACTTCTCGTGGAATCTCGGCTTCAACTTCACCTGGTACCGCACCATAATACTCTCCCAGCCTGAAAACGGCGAGCTTCTCAACCGTACGGGCGGAAACTACGTTTACGACCCTGTCACCGGTGAGGACGTGAAGGTCGGCGGTTTCGCAGAGGGCGAAAGGTTCGGCGGACGCTGGGCTTTCAACGCCATAGGCGTATACCAGACTGACGAGGAGGCTGCCCTTGCCCCTTACGACGAGCAGGCAAAGGGCCGCAAGAAATATGCGGGCGACACCATCTGGGAAGACCGCAACAACGATGGCTACATCAATGCCAAGGATATGGTGTTCATGGGCTGGATCCGTCCTGACAAGCTCGGCGGCATTACCAATGAGTTCCGTTACAAGGGACTTACCGTCAGGGTGATAGCTGACTTTGCAATGGGCCATGTCATCAACAACGGCAATCTCGGCTACGGCCTCGCCAGCATACGTAACAACTTCAATACCTTCGGTGCAGCCCTTACCGACTGCTGGACTCCTGAAAACCCTGATGCGAAGTATCCTCGCTTCACCCCTATGTCGGACTCCGACTACGGCTTGAGGAACTTCACCCGCTCGGGCGAATCCATCGGAGCAAGCACGTCCGGCCAGACCAACACCTCGATGTTCTACCACAAGGGCGACTACCTTGCCCTCCGAGAGATATCGTTCTCATACAATCTGCCGGACAAGGCTGTCAAGGCCATACATCTCAAGGGCCTCCAGGTATTCGGCGGCGTATATAACGTCGGCTATCTCACAGCTTACGACGGCATGGTGCCTGAACTCTACAACGGCTATGACTACGGCTTCTACCCGAGACCTCGTGAGTTCAGCTTCGGCCTTAACCTTTCATTCTAAAGAACAGGCAATATGAAAAAGATAAGAAATATACTTTGCTGCGCTGCAGCTTGCCTGCTTGCGTCCTGCAACCTGCTGAATGTCGAGAATCCTTCGGCTATCTACGGCTCCGGCTACTGGAGCACCACCGGCGAGGTGAGCAGCTACCTTACCGGCACATACACTCTGTTCAGGAGCGCATTCAACTCTCTTGAATACTTCGAGGCAAGAGGCGACGGCTTCATCGGCGGCGCCGAGGGAAGCGGCTCCAACCAGTGGGCCCAGAACCTTACCTCCCTCAACGGCCTTTCATGGGCTGACTATTACAGTGTGATCCAGCACTGCAACATGATCATCTACAACATTGATAAGGTCACTTACACGAAGCTGGAGGATAAGGACGACGTGCTTGCCCAGGTTTATGCAATGCGCGCCTACACCTATTTCTTCCTCGCGAGGGCATGGGGTGACGCCTGCATCGAGACCGAACCTACCGTCGGCTCTGCCAAGCCTCTCCCTTCAAGGTCACCGAAGCTTGAGGTGGTTAACAGGGCCATCGCCGATGCCGAACTTGCAGTTTTCTTCTTCTCGGACGACAAGTGGATAGGAAACAAGAGCCTGGCATCAAAACTTGGCACCTATGCCCTTCTCGCCGACATCTACCTCTGGAGAGCAAAGGTGCTCGGAGGCGGGGATGCCGACCTTAAGGAATGTATAAAGTATGCCGACCTCGCTATGGCCGGAACTTCCCTTGAGGAGGATGTGAGGAACATCTACAATGTGGGCAACCGCAACGGCAAGGAAGTGATATGGTCAATACATTTCGGCTACCCTGAGATTACCGACCACTACGGCAAGTTCATGACTCTCCGCGACGTGTTTGTGGAGAAGGCTGCCAACAAGGACCAGATTCCTTACGCGAAGAGCGGATCCCGCAGCAGCTACTATCCTTCTGACATAGCAAGGGAGAAATTCTCCGCATACAAGGGTGACGCCCGCAAGGCCTGCGCCTACATTGATGCGGTGGATGCCAACGGCGTATATACCGGCTTCACCTCCCAGAACAAGATGGTGGGAACCAAGACCGAGACCAATGTCATTTATGACGACGACATCATCCTCTACCGCCATGCCGAGATGATACTCTTCAAGGCTGAGGCTTACGCAGCCATGGGAGAAACCACAAAGGCTGTCGAGCAGCTTGACATCATCAGGGCGAGAGCCGGTCTGGGTAAGTATGACGGAGCAACGGACAAGAAGTCAGTAGAACTCGAGATTCTCGACGAGAGATTCAGGGAGTTCTGGCTCGAGAACAGGCGCTGGCCGGATCTCGTGCGCTTCCACCACGAGGGCGTGATTGACATCTATGAAACCGTTCCTAACCTCAAGGCGAGGAAGGAGGCGGGCATAGTCGTTCCCCTTTACTACGCGATTCCTCTCGCCGAACTTTCCCTCAACCATAATCTCGTTCAGACAGAGGGCTACGAAGACTGATCAGACGGCATAATTCCGAATTTCATAAGAATACCATGAATACCGTTCTCAAAGGCCTCGCTTTCGCCATGCTTATGGTTGGCTGCTCGTGCATTAGCAAGCAGCCGGCGACTCCCGTGAATCCGTCTGATGGTGATGAGTTTGTCGGGACGGTGAGAGCCCCATACATTTTCGAGAAATACCATGACGGCTATCACACCTTCCGCATTCCCGCAATCACCATCACGAAGAAGGGCACGCTTCTGGCCTTCTGTGAAGGCAGGAAGAACGGCGGCGGGGACACCGGAGACATAGACCTTGTGCTCAGGCGCTCGACTGACGGAGGCAAGATCTGGAGCCATCTGATCATGGTCTGGGACGACGGCTACAACACCTGCGGCAATCCGAGCCCGGTGGTGGACCCCGTAACCGGCAGGATACATCTGCTCATGACCTGGAATCTCGGCACAGACGGCAAGTCGGCCGGGGATTTCAACAACGGCAAGACCACTGACACCCGCCGTGTGTTCTACACCTTCTCGGACGATGACGGACTGACCTGGAGCAAGGCCCGCGAGATAACCTCGCAGGCCAAGCCTGACGGTTACGGCTGGTATGCCACCGGCCCCTGCCATGCCATCATTCTCCGCAAAGGTCCCCATGCCGGCAGGATAGTCGTTCCATGTGACTGCAATGCCATAGGAGGCGCGGGCTACTCCCACGTGATATACTCCGATGACAGCGGGGCTAACTGGAAGATAGGCGGAATGGTTTCGGGAGGAAACGAAAGCAGCGTGGCCGAACTTGAGGACGGCACTCTCGTGCTTACCTGCCGCACCTCGGGAGGGAAACGCCTGCTTGCCTGGAGCCACGACAGCGGTGAAAGCTTCGTCGACATGGTGAAGGAGGCGGCTCTCCCGGACCCTACCTGTCAGGGCAGCATGCTCTCAACCGTCTTCAACGGCAGGGAATATCTTCTCCATTCAAACTGCAGCAATGCATCGGGAAGGACGAAGATGACAATCAAGACCAGTGCGGACGGAGGAAAATCATGGTCGTCAGGCTATCTTGTCTGGGGAGGGTACACAGCCTACTCCGACATGGTTATGCTGGATGACAAGATTATAGGTATTCTTTATGAAAACGGCGATGCCGGCTCATACGAGCGCATCAGCTTCGAAAAAGCAGCACTCAGCTACATATTGAAATAAATCAGCAACATTATGAAACATACTAACATACTCAACTGTATCGCAGCCCTCGCGGTCATGATTTCCTGCGAACCTGCACAGGAGCAGGAGGCTCTCAAGGCCGATTTCACCGTCGACACCGAGACGGCTCTCGTAGGCGAGGTTGTGACCTTCACGGATGTGTCCACCGGCGCTCCTACACGCTGGAACTGGACTTTCCCTGGCGCGGAGACAGAAACCTCCATTCTTACCAGGCCTGAAATCCGCTGGATGGAGGCAGGTACATATACTATAACGCTCAAGGTTGCCAACAAGAACGGAGAGGACGAGATCGTGAAGAGCGACCTCATAACCATCAACTACCACTCCAGCGTCACCGCTGATTTCTCGTTCGACAAGACCCAGCTCTTCGACAGCGAGACCATCAGCTTCACCAACCTCAGCAAGGGCTTCCCGAACAGCATCAAATGGACCTTCACCCCTGACAATGGGTCTCCGGTCACTTCGACCGAAGAAAATCCTGTCATGAAACTGCTCCCGGGCGTATATTCCGTAAAGCTTGAAGTCAGCAACCCTGTCGCAAAAGACGAGAAGGAAGTGAAGGATGCCTTCACCGTACTTGACCAGTACGCAGTCCTTTCATCATTCGAGGCAGCCAACGCGACTACATATGAAGGCGGAAGCGTGAAGTTCACAGCCACTTCCACCGGCAATGTCGGCGGCTACCAGTGGACCTTCGAAGGCGGCACTCCTGCCACTTCAACCGAGGCCAACCCTGTGGTCAAGTACAACAGCTCGGGCAAGTTCAAGGTTACTCTCAAGACCTACAACGACAAGTACGAGAACATATGCGAGAAGGCGGACCTCATCTCGGTTCTTCCAGACTTCAACAGAAGTATGGTATTCCTTCTCCCTCTTGACGGCAACAACAAGGATTTCGGCCCTAACGGCATCAACCCTCAGCAGTATTCGATGGGCGGTTACGAGCCTTCGTTCGAGGCAGGACACAACGGCGACCAGAGCTTCTGTATGAAGTTCCCTGGCGGCACCAAGGGCAAGACATACAGCGTCATCCTCTGGACAGCTGACGAGCAGCTTGACAAAGTATACCCTCAGGGAAGCGACATGACTCTCTGCATGTGGTTCAAGATCGGAGCAGTCAGCGCGAACAACGCATTCTTTGCCCAGGGCGACTGCCCGGGTGCGGATCCGGGAGGAATCAACAACCAGATCTGGGCTCGTCTCCAGACCGGCAACGTATTGCGTCTGACCTCCGAGAAGACCAATTCGGGTTCCGGCAAGACTCTGCAGCCTTCCAACGCCAAGTTCACTGACGGAACATGGCACCACCTAGCCTTCACCTACTATGTGGGCAGCGACGGCAAGCGCACCGAGTGCATATATCTTGATGGTGAGCAGGCGATTGCCCCTGCATCGTTCGCAAACCTTGACACCAAGACCATCCCTCTGTGCATAGGTGCGAATCTTCGTCTCACCAACGGCGCATGGGCTCCTGAGAACATGTTCGGAGGCTGCATGGATGACATCGTGCTTTACAAGAGCGGCCTTACAGCCGAGCAGATAAAGCAGCTTGCAAATCTCTAAAATTACTTACATTTGCGGAGAGGCGCTGCCGCCCTGGTGGCGCCTCTCTTATCATTCAAAAAAAATTCATGAAACGTTTTCTCGCAATCCTGGCGGTCCTTGCAATCAGCGCGGGGCTTTGCGCCACCGAAGTGTCGGTAAGGAAGATAGGCACGCTCCCGGCGGGGACGGCCGGTGCCTTCATCGGACATATAGGAGACAAGGTCTATGTCATAGGCGGTTCCAATTTCCTCGGAGAAGGTCCGTGGGCCGGGGGAAAGAAAACCTATCTGGACGCTGTCTATGCAATAGGGAAGGACGGTTCATGTGAAAACCCTTCATTCAGGCTCCCTGCCGGTCTGGGAGACGGCTGCTGCTGGTCTCACGGCAATGGTATTTATCTGTTCGGCGGCACTGACGGCACCAACCCTAATCAGGAGGTGCTTTTGCTGACTTCCGAGAGCGTTTCCAAGGTGGGAACCCTTCCCGAGGGGTTCATTCCGGCAGCTCTTGCAGAGTATGCTGGAATAGCCTACATCCACGGAACCATAGACGGTGCAAATGCCTTTTTCAGCTTTGACGGCAAGGCCTGGAAACAGCTGGAAGGCTGTCCGACGATCGTGCTCTCTCAGGGTTCCAGCCTGGTCTGCCAGAACGACGGCTCAGCCCAGTCCATCTTCCTGCTCGGAGGCAGGGGAATGACGGACGGCGAGTACCACATAGGCACCGAGGTCTGGAAATTCGATCCGAGGAAGGAGACATGGAGCCTTGAAGCGGAGATGCCCCGGCTTATGTATTCTTCCGCAGTCCGTCATGGTTCTTCGCACATCATTCTTTTCGGCGGTGACGATGGGGTTGAATTCATGAAGCGCGATTCTCTGGCGAAGGCCGGTTCGGACGAGCTGGTCGACGCCTTTCTCTCACACCCGGGCTTCGGGAAGAAGGTCTATGCATATCACACCATCACCCGCGAATTTTATGACCTGCCTTGCGAAAGCGAATACCAGTTCCCGGCAGTTTCGGGAGCGGTAGGGATAGGCGACAGGTACATCATTCCCGGAGGAGAACGCAGTCCGGGAGTGCGCTCGACCGATATTCTGGAAGTGGCCGTGAAGGATGAGGTGAGCTTCGGCTGGGTCAACTATCTTGTGATAGTCATATATCTGGGTGTGATGCTCCTGATAGGCTTCATGTTCTCGAAGAGGTCCCGGAAGAATACCGACCAGTTCTTCAAGGGAGGCAGCAGGATTCCGTGGTGGGCTGCAGGCATAAGCATCTTTGCGACCGCCCTCAGCGCAATCACCTTCCTTTCCATTCCGGCAAAGGCCTATGCAACCGACTGGAACATGTTCATGTTCAACATGGCAATACCTCTCGTGGCGCCTGTCGTGATTGCCTTCTATCTGCCGTTTTTCAGGAAGCTCAAGGTTGCGTCGGCCTATCAATATCTTGAGGAACGATTCAGCAGGCTTGTGAAGCTGCTGGCCTCGCTCTTCTACTGCCTGTTCATGTTCGCGAGGGTGGCAATAGTCCTTTTCCTCCCTTCGCTCGCCCTCAACGCCGTGACGGGCATGGACGTCTATCTCTGCATACTCCTGATGGGCATAGTCACCATCATTTACTGCACGGAAGGCGGCATAGAGGCCGTTGTCTGGGGTGACGTGATTCAGGGGGCCATACTGGTGGGAGGCGCGCTCTTCGCTCTCGGCTACCTGATTTTCGGACTTGACGGAGGCTGGAACACTTTCTGGACAACTGCGATTGAGAACGACAAGTTCCACGTGTTCGACTTCACCTTCGATCTGACCGGACCTGTGTTCTGGGTTGTCATAGTCGGCGGCTTCGTGAACCAGTTGCTGACCTATACCTCCGACCAGTCAGTCATACAGCGCTACATCACCACGGCGGATTCGGGCGCCGCAAAGAAGAGTATATGGCTGAACGCCCTGCTCAGCATTCCAATAGCCTTCATCTTCTTCGGTATAGGCACGGCTCTCTTCGTGTTCTTCAAACAGAATCCCGAGGTGCTGTCCGCTGGAATGACCAATACCGACTCGATTTTTCCTCACTATATCATGAGCCGTTTTCCGGCTGGAATAGCGGGGCTTTTGATATCTGCAGTGTTCGCGGCGGCGATGTCCACTCTCTCGGCCAACATCAACTCGGCTTCCACTGTCATGACTGAGGACTTCCTGCCTCTGTTCAGACCAGGGGCGAGCGATGCAGTCAGAATGCGCTTCGCGAAGGTTTCGGGTGTGGTGATAGGCGTGCTCGGAGTTACCATGGCGGTCATACTCGCCACCTTCGACATCTCCTCGCTTTGGGACCAGTTCAATTTCTTCCTCGGACTGCTCACCAGCGGTCTGGGAGGTTTCTTCATGATGGGAATCTTCTTCAGGAGGATAGGCCCGAGGGCGGCTCTCACCGGCTTCTTTGCGAGCATCGCCATCATAGTCGCGGCCAGCAGGCTCAGCACCGTCTCCTTCCTGCTCTACGGCACCATAGGCCTGGTCAGCTGCTGCACCATAGGCTACCTCAGCAGCTTCCTCTACGGTAAGGGCCGCTAGCCTGATTCTCAGCAACTTGACTGTAGGCTCCGGGAGCATTTCCCGGGGCTTGCGTCGGCTTTGCGGAAGCATGTTGCAAAAAATTGCTCCAACTGTGCCGGAAATTGATTTTTCATTCTAATTTTGCACCCGCAAACATGCAGGAACAAGACCCACGGGGAGACCCCGGGCTATGTGGAACCAAACAATGTTTTTATGGTACTGAAGAATGAAAAAATCAGTTCTTTTGCTCTGCGTTATGCTCAGCTCCTCCCTTGCGTTTGCACAAGGGGCTGAGGAAGAGGAATCGGCAACACGGTTCCTCGTTATCCCGAAATTTGAAGTGAACCCTTCCTTTGCCGTCGGCAAGGGAGCATCCAACGGGTTCTGTTTCGGGAATACTTCTCTCTATACCTTGTTCGAGGGCGATTTCGGAGGAAGCAATTTTTCCTATTCAATGGAAGGTCACTGGATGCGGGATCACTGGCTGGGAGCCAATGAGCCGGGTGCATTGTACACCAATGCCTTCTGTAGCCAGGAGTCAAGTTTCATAGACTGGGCTTATCTCACCTATACCCTCGGAAGTCTGGATCTCTCTGCCGGCAAGGTGCCTGTCCCGATTGGAACATTTGAGAATTACGAGTACGATTTCGATTCTCACTCCGTACTCAACTCAACCGTATGGAACAATTTATCCGTCTATCAGTGGGGCGTTCAGCTGGGGTGGACTTCACCGGGGGAATCAACATATCTTGCCGCGCATTTCTCCTCGTCACCTTTCGGTGAACATCCTTTTTCCGGCACTGCTACCAACCCAGCCCTATACTCATATTCGCTTTACCTCATCGGAGAGTACGGCAATCTCGGGCTTCTCGGTTCCGTCAATGTGGTGGAATATGACAGAGGAAGTTTTGTGAACAATGTGGCGCTGGGTCTAAAATACCCCATAGGCGACAGTTTCGTGTTGGAAGCCGACTATTCCACAAGGGCATACGGCGGGGATAATATCTTCAACAGCGAAGGCACTGTGCTCGGAAGTCTGGGCTGGTCCCCTTCCGACAAGTTCAGTCTCGTTTTGAAGGGCGGATACGAATTCTGCAACGCCGAGGAGGACGTGATAGGCTGGAATCCTCTTCTGGACGAGGAGGACCCGATGGACTATTTCGTACCGGCAAGCCTCGCGCTCATGGGAAAAGGCTACTGCTTCGGCGGTCTGATGGCATCATGGTATCCGCTTGAAGACAACCGGGATCTCAGGGTTCATGGACTTGTGGCGATTAACAACTGGACAAAGTCCCTTTCGCTCAATATCGGAGCTACTTATTTCTTAGATCTCAGGAAATTTTTCAGGAGGTAATGGCTGAAGACATCATTATCAACATTGAGCATCTCAGCAAGTCCTTTTCGGGGAAGAAGGTGCTTGATGATATCAATCTCTATATACGCAAGGGCGAATTCATAACTTTCCTCGGACCTTCGGGCTGTGGAAAGACAACACTTCTGCGCCAGATAGCGGGCTTTCTTCAGCCAGATTCCGGCTCGATAGTGATGGAAGGCAGGGACCTCACCGGGATACCGCCTCACCTGAGGCCGCTCAACACTGTGTTCCAGCGTTACGCCCTCTTTCCCCACCTTGACGTGTATGACAATGTCGCCTTCGGACTCAAGCTCAAGAAGGTGCCTCAGGACGAGATTGACAGAAGGGTGAGCAGGGTTCTCAAGCTAGTGTCCATGTCCGACTACGAAAACCGTGACGTGAACTCGCTTTCTGGCGGCCAGCAGCAACGAATCGCGATTGCCCGCGCCATCGTGAACCAGCCTCAAGTGCTTCTGCCTGAAGGCGTACGGCTGACAGCAGAATCGCTAAAGCCTTAACCAGATATACGCTGATACTTTTCTCTTTAACAAAGATTGGCGCAGATGAACACAGATGTATTTTTATATAAACCGCAGATTAAACCAAATTTACGCAGATTTTTATCAACGAAAGACGCAAAAGGCACAGAATTTTTCGCGCTTTCTGTGATTTTCGTTGATAGAAAAATCTGCGCCCATCTGCGCTGATTTGGTTGAATCTGCGGTTAAAAAAACAAGAAGTCTCGTGTTTTAATCTGCGCCCATCTGCGATAATCTTTGTTTAACATAATCCCTGTTTAGCATAATCCCCGTTTACTCCCCCACTCCATGATAGTAGAAATAGGAAACGTTCTCGTCTCAACGGAAATCTTCACCGAGCAGTTCTGTTGCGACATATCCCAGTGCAAGGGCATCTGCTGCGTAGAGGGCGATGCCGGCGCGCCAGTGACACAAGAAGAGATACTCGCCATAGAGGACGCCCTCGACAGCGTATGGCACGACCTCTCGGCACAGGCGCAGAGCGTCATCGACACAAAGGGCGTGGCGTATGTGGATAGGGATGGCGACCTCGTCACGTCCATCGTGGGCGGCAAGGACTGCGTCTTCACCTGCTACGACGGCGACTGCTGCCTCTGTGCCATCGAGAAGGCGCAGCGTGCGGGCAAGACCAGCTGCTCCAAGCCCATCTCCTGCGCGCTATACCCCATCAGGGAGAAGGTGCTCTCCAACGGTATGTCAGCCCTCAGCTACAACCGCTGGACGGTATGCCATGCCGCCGTCCGTAAGGGTCGCGACCTCGGCCTGCCCCTCTACCGTTTCCTCGAGGGTCCCCTCACGCGCCGCTTCGGCAAGGACTGGTACGCCCAGCTCCTCGAGACCGCCGAGGCCATGAAGAAGGAAGGCTGGCTGTAAGCGCGAGGGGGCTGACGACACTTTTCCAAGGTGTTTTCGAGCCATTTCTGACACTTTTCCAAGGTGTTTTCGCATCATTTCTGACACTTTTCCAAGTTTTTGGTAGGCTCTCGCTATGCAAAACTGTGCTACAAAGGTAAATAAAATGTTGGAATTACGCACTACTTGCGGCAATATTTTTGGCGGAAACGGCGAAAATTAAGGCGTATAGGTCAAAATTTATGTCCTAACCGTATAGTCACGCCTTGTTGACAGGTGCCGGGCAGCGGTTCTTGGGGCGCATCGGGGGCTATGTCTGGCCGCTCCGCACCTGCTCCGCTATCTTGTTGTTCAGGTAGGCGAGGCGGCGGCGGTCGGCGCTCTTGTTCCAGCTGACGATGCGCGCCCTGTCCTGGAAGAACAGAAGCTTTCAGCATTTTGTATTTTTTTATTGTTATTTC
>JABUTS010000128.1 GCA_021443565.1 Bacteroidales bacterium | reverse complement strand
GATTTCAGCGTCATCCTTCCCGACGGTTCGAAGGTCAGGTTCGACTACGCTTTCATCATGCAGCATGGCACCCCCGGTGAGAACGGCCTGATGCAGGGCTATCTCGAGATGCTGGGCATACCTTTCAGCAGCTGCAGTTCCTTCGTTTCGGCTATTACCTTCGACAAGTTCTCATGCAAGAGCTACCTCCACGACGTGGATTTCGTGAAGGTGGCAAGGGACATTTTCGTGAGGAAGAACGAACTCACTCCCGACCTTCCCGCCAAGGTTGTGGAGAAACTGGGGCTTCCCGTGTTCGTGAAACCTACCGACAGCGGCTCCAGTTTCGGCGTGACCAAGGTGAAGAAAATCGAGGATTTCGAAAGCGCCATAGCCCTCGCCTTTTCGGAGGGCAAGACCATGCTCATTGAGGAGGCTGTGAATGGACGCGAGCTTCAGGACGCGGTCTACTTCAACGGCAGAGAAACGGTTGCTCTGCCCGTGATAGAGATAGTTTCGGAAAACGAGTTCTTCGACTACGATGCGAAATATAACGGCAAGAGCAAGGAAATCTGTCCCGCACGCATCACCGACGAGGAAAGGGAACTCATTCAGGAAACCTCCAGAAAAATATACAGCCGCCTTGACTGCTCCGGAGTAGTGAGGATAGACTACATACTATCTGACGAGGGGCTATATTTCCTCGAGATCAACACTATACCCGGCATGACCTCCGCGTCTCTCGTGCCTCAGATGGTGAAGCAGGCCGGCATAGACATTACGGAGTTCCTCTCTTCCATCATAGAAAATTCTTAGAGTCCCGCTGATGCCCATGCTGCTCGCAGACTTCATCAGGCAGACCAATGAAAGCCTTGCCGCTTCCTTCGGTAAAGGCGAGGCTTCTTCCATTACGGCCCTTCTCTGCGAGAAACTGCTTGGCGCAGACCGCTTCGCCCATATCCTCGACCCGCTCAGGGAAGTGCCGGAGACCTTGCTGCCAGTGCTGGAAGACGCGGTGGACCGCCTGCTCGCCAACGAGCCCGTGCAGTACATACTCGGCAAGGCGCAATTCTGTGGCAGCGAGTTCAACGTGAACCCTTCGGTGCTCATCCCGAGGCAGGAAACCGAAATGCTCTGCAAGCTCGCCTCGGAATTTCTCGAAGGGCGGGAACATTCACGTGTGCATGACCTCTGCACCGGCAGCGGCTGCATTGCATGGACTGTCGCTTCGCGCCATCCTTACGCGAGGGTGACTGGTGTGGACATTTCCCCCGCAGCGCTCGGAACCGCCGCTTCCCAACCCTTCAGGCTTCCCAACGCCCCCGGCTTCGTCATGAAGGACGTGCTTGACGTGGAGAGCCTCGAAAGTCTCGGTCCCTGCGAGCTGCTGCTTTCCAATCCTCCTTATGTGCGCGAGAGCGAGAAGGCCTCGATGGCCCCGAACGTGCTTGAACATGAACCCTCGCTTGCCCTCTTTGTCGCCGACAGCGATCCCCTCGTCTTCTACAGGGCGATAGCGGAGGCTGCAGCGAAACTGCTTGTGCCGGGAGGCTGCTGCATAGTGGAGATAAATGAGGCTTTCGGGGAGGAAACTGCAGCGCTGTTCAGGTCGGCGGGGCTCGGATCCGTCTCCGTTTTACCTGATCTTTGCAGCAAAGATCGCTTTGTCAGAGCAGAAAAGTCCCAGTTGTAGAGCTCTGTATGCCCTTTTTTCAAATTTATCCGTTTTCATTTTCCGTAAACGGAAGCAATTCCGTCACTTTGCAACAAAAACTTTCATTATGAGCAAAGTGAAACTTGTTTCCGTCGCGGTCCTGTGTTTTGCCGCGACATGTTCCTGCGAATTTGTGGACTTGCGCCAGTTCCCCGATCCGGAAGATGCGGAAGATGTTGTGCTGAGTCTTGAAGATGTTGCGCGCGTGCTTTCGAAACTGCCGCTCGGTGACGAGCAGCTGCAGGAGGTTCATGACGCGGTGAGTTCCAGTTCGTCCAACGGTTATGACGAGGAGTATATGTTGACAGACCTGCTCGAGGCGCCCGGCTCGGGGGTGGGCGAGGCGGTCACGCGCGCCCCTCTGGCAGACGGAGGGCACAGTTATACCCGTCCGATACGCGACCTGCTGAAGGAGTATCTTGACCTGAACATGAGCACTGCCACCAAGGCTGTCGGAGGAATGACCTGCGAGAAATACCTTGAGGCCCTCTCATCTTCCGGCCTCCAGATTTACTGGCCCGAATCTGGAAACTGGGACGGAGCGGAGATGCCGACCATCACCTGGGACCCCGCGGACGGCTCCCTGGTCAATACGGGCTTCCGCCTTGGAGAAGGGGGAATGGAGGAAGTGGAAGTTGACGAAAAATATGCCGCCCAACACCCTGTGTGGGTGATAAACAGCAATGACGACAGTGCATTCAGGACCCTGCAGACCATACGCAGGGATAATCCCGAATGGATGGGTGAGGGAGGTCTCCTGACCATTGGCAGTCCCGCTTCCGAGAACGCAGACGGGCAGGCAGTTGCCAAGGCCGGGGGGGCGGCCGTCACCAGGGCCGGAGGGGACGGTTCAGCCCCTCTGCGCAGCCTGGTTCTCAAGAGCCTGACCATGAAGGAACACGGCGACACCTGGTTCTGCGGGGCATCTGAGTATTTTGTGAAAATTGGAGCCATGGAGTCGTTCAGAGCCTCGACTGAGGCAGAACTGAAACTTTATAACCCGCAGATAACCGATTTCATGGTGGTGGCGAGGAGAAAGATGCTGGGCGAACCCATAGAGTGCAACGTGCTTCTGGTATCGGACTGGACAGATCAGCTGGAGTCATGCGCGTTCATGATCGTAGAGGACGACGGAGGAACAAGGTCGAGCTGGACCTGCGAAGGCAAGGTTATGGTGCAGTCCAAGTCCTACGGCTTCAGCGTTAACTTACCAATAAATGCCCGTGATGATATTATATGGAGAGGAAGCTTGAGTTCCAGATACTTCGAAGCGAAAAGAGATGAGCCGGTCTCTTTTGGCACGGTGGAATTGGTTTTCGAATTTGAAGAGAAATAGGCGCCCCCCTTGTCAGGCCTTCCTGACCAACATCTCGCAGGATGAGCAGTCGAAATCCAGAGCCAGCCGCCTGCCGTTGTTCATCAGGAATAGCGCTCCGGTCTTCCGGGCGCCCTGTCTGACCGGGCAGAGACCTAGTTCGTATCTTATGCAGTAACGGCTGCGCATCAGGACGGCTCCGCTCTGGTGGGTAAGTTCGTAAGCCGGCTCGCTTGAAGAGGCTCCGCCTTCGCGGCATACCTCTTCAGCAAGGGCGTTTGCAATGTTTTCATTGAAAAGCGCCTTGTCCCGGCTTCCTTCCGGGCCCACATGTCCGGAGGGCTCCCAGCGCCCTTTGGTTGCAATGGGGCGGGAGTTGCAGCCCATCCTGTCCAGTTGCTCCGCAAGTTCCCTCCTGAGAGAGTTGAGGCAGGAGGCGGTAAAAAAAGGCAAAGGGCCGTCTGTTCCTGCGACAGGCGTGGAAAAGTTGAATCGGTAGATGCCGCTGCCCTTGGAAAGCTGGTCCATTATGGTTTTCAGGCTTCTTTCTTTGTTGTCTGCCTTGTCGGAGGTGCTTGCGGAAGCGCTGCAGCGGCGTCCGTCCTCGCTGAGGGCGGATACTTCCAACCTGAAGTATTCTCCGTCATAGCTTATCCCCGCCTCCAGGGAAACGGAGATTTCCCTGATGCATGTCTGCCTGTCCAGCTCTTTTTCGAAAGTGGCGTCAAGGTTGCGGAAAACCGTAAGTCCGGGCTCAGCGCCCTTGATTGCCCTGCCCGTATTTATCCTCGCTCCGCTACAGACGTCTCCTCTGAATCCCACGACCTCGCCGCTCCTGTCCACGAAGGAAAAACCGTCACCGTTGGCAAGGCCCACACCTTTTGCCAACCTGAGCACCAGGCTGCGCCCGTCCCTTGACACCGAGGCTATTGTTCCGACTTCCTCTCCCATGGATTTCGCCGCTTCAAGGCTCGCCCAGCGCCCTCTTGAACCGTCAATGTACAAAGAGGTATATCCGCGGTTGAAGGTTTTGTCCGCCTGAGGGGTGAAGCCTTTGGAAACCTTTCCGAAGGCCGCCCTGCAGTATCTGTCCGGATGCTTTGCCACGAGTCCGTCGAGGGCGAGGGCGTATTCTCTCACGACGTTGCGGACGTAGGACATGTTCTTCAGCCTGCCCTCGATCTTGAAGGAAGAAACACCCGCATCGGCGAGGTCTTCCAGCCTGTCCAGCAGCCTGTAGTCTTTCAGGGACAGCAGGGACTTGTTCCGTGCGAGAACCTTCCCCTCTCCGTCCACAAGGTCATATTTGGACCTGCAGGCCTGTACGCATGCGCCTCTGTTCGCGCTTCTGCCGGCTATGTGTTCCGAAAGGTAACATTCCCCGCTGTAGCACACGCAGAGCGCTCCGTGCACGAAGAACTCGATTTCCGAGCCGAAGGCAGTGGAAATTTCCCGTATCCTGCCGAGGCTCATCTCTCTCTCGAGCACTATCCTCGAGCAGCCGAGACTCTTGAACCATAGGGCCCTTTCGCTGTCGCGTACGGAACATTGGGTGGAAGCGTGGATCGGTATGTCCAGCCCCGGCTCGCCCCCATATCCTCGGCTGGCCATCTTCATCACACCGAGATCCTGAACTATCAGGGCGTCCGCGCCCGCATCCTGCACCTGCTTCATCAACTCCCATACGGAGCCCAGCTCGCTGTCGTAGACTATGGTGTTGACGGTGATGAATATCCTTGCGCCGAACCGGTGGGCATGGCTGCAAAGCTCCCTGATGTCCTCAATGCTGTTGCCGGCGGCCTGGCGTGCTCCGAAGGACGGGCCTGCCATATACACGGCATCGGCACCGCAGTCTATTGCTGCGATGCCGATATCCTTGTTTCTCGCCGGTGCGAGGAGCTCCAGCTGCCTCATGCGGCCGAATTACTTCTTAAGCTCTGCGATGCGGCCCTTTGCATATTCTCCCTTCTGAGGGTCGTTCTCAATCTTGGTGAAGAACTCGATGGCCTTTTCCTTGTTGCCCAGCTTCTCGTAGCAGGTGGCGATGGTGTTGATGGTATTAGGAACAGAGCTTGCGGTAGGCGCAAGTTCAACCTGCTTCTCAAAATAGTTTGCCGCGTCCGCAAACTGGTTGAGTTTGTAAGCTGCGTTGCCGGCAATCTGGTATGCCGAAGGAGTCTCCTTGTAAGATGCAGACTTGAGGGCGGTCTCGAGAGCATCCTTCACGGAAGTCTTGAGGAGGCCCTGTGATTCCTTGAGGTAGATGTTTGCAAGCTGTGAGTTGGCTGCACTTTCCTGACCGAATTTGGCTGCCGATTCAAGAGCGGCTACGGCTTCCTCTTTCTTGTTGATCTTGCTGTATACCTGGCCGAGCATGAGGAAAGCCTTGCCGTTGGTGGTGTCTGCCGCCACAACCTTCTGGAGCTGTGCGATGCCGCCTTCCACGTTGCCTGCCTTGAGAAGGCCGTTGGCAGCCTGCATGTAAGCCTGAGGAATCATGTCGAGAGCCTTCTCCTCTATTTCAGCGTTGCCGTACTCCTTGGCTGCCGCTGCAGCTTCCTGAAGTTTAGCCACAGACTCTTCGTACTTGCCGGCCTTGATGAGGTCCTGACCTGTTGCAAGGATGAGCTGAGGAATATAGGTCTTGCAGTCGTTCACGATATCCGCACCTTCATCACCGCAGGCCTGTGCAATGGTGAGGGCCTGCTTGAAAGCTGTGACTGCGCCTGAGTTGTTGCCGATCTGGAGGGCCTCAACGCCCTTGTTGAAAGTTTCTGTAGCCTGGGCCATGTCCTGAGCCGAGGCTGCGCCAGCGCCGAAAACGAGGGCTGCTGCGATGAGAATCAATTTCTTCATGTGTTATTTGATATAAAGTTTGTTTTTTCCGTCTGCGGGGGCTTCGCAGGCCCCATCTTTGCAAAAATAATAATTTTTGGATTAAGGAACGATTAAATGATGTCAAAAAGCCCTGAAGGGCGGAAATCATGCGGGAAAACCCGCCGTACAAAAGGCAGTTTCGTGGTCTGCACGAAGCTATAATTATACAAGTTTGACTAAATTTGCATTAATTATGCCATACCCGAAAAAAATATTGGCGGCACTCTGCGCCGCGCTTCTGCTCTGCGCCCTTTGCCCGGATAGGGAACTCTGTGCCCAGGATCTGCCGGCGCTAGCCCGTGACAATGCCGTCTCGTCAGGCACGCTCCCGAACGGCATAAGGTATTACCTTGTCCAAAACGCAGCGGGGTTCGGCGTTTCAGACATCGCTCTCGTCCGCCGCAATGCGACCGATTTCCCGAAAGACTTCAGGATGGATAGCGTGTGGCGTTTCAAGGGGGATTTCCCGTCACGCAACCGGCTTGCACCCGGGCCCGACGGTCATGTCTCGCGAGAAGGTGACGCCCTCGTCATCAGCCTTCGGAATGTTCCCATGGCACATAACCCAGCCCTTGCTGACTCCGTGCTTCTTTATATGATGGCTCTTGTCGAGAGAACTTCTGATGAAAGGAACAGTGCTGACAATGTGATAATAATGGCAGGAGACTTCAACGTCGCTGACGTCACGGCCAAACTCAACACTTTGTCGATGATGGTGCCTGCCGGCAAGTCGGCAGGCAACGGGGAAGCATACGCATGGCAGGAAAGTCCGGGACGGAACTATGTGACGGGACGGAGCCGGGACGGAAGAGCCTGTGCCAGACTGGAATTCAGGGCGCCCCGCCTCCCGGCCAAGAGCATGGAGACCGCCATCCCGGTGGTTGCCGAGGAGATGGCTCTCGAGTTGGGAGAACTGATGAAATCAAGGCTGGAGGCTGCCCTGAAGAGGGCTGGAGTCAGGTATTCTGACATACGCTCGGTATTCAGGTCCAGCGCGGACGGGCCTTCAGACGAAATACACTCGATAGAGATAGTCACGACCGATGAAGACCTGCTGAAGGTTGCATGTGTGCTTGCCGCCGAGGTTGACCATGCGTCTTCGGGCGATTTCAGTCTGGAGGAGTATTCGAGCGTGATGTCGGCGCTTACCGCCGGTTTTGAGAGGAATATGCAGCTGAATCCCGGCCGCACCAATGAGGAATGGGTCCGTCTCTGCATTTCGGCCTGCCTTTACGGGGCTGGCATCCCTACGGGCTCTGAGTGCGTGTCACTGGTGTCGAGGAGGCAGGTGGAGCCGGCCCGGAAACTGGAGTCTTTCAACAGCTATGCGGGAGCGGTCATGACCATGGACCACGATCTCAAGCTGAGCTGCCTTTTCGCCGGACAGCCGGCCTTTGACCATTCCGTGCTGAAAGAAGCCGTGGATGCCTGCATTCCGGAAGTGGATGTTCTGCCCGAGGTGAAACCTTTCAGTGTCGATTCGCTTCCTGGCGAGGGTCTCAAGTCAAAGTCATCCATGAAGTCCGAGCCCCTTTCCGGAGGAACCCTGCTGACCTATCCTGGTGGCCTCAGGGTAATATACAGAAAGATGAATACCGGCGGACTGCTTCATTACCGCTTTACTCTCCCGGGCGGGACCGCCATGCTGAAACTGCCCGAGAACGTGACTTCGGACATGGTCTCTGAGATTTTCTCGTCAATGGGTATGTTGGGGATGAGCGCAACAAGGGCAGACAGGTTCTTCATGGCAAACGGACTCCAGATGAAGAGAGAGATAACTCCTTCTGCCATAAGGATTTCCGGCACGTCTGGCGGGAAGGATCTTGCCCTCGTGGCGAGGGCCCTTTCAGCGGTGGCGAACGAAAGCGACAGCCTCGACGCAGAGGATGTGAGATACAGGCTGGGCGGCCGTCATGCCGTGGATGTGGCTCCGGAATTCATAAGGGAGCTTGACTCATGGCTGCACCAGCGCTTCCTCGCCTGCGGGTCGGCCCTGCTGGTGCTGGCGGGAGAGATGGAGCCCCTGGACGTGCAGAAGGAACTTAACCTATATATGAGCAGGTTCCATTATCCTGCAACAAGGCTCAAGGAAACCGCGGTGAAAGCAGCCGGCCCACCGTTGGAGATTGCGGTCAGGACCGTTCCTGGAGCCAGGGCAGCCGCCATGATTGAGGCGGAAGTGTCGTGCCCTGCAACTCTTGACAACCTTTTTGCGGGCATAGCCTGCCGCATGGCGCTGGAGGACGAGATAGCGGAGCTGTCTCCGCTTTATGCCAGGGCTGACAGCCGTCTGGACCTCGGAGGGGACAGGCTGCGTCTGTCCGTCTATGTCACGGGGGAGCAGAACGCCCTGACTGGAGAGGAGATGGCTGCCGTTGCAGGCCAGGCCATGGAAAGATTGGCAAAAGGCTCGGTTGACGGCAAGAGGATGGAAATTTACAAGGCAAGGATTGGCAAGATGCTTGCGAGCCTGCAGGCCAGGCCGGAATACTGGCTGGAGGCTATAACCCTCAGATACCTTGACGGCAAGGATTTTTCCACCACTGCCGCCGAAAGAGTAAAGGCGCTCGCACCGGCTGCCGTTTCGGGAATATTCTCGGAGATAAAGCCGGCCAGCAGGGCGGAAACATATTACAAGCCTGCAAAATGAACCACGGTACCATAATACAGATTGACGACTGCCTAATTTCCGAGGAGATACTCACGGAATATTTTGCCTGCGATTACCCCAAGTGCAAGGGTTGCTGCTGCGTGATAGGCGACAGTGGAGCGCCTTTGCTTGAATGTGAACTGGAGCCAATAGAGAAGAACTACCCCCTGTTTTCACCCTTGATGCCGGAAAAGGGCAGGGATGTTATAGATGAAAAGGGCTTTTTCGAGGTGGATGTGGACGGAGATCTTGTGACACCTCTCGTGCCGGGCACTGAAGAGTGCGCCTACTGCCTTTTCGACGGCTCGGGCAACTGCTTCTGCTCCATGGAAAGACGTTGGTTCGAAGGGAGCGGGTCAGACTTCCGCAAGCCCATAAGCTGCTGGCTCTACCCTATCCGCGTTTCGACCCTTCGCAATGGCACGAGGGCTCTCAACCTCCACCGCTGGGATATCTGCAAGGACGCTTTCGAGAAGGGCAGGCGTGAGGGCGTGCGTGTTTACCAGTTCCTGAAGGAACCCTTGGAAAGGATGTTCGGAGAGGAATTTTACCGTCAGCTCGAAGGAGCTGCCAAATATATAAACAGATAAGGATATGAGATATTTTTTGAGGGCAGTAAAGTATTTTGTCTACATCTGCCTGATCGTAACGGCCGTGATGGCGCTCTTCGTGGCGCTGGATCTCGTTGACAAGGACATAAACACTATGTTCAGGGAGGGCTGGACCTCGGTTTACAAGATACTCGCGGTCTTCGCGCTGGTGTCGCTCCTGTACCCTCTTTTCGGCTACATGAAGATGAACGCCCACATCCACGGCGACTGGGACGGCTTCAGGGACGGAATAGTTTCGTGGATGAACGAACACGGCTATGTGCTTGAGGGAGAGGAAGACCATTATATGGCTTTCCGCCGCCGCAGCGCCTTTGCACGTGCGAAGTTCATGTTTGAGGACCGTGTGACCATGGTCTGGTGCGACCTCGGAGTGAAGGTGGAGGGTCCGCGCAGAGAAGTGGTCAGCGTGGTGAACGGACTGGAATACAAGTTCTCCCGGAAGGAAGACTTGGAATAATTTTCTAAATTTGCAGCAAAACTTTAATCTGACAAGATCATGGCAGAATTCGACAAGGAAGAAAGAAGGAGCAGGATATATGCCGAAGAAGCGGCAAAGCTCAAGAAAATCGTGGTGTTCATGGCACTGGCGGCAGCCGTGCTTCTCGTCGCGGTGATATGGATTGGACTCAAGAACCGCAACTACAACAATATGCTTGACGAGAACAAGCTCGAGATTCTTGCAAGGGTGGACAGCCTCAAGCTCACCTCCGCCGAACTTGACACTCTCTTCGCACAGAATGAAAAACTCGGCGTGGACAATGCAGAACTCAAGGCCCAGGTGGACTCGTCCAACGCAATGATGGCGGAACTTCTTGAGAACATCCAGAAGACCAATGCGGCCAATCTCGCGAAGATGCGCAAATACGAGCGCGAGCTCGGAACCCTCCGCACCATCATGAAGGGCTATATCGTTCAGATAGACTCCCTCAACACTCTCAACCAGCAGCTTACCGTAGAGGCCAGGGATGCCCGCAAGCAGGCTGCCGCCGCCAACCGCAGGGCTGACGAGATGACAAGGAAGAACGAGTCGCTCAGCGCCCAGGTGGCACAGGGCTCCATCATGAAGGCGCGCGGACTTACCCTCACGGCATACAACGGTGACAAGGCGACAGACCGCAGCACCAAAACCGACTATCTCATCGCTTCCATATCCCTTGTAGAGAACGAACTTGCCGAGAGAGGACGCAAGACCGTATACATCAGGGTTATAGACCCTTCCGGCAATCTGCTTCTGGGCGAGCATTACAGCTCCTTCACCAGCGGAGGCGAGAGCCTGACCTGCACTGCATCCCGCGATGTGGACTATGAGGGCAGCGAGGTCAGTCTGGCAATTTATGTCAAGGGCGTGCCAAGTTACGAAAAGGGTGTCTACACGATTGAGGCATATACAAGTCAGGGTCGTGTCGGGACAGCCGAAATGGTTCTCAGGTAGTCTTGATCTACATCCACGTCCCATACTGCAGGAGTTTCTGCTCGTATTGCGGGTTCTACAGCGAACTTGTGCCAAAGTGCGGGACTGAAGCTTTCGTCAATGCCCTTTGCGTGGAAATAACGGCCAGGGCGGAAGAAATAACGGAAGAAGTCAACACTTTATACATAGGAGGCGGCACCCCATCGGTGCTGCCTCTTTCTGCATTCGCCCGCATTCTGGAGGCTCTGAAGGCCAGCGGTCACGGAGGCCCTTACGAAGAGTTCACGGTCGAGGTGAACCCGGAAGACGTGCTTGAGAAGGGAGAAGGTTACGTGCGGGGGCTTCTCGCCCTGGGAGTGAACCGGATAAGCATGGGCGTGCAGTCCTTCGACCCCGGAGTGCTGAAGGTCATGAACAGGCGTCACGATGCGGCCGGGGCTCTGGCGGCCGTGAGGCTGCTACGCTCTGCAGGAGTGAAGAATCTGGGCATAGACCTGATTTTCGGACTTGGGCGCTTCGAGGGAGTGGCAGGAGGGCAGGTGGAATTCTCGTCCGAGGTCTGGGAGCGTACTCTGGCACAGGCCCTGGAACTGCATCCGGAGCATATTTCTGCCTACCAGCTGAGCATAGAGGAGGGCAGCGCGATTGAAAAATTGCTCGAGAGGGGGAAGTATTCCGAGGCGGACGATGATGATTGCGCCGCGCAGTATTCAAGCTTGTGCAAAGTCCTGGCTGATGCGGGTTACCACCATTACGAGGTCTCAAATTTCGCCCTTCCCGGTCATGAGGCCGTCCATAATGCCGCTTATTGGAGGAGGGTACCCTATGCCGGCTTCGGTCCCGGAGCGCATACCCTGCTGCCTGCAAGCCTGCCGGGAGGAGACCCGGTCATGAGAACATGGAACAACCCCAGTCTCAAGGGCTACCTGAAAGCGGCAGTGTCGGGGGATTTCGAAAGCGTTCGCGAAAGAGAAACCCTGGGACCGGAAGAGGTCAGGGATGAAAAAATAATGCTGGGTCTGCGCACGTCAGAGGGCATTCCTGCATCTCTTGTCGGTACAGACCCGGCATCAGTGGAAAGTATGGGGCTCGAAAGTCTTCAGGGGGACAGGGTAAGGATACCCGAATCCCGCCTTTTCGTTTCAGACCTCATCACTGGAGAACTGCTCAGACAGTCATGATCTCCTTTTCCTTAGTGCTTACGAGGTTGTCGATTTTCTTGACAGCTTCGTCGGTGGCTTTCTGAACCTTCTCCTCATAATCCTTTTCCATGTCTTCTGCGAGACCTTCCTTTATGGATTTCTTGAGGGTTTCAATGGCGTCACGGCGGGCGTTGCGTACAACTATCTTGCTGCTTTCGCCCGATGATTTCGCCTTCTTGATGAGCTCCTTTCTCCTTTCCTCCGTGAGAGCAGGAACGGTGCAGCGTATGGTTTCACCGTTGTTCTGAGGAGTGAGGCCTATGTTGGCATCAAGGATGGCCTTCTCGATGACAGGTATCATCTTCTTCTCCCACGGCTGTATCATAAGGGTCCTTGCATCCGGGGTTGTCACGGATGCGACCTGAGGCACAGGGCAGAGGGAGCCGTAGTAATTGACCATCACATTGTTGAAAACAAGAGGGTTGGCCTTACCTGCGCGGTAAGTCTTGAGATCTTCCTCGAGGAAGAGGACAGCGTCTGACATATCTTCCTTTGCCTTGGCAAGGACGGTGTTCGGATCTATCATGATTATCTGGTTTTAAAAGTTGTTCTATTTATGCACGAGGGTGCCGACCTTCTCTCCCCTGACGAGTCTGGTGAGATTGCCTTTCTCGTTCATGTCAAAGACGATTATCGGCATGTTCCCTTCGCTGCATAGCGCGAAGGCTGTCTGGTCCATGACCTTGAGATGGTCGGAAATCGCCCTGTCGAAACTGAGTTCGTCGAATTTGACGGCAGAAGGGTCCTTCTCCGGGTCAGCGGTATAGACTCCGTCTACGCGGGTGCCCTTGAGCAGTGCGTCTGCCTTGATTTCGAGGGCCCTGAGGGCGGCACCCGAATCTGTGGTGAAGAAGGGATTGCCCGTGCCTCCTGCGATGAGAGCCACTCCGCCCTTCTCCAGCACTGCCACTGCGTCGTCACGCATGTAGTACCGTGCTATCGGCTGCATAGGTGTCGCCGTGAACACCTCCGCTTCCACTCCGGCACTGCGTATGGCCATTGCGAGACCGAGAGAATTGATTACCGTGGCAAGCATGCCCATCTTGTCTCCGTTGACCCTGTCGAAGCCCTTGCCCGTTCCCTGGAGTCCGCGGAATATGTTTCCTCCGCCAATTACAATCGCGACCTGCAGGCCGTTTTTCACGGCCTCCGCGATTTCTTCAGCATAGGCTGAAAGCATATCTTCGCTTATACCTTTGCCGGAGGGTCCGCCAAGGCTTTCGCCGCTAAGTTTCAGAAGCACTCTCTTATACATACGTTTGCTCAAGTTTCGAAAGTATTGCAGTTAAAGAATTTCCCGTTCCGGGGCTTGTTCATCACAAAAGTAACCAATTTTTCATAATTTTACGCCAAATAGCTGCCATGACTGCGGAAGTTCTCATGATAATGGGTACGAGGCTGGATTTTGTTCTCCCCTCTGATGACGCGCCCCAGATTTGGGCGAGCGCCAGGGATGAACTTGTACGGCTTGACAAGCTGTTCAACCGTTTTGACCCGTCCAGCGACGTCTCGAAATACAATGCCGGGGGCGCACCGTCTGCAGAACTTGCGGACGCGATAAGGCTTGCGCTCTGCTACAGGAAGCTCACCTGCGGGCTTTTTGACATAGCGGGAGGTGGTCCCTGCGACAACGGGAAGGATGGTTTCAAAGGGCTTGACTTCGGCGGTTTCGCCAAGGGATATGCTCTGGGCAGGATTGCTCCCATGCTCAGGGGAGAAGGAGTGCGGGACGCTTTCGTCAGTTTCGGCGGCAGCACCATACTTGCCATGGGCAGACATCCTTCGGGAGACAGCTGGAAGGTGGCGCTGAAAGATCCCTATTCCGGGCTTGCGGTCGAGGAAATAAGCCTGGACGAGATAACCCTTTCAACCTCCGGCAACACTCCCGCCTATACAGGGCACATTGTTGATCCGCGCACGGGCAAGGGTAATTTCGAGCGCAAGATGACGACGGCCCTGTGTCCGGACCCTCTGGATGCCGAGATCCTGAGCACGGCGCTGATGCTTGCGGATGAAAGTGAGGCTGAAATCATGGAAAAGAATTTTCCGAATGCTGAATTAAGGCTATATTTGCTTTGATGTTTTGACTCATGAAAACAATAGACAGAAGAAATTTTTTCAAGGACCTCGGCTATATGACCGGAGGTGCAGCCCTGCTGGCCTCCATGCCATGGCTCAAGAGCTGCACGCCGGCGGCCAGGGAAGAAGTTGCCGGTCGCAAAGCCAGGGTTGCCCTCATCGGTTCCGGCTCCAGAGGCCAGTACCATATCCATAACCTCAAGACGATTGAACACGCCGAGCTTGTCGCGATTTGTGACGACTACCCTGTCAATCTCGAAGCCGCCCATGCACTCTTTCCGGGAGCGCGCACTTACAGCGACTACCACGAACTCCTTGACCAGAAAGATATAGACGGCGTGATCATAGCCACACCCCTGGGTTCTCACGCCCGCATCACCCTCGACTCTCTCGCGGCAGGGAAGCATGTCTTCTGCGAGAAATCCATGGCGCTTACACTTGACGAATGCAAGAGCGTGTATGACGCATATTCCGCATCCGACAGGGCGCTTTACTATTGCATGCAGCGAATGTATGACGATAAGTACATTAAAGGCGTGCAGATGATTAAGGATGGTCTCATAGGCGAAGTCACCGGCATGCGCTGCCACTGGTTCCGCAACGCCGACTGGAGGCGTCCGGTGCCTTCCCCCGAGCTTGAACGCAAAATCAACTGGAGACTTTACCGCGAACACTCTGCCGGCCTGATGACCGAACTTGCGACCCATCAGCTTGAAGTCTGCAACTGGGTGGCTGGGAAGATGCCCGTGGAAGTGGCCGGTCTCGGCGACATAGTCTACTGGAAGGACGGTCGCGAGGTCTATGATAGCGTGAGCCTGACCTACCGCTATTCCGACGGCCGGAAGATCACCTACGAATCTCTCATCTCCAACAAGTTCAACGGCATGGAGGACCAGATACTCGGAAAGGACGGCACGGTTGACCTTACCAGAGGCGTCTACTATCTCGAGGAAGATAATCTCGTCCCGGGCATGAAACGTCTTTTCGGGGAAATAGACACGAAGATATTTGCGGCAGTTCCCACTGCCGGTCCGTCGTGGCGGCCTGAACTGAAATCCGCCTATACGCCTCATCCTATTATGGAGGGCCATGTGGCGGTGAATTCCGGCGAGAGCATGGTTTCCTCGGATGCTGACGGTTCCGACAAGATTCTTGCGGCCTTCTGCACCTCGTGCATCACTGGTGAAAAGGCGGAGAACGTGGTGGAGGAAGCATACTGCTCGACAGCCCTTTGCCTGCTTGGGAACCAGGCTATGGACGAAAGGAGGGTGGTCACGTTCCCGGAAGAGTACAAAATCCCTTATATGAAGTTCTAGGCCATGAAAGACATAGTAATCACAGGAAAGAGGATGCGCAGGGAACTATTCTGGTTTCTCGGCTGCCTTGCTGCCGCAGAGCTGTTCAATGCGTTCGCGATACTGAAATTCGACCGTCCGTGGTCCGAACTACTGTCCATGATAGGTTTTGTCATCGTTCTCGCACTTGAACTTTATGCAATGGCGGCCGTAATCAGGGTGGCTCTTTCTCTCGTGCTTTGTACTTTTCGGAGAAAGAGTTATCTTTGCAGACCTGAAATGAAAAAAAACAACTAACATATATGGCAAACATTTTCACTTCGTCTATCGGAAAGAAGCTCATCATGAGCATCAGCGGTCTTTTCCTCATCATTTTCCTTCTTCTGCACGGAACAATCAATTTCTTCGCAGTGATAGACGCGCTCAACGGTACCTGGGGCAATGTCGCTGCCGATGAGAAGCTCTTCTCAGCAGGCGACGGTCTCTTCAAGCTCGGCTGTGACTTCATGTCGACTCCGTTCATCTCCATCATGGTTCCGGTTCTCGCGTTCGGTTTCGTGATTCACATCATCTACGCATGCTACCTTACCTGGTGCAACATCAAGTCCCGCGGCGGCTACAAGCGTTATGAGGTTTCAAGCAAGGCCAAGACCGAGTCATGGGCATCAAAGAACATGTTCGCCCTCGGAATCATAGTAATAGGCTTCATCGCCTTCCACCTCACCCATTTCTGGGCAAAGATGCAGCTTCCGGAGATGTTCGGAGTGGGCGTCGCCGAGAACAACCCATACCTTCTCCTCGAGGCCACATTCGGCAACGTGGCAGTGCTTGTGCTCTACATCATCTGGTTCACAGCCCTGTGGTTCCACCTCGGCCACGGCTTCTGGAGTGCATTCCAGACCCTCGGTTGGAACAATATGACCTGGATCAAGAGACTCAACGGTATAGGTCTCTTCTTCGCATCCCTCATCTGGGTGGTATTCGTAAGCGTAGCGGTAACTTCGTTCATAATGGCATAATTTCCCATGATGCTGCAACTTCTGCTTGCGCTCATAGGGACAGCCCATACATATGACAACATAACGCCGGTCCCGACTTCCGTCGAGGCCGGCGTCGGTTGTTACAGGCACCATGCAGGAGCGCAGATTCTCCGTCTTCACGATGCGGACCTTCCTTCCGAAGGGTATATTCTCGAGGTCGGCCGGAAAGGCGTGACCGTGACTTCTTCCGACGCGGCCGGCACATTCTATGGTCTCGTCACCCTTGCCCAGATGGCGGGCTGCGATTATTCTGCCTTGGAGGCGGAAAAGTGGAAGGTTGACTGCTGCCGTATCGAGGATGCTCCACGCTATGAATACAGGGGACTGATGACAGACGTTTCCCGCCATTTCCGCAGCAAGGAGTTCCTGCTGCGCCATCTTGACGCCATGGCAACCGTCAAGCTGAACAGACTGCACATCCATCTTACCGATGCGGCCGGATGGCGGATGGAGGTGGAGAGCTACCCCGAACTTACGAAGACGGGCGCCTGGAGGACCAGTGCAAGCTATGAGGATTGGTGGATAACGGGAGACAGGAAATATGTTTCCGAAGGAACCCCCGGAGCCTACGGCGGTTACTATACAAAAGAAGACCTGCGCGAGATTGTCGCCTATGCGGCAGAGAGGCACATCACGGTCGTCCCGGAGATAGAGATGCCGGGCCACAGCGAGGAGGTGTGCGCGGCTCTCCCGTGGACCTGCTGCACAGGCCGGCCCTACACCTGTCCCGACCTTTGTCCGGGAAAGGAGAGCACCTTTGAGTTTCTGGAGAAGGTGCTCGCCGAGGTGATGGATATCTTCCCTTCCGAATACATACACATAGGCGGCGACGAGGCTCCAAAAGTTCATTGGAGGACCTGTCCGGACTGTCAGAAAAGGATGGAGGAAGAGGGAATCAGTACGGTGGAGGGGCTTCAGAGCTATCTCATAACCCGCATTGAGAAATTCATCGAGGCGAACGGTCGCCATATCATAGGCTGGGATGAAATACTGGAGGGAGGGCTCGCTCCCAATGCGACGGTCATGTCGTGGAGGGGAGTCGATGGAGGCAGGGCTGCCATAGAAGCCGGCCATGCCGCCATAATGACTCCGGGAGAATGGTGCTATATCGACGCCCGCCAGGATGCCCCCTTCAAGGAGCCTCTCGCCTACGGCAACTACATGCCCGTTTCAAAGGTCTATTCCTACGACCCTTCCGAGGGTATGGATGAAAACGGGAAAGGCCGTGTCATGGGTGTGCAGGCCAATCTCTGGGCAGAGTACGTGATGACGGATGAAATGGCTGAATACATGTACTGGCCGCGCGGCTTCGCACTGGCCGAGGTCGCATGGTCGCAGCCTTCCCGCAAGGACTACGATGACTTTCACAGACGCGCCCTCGGACTTTCGGGCCGCTTCAGGGATAAGGGCTATAATGTCTTCGACCTCGCGAACGAGTACGGAAACCGCAGGGAAAGCCTTGTTCCCCAGGAGCACATGGCTGTCGGCTGCCCGGTGACCTATAACAACGGAAGCTGCATCAGCCCGTCCTATCCTTCTGCGGGAGAGGGCTCGCTTAATGACGGGCTCTGCGGTGGCTGGCATTACAAGGACGGCCGCTGGCCGGGATTCTTGACAGATCTCGACATCACCCTTGACCTTGGAACCGTCAGGGATATTTCATCGGTCGGGTGCACTTTCATGCAGGCTACCCTGCACGGGGTGCGCTACCCTTCTTCGGTTGAGGTCTATTATTCCCCCGACGGCGAGGAGTTCACACTTGCCGGCGTGCAGGAGAGGGAAGGTCCCGAGCCAGTGTCCGGGCTGGATTTTGAAGTCTTCGGCACAAGGTGCGAAGGCCGGGCCCGCTTCATACGCTATGTGGCCCGCAACCCGGGTGGGTTCCTGTTCCCGGACGAGATAATAGTCCGTTAGGCTCATGCATTTGCATTTTACGGATTTTTTCCCTACACTTGCAGAGGATATGAAAAATACACGCGCATACATCCATCATCACCACCATATTTCAGAGGAAATAAGGTAGGTCGGTCATATGCGTGACATTTACAGGAAAAGAAAGGCTTACCGTGATGCGGCGAGCCTTTTTTCATATTCCGGCTGCATGCCGCACACGAAGCAAAAAACGGATTTGACATGATAAGAGTAGCAATTCAGTCGAAGGGCCGCCTCAACGAAGAGAGCCTTGCCCTTCTCAAGAGCATCGGAATCAATATCGACGAGCCAAAGCGCAAATTGGTTTCGCGTTCGAACAATTTCCCTATCGAGGCGCTGTATCTGAGGGATGACGACATTCCTCAGGTGGTTTCCAGCGGCACGGCGACTCTTGGTATCGTGGGTCTCAACGAGGTGGTCGAGAAGGAACTTGACGTTGAAATGGTTGCCCGCCTCGGTTTCGGCGGATGCCGCATTTCGCTTGCCATCCCCAAGAGCGAGGACTATGACGGACCTCAGTGGTTCAACGGCAGGAAAATCGCCACTTCCTATCCCGTGATACTCCGCCGATGGCTGAACGAAAACGGAATCAACGCGGAGGTGGAGGTAATCACGGGATCTGTGGAAATCGCTCCGGCAGCCGGTATAGCCGACGGAATCTTTGACATAGTGTCATCGGGAAGCACCCTCGTATCCAACGGTCTGAAGGAGGTTGAGGTTGTTTTCGAGTCCGAGGCTGTGCTCATAGGCAACAGGAACATGGATGCCGACTCTCGGAAGATACTCGACGAAATCCTGTTCAGAATCAACTCCGAGAAGGAGAGTCGGGGGAAGAAATATATACTGATGAATCTGCCGGAGGCTTCTCTCGACAAGGCTATAGAGATACTTCCGGCAATGCGCAGCCCTACTGTAATGCCCCTGGCATCAAAGGGCTGGTGCTCCCTGCACTCTGTTGTCAATGAGAGCGATCTCTGGGACAAGGTGCGTGCTCTCAAGGCGATAGGGGCCGAGGGTATACTGGTGGTGGACCTTGACAAGATAATCCTTTAGACCATGAAAATCCATGAAAATCCCCCCCGCTCTGAATGGGAGGCTTTATGTTCGCGGGCTGATTCCTCGTCCAACGCGGGAATAGAGCAGATTGTGCGCGGGATACTCGCCCGTGTGCTCAAGGATGGAGACAAGGCTCTTTTCGAGCTGTCTGAAGAGATAGACAAGGTGAGTCCCGCAAGCCTTCTGGTGGGCGAGGACGAGTTTGAGGAGGCGGCAGAGGCTGTTTCCGGAGAATTGAAAGAGGCTATTGAAGCCGCCTATGCCAACATCCACGCTTTCCATAAGGCTCAGCTGCCGAAGGAAGTGGTGGTGGAGACGGCCCCGGGTGTGTGCTGCATCCAGCGTCCGGTGGCAATTAGGCGTGTAGGCTTTTACATCCCCGGGGGAACGGCTCCGCTTTTCTCCACCGTGCTCATGCTGGCGGTGCCTGCCATGGTGGCCGGCTGCCCCGAGAGGGTGCTGTGCACTCCTTGCGGCAGGGACGGGAAGGTGGCTCCGGCTGTACTCTATGCCGCAAGATGTTGCGGGGTGGACAAGGTTTACAAGGTCGGGGGTGCCCAAGCCGTCGCTGCCATGGCGTATGGAACGGAAAGCATAGGGAAGGTAGACAAGATATTCGGCCCAGGCAACCGTTTTGTCACTATGGCGAAGCAGATTGTAAGCGGACAGTGCACTGCCATTGACATGCCTGCGGGGCCGTCGGAGGTCATGGTGCTGGCAGATTCGGGGGCAAAGGCGGAGTATGTTGCAGCCGACCTGCTCTCACAGGCTGAGCACGGGCGGGACAGCCAGGCCGTGCTGGTGTGCGATGATGCGGCCTTCACGGAGAAGGTGCTTGCGGAGGTCGGACGTCAGGCCGCGCTGCTACCTCGAGGTGATATGATCGCTTCATCCCTCAGCCACAGCCGTTCGGTCGTGCTGGGCTCTTCCGAGGATATGGCGGCTTTCGCGAATCTCTACGCGCCGGAGCACCTTATCATTCAGATGAAGGATGCCGATGCCATGGCGGCCAGAATACATTCAGCCGGCAGCGTGTTCATCGGCTGCTGGACGCCCGAGAGCGCAGGCGACTATGCGTCAGGCACCAACCATACCCTTCCCACCTCGTCGTGGGCACGATCATACAGCGGCGTGAACATAGACAGCTTCATGCGCAAGATGACTCTTCAGAAAATAACCCGCGAAGGTCTCGAAGGCCTCGCGAAGACCATAGTCACGATGGCACAGGCCGAAGGCCTTGAAGCTCACGCCAATGCAGTAAAGATCAGGTTATGAAAGACATAGAAAGACTTATAAGGCCGAATATCGCTGCCCTATGCCCCTACTCCACGGCAAGGGATGAGTATCAGGGCCCGCTCGGCATTTTCCTGGACGCCAACGAGAGTCCGTATCCCAACGGATTCAACCGCTATCCCGACCCTCACCAAAAGGCACTGAAGGCAAAGCTTTCGAAGATAAAGGGCCTTCCGGTGGAAAATATCTTTCTCGGGAACGGCTCTGACGAAGCCATAGACTTGGTCTTCAGGGTGTTTTGCCGTCCCGGAGTGGACAACGCGGTTGCAATGGCCCCCAGCTATGGTATGTATGCGGTGGCTGCTGCAACCAACGACATTGAAGTCCGTTCCGTACAGCTCGGAGCTGAGTTCGACCTGCCTGCCGAGGCTCTCCTGCAGGCCTGCGACGACAATACCAGGGTCATGTTCCTCTGCTCTCCCAACAATCCTACGGGCAATGCCTATGATTCCCGCGAGCTGCTTTCGCTCGCAGACCGCTTCGACGGCATACTCGTGGTTGACGAAGCCTATGCCGATTTCTCGTCCAAGGGCAGCATACGCTCCGAAGTGCTCGGGCGCAGCAACGTCATAGTGCTGCAGACCCTGTCCAAGGCCTACGGAATGGCAGGCTTGAGACTGGGAATGGCCTTCGCCTGCAAAAGAATCATAGAGCTTATGTCTATGGTCAAATATCCTTACAACATCAATCAGGCGGCACTGGACAAGGTTTCCGAACTGCTGGACAGCCCGGTGGAGGCTCAGATAAGGGAGATAATCAAGGAGAGAAGGGCCCTCGCTGAATATATGACGGGCCTCCCATACGTAAAAAAGGTATATCCGAGCGATGCGAACTTTCTTCTCGTGAAGGTGGATGACGCGGACGCCCTTTACGACCATCTCATAGGGGACGGCATCATCGTGCGCAACCGCAACAGGGTTGCAGGCTGCTCAGGCTGCCTCCGCATCACAATAGGTCTCGGGAGTGAGAACGATAAGCTGAGGGCCACCCTCGCGACATACAGGGCATAGACATGAAAAAGGCATTATTCATCGACCGCGACGGCACCATCATCATAGAGCCGTCCATAGAACAGAACGAGCAGGTCGACAGCTGGGACAAGTTCCACTTCGTTCCCGGGGCAATAGGTGCCCTCAAGGCCCTTACCGGGCTAGGCTTCGAGTTCGTTCTTGCCTCCAACCAGGACGGATTGGGAACGGCCAGCTATCCGGAGGAAACTTTCTGGCCTTACCACAACTTCATGCTGGAAGTGCTCGCTGGAGAAGGCGTGGTCTTCGACGACCAGCTGATTGACCGCCACATCCCTGCTGACAACCATCCTGACCGCAAGCCGGGGACGGGCATGTTCGGAAAGTACCTTTCGGGAGATTACGACCTTGCCGCCTCCTATGTGATAGGCGACAGGGAAACCGACATGAAACTAGCCGCCAATCTCGGCGCGAAAGGCCTCCGCATAGACTCGGAGCACCCGGTTGAGTCATGGAACAGAATAGTCGAGACCATACGTTCGGGCGAGAGGCGAGCCGTAATTGAGCGAAGCACCGCCGAAACCCAGATATGCATTGAACTGGACCTTGACGGCAGGGGAGAGACCCGCATAGACACTGGTCTCAAATTCTTCGACCACATGCTTAGTCAGATTCCCCACCACGCCGGTGTCAGCCTCACTGCCCTTTGCAAGGGCGATCTGGAGGTGGACGAGCACCATACCATTGAGGACGTGGGTATTGCCCTCGGCGAGGCCATACACCGGGCCCTCGGCAGCAAGAGGGGGATAGAGCGTTACGGCTTCGTGCTTCCAATGGATGAAAGCCGGGCCATGGTACTGTTGGACTTCGGCGGCCGCGCAGACTTTGCCTGGGACGTCACTTTTTCCCGGGAATATGTCGGAGACGTGCCTACGGAGATGTTCAGACACTTTTTCCAGTCTCTCTGCGTGGCTTCAAGGTGCAATCTCCGAATAGAGGCCAAGGGGGAGAATAACCATCATCTTATCGAAGGCGTGTTCAAGGCTTATGCGAGGGCATTGCGGTCTGCGGTCAGGCGCAATGTCTTCAGCCAGGAACTGCCTTCAAGCAAGGGAGTGCTTTAGTAATGGTAGCCATAATCGATTACGGAATGGGCAATCTCCGTAGTGTGGAGAATGCTCTCACAAGGCTCGGGGCAGAATATGTGGTGACTGCCGATCCCGGGACCATAGCAGGGGCCGACAAGGTCCTGCTGCCCGGAGTGGGAAATGCAGCAGAGGCTATGGAGAATCTCCGCCGGGCCGGCCTGGTTGAACTCATAAGGGGCTTGCGCAAGCCGGTGCTGGGAATATGCGTGGGACTGCAGGTTATGTGCCGCGACAGCGAAGAAGGCAATGCAGTGTGCATGAATATCTTCGACTCCCACGTGCGCCGTTTCGAGGCCGCCCCCGACGCGAAGGTCCCGCACATGGGATGGAACACCATAGGCAATCTGGACGGCAAGCTGTTTAGGGGCATGAAGGGCGGCACCCACGTTTACTTCGTCCATTCCTACTATCCCAGCCTCTGCAGTGACACCATCGCGACCTGCCGTCACGGGAACAGGCTGTTCAGTGCGGCGCTGAAATATGAAAACTTCTACGGCACCCAGTTCCATCCGGAGAAAAGCGGGGATGCGGGTGAGAGGATACTTGCCAATTTCCTTGCCCTATGATACAGATAATACCTGCCATAGACATCATTGATGGCCGTTGCGTGCGCCTGTCACAGGGGGATTATTCTCGGCAGAAGGTATATGATGCCGTGCCTGAGGACATGGTGAGGCGTTATGCCGACTGCGGAGTGACCCGCGTCCATCTTGTGGACCTCGACGGGGCCAAGGCGTCCGGCCCGCGCAATCTCAGGACGCTGGAAAAACTTGCCGGCCTCTCCCTGGTGAAACTCGAATGGGGCGGCGGCATCAAGGATGAAACAGCCCTCAGGAGCGTGTTCAGCGCTGGAGGAGACTATGCGGTCGTGGGCAGTACGGCGGCCCTTCACCCTGAACTCTTCAAGGTCTGGCTGACGGCTTTCGGTCCGGGGAAGATGGTGCTCGGAGCTGACCTCAAGGATGGGGCCGTGGCTGTCAACGGCTGGCTGGAGAGCACTGCTTTGGGAATAGATGAACTGGTGGACGCTTTCCTGCCTTGCGGACTGAGTCAGGTGATATGCACGGACATTTCCAGGGACGGAATGCTGCAGGGTCCATCAGACGGGCTTTACACCCGTCTGCAGGAGAAGTATCCCATGGTGGATTTCACCGTTTCCGGCGGCATAGCTTCCATGGCAGACATAGAGAGGCTTGACGCCTCCGGGCTCAGGAAGGTAATAGTGGGCAAGGCGATATATGAAAACAGAATAGCTCTGGACGACATCAGAAGCTTCATTGAAGGCAGATAGGCTATGCTTGCAAAGAGAATTATACCATGTCTTGACGTCAAGAACGGAATGACGGTCAAGGGAATCAATTTCGAGGGCTTGAAGGAGGTCGGGGATGCCGTGGAACTGGGCGCATATTATGCTGCCGAGGGTGCGGACGAACTGGTCTATCTGGACATCAGCGCCACCCAGGAGGAAAGGCAGACCTTCACCCTTCTCGTGAGCCGCATAGCAGACAGGATAAACATTCCCTTCACAATAGGAGGGGGCATATCTTCCCTCGATGACGCGTCACGCCTGCTCGACGCCGGTGCAGACAAGATAAGCATCAACAGCGCAGCTATAGCCGATCCTTCGCTCATAGACAGGATAGCGGCAAGGTACGGCAGCCAGTTCTGCGTTGTCGCCATAGATGCAAGACGCGACGGCCCGCTTCCGGGTGCTGGCGTTCAGCCGGGTTTCGAAGCTTTTGGCGAGGCCGGCTTATGGCATGCGTCGACTCATGGGGGACGACGCATGACTGAAAGGGAACTTTTCTCGTGGGCGCACGAGGCGCAGGAGAGGGGTGCGGGAGAGATACTGCTCACTTCCATGGACCACGACGGCACCAAGGCCGGTTATCCATGCAAACTCTTCTCTCAGCTTACGGGCATGCTGGACATACCTGTAATCGCCTCGGGCGGTGCGGGCAGCGTGAAGGATATAGCCGATGTGCTTACAGAAGGATGTGCGGACGCTGCTCTGGCCGCCAGCATCTTCCACTACGGGGAGATAAGAATCTGCGAGCTCAAGGCCAGACTGCGCGAGGCGGGAATCGAAGTAAGATTACAGGAGGACAGAATATGACTTTTGATGAATTCAATCTCTCTAAATGCGCCGACGGCCTGCTGCCCGTCATAGTGCAGGATGCAGACACCCTGAAGGTGCTGATGCTTGGCTACATGAATCGCGAGGCTTTCGACAGGACAGTCGCGGAAGGGCGTGTGACCTTCTTTTCCCGCACGAGGGGACAACTTTGGACCAAGGGCGAAACCAGCGGCCACTTCCTCAACGTGCGGGAGATGTACAGGGACTGCGACGCAGACACCCTTCTGATAAAGGCAGATCCTATAGGACCCACCTGCCATCGCGGCACCACCTCATGTTTCGACACTCCGGAAGATGAGGGCTTTGTGCGCACCCTGGCGAAACTCATCAGGGACAGGCACGAAAAGATGCCGGAAGGCTCCTATACCACAAAGCTGTTCATCAAGGGAGTCAAGGCAATCAGCAAGAAGGTGGGCGAGGAGGCTGCGGAGAGCATCATAGAGGCCGTGGACGGCAACCGCGACCGCTTTGTCTATGAGGCATGCGACCTCATCTACCACTACCTCGTACTCCTCGAGGAGATGGGCGTAAGCATTCCGGAACTGGAGAGGGAACTTGCCCTCAGGCACAGATGAAAAAACCCGGGACATTGTTCCGGGTTTTTAGTTGTATCGGTTACTTGTGCCGTTTGTCTTGCAGGACAGCCGGCCGGGAGTGTTGAGCCTGCAGGTTATTTTGACAGGTCGAGGACGCGGATGTTGCGAAGCTTGAGACCTGCGCCGTGTCCGCAGAAGGAAATGTAGCCTTCCTTGTTGAATAAGCCCGGATGATTCCTGTGGTCGACGGTGTAAGGATTGTTCGAGCTTCCGTCGGGAGCGACGTTGTGGCCCTTGCATGCCTTCTTCACGTCTCCGTCAACTATGACTTCTCCGTTTACGGTCACCTTGATGTGGTTGCCCTTCACGACGATTTCCTCAGTTCCCCATTCGCCGAGAGGCTTGTGGACTATCCTCTTGGCCGGAATTACTCCGTAGACCGAGCCATGTACCTGATATTCCCTGAGGTTTGCATAAATCGGAGCATCGTGGTCAAGAATCTGAACCTCACACATTCCTTCGTATGCGGCATCCACACCCATAGGGGTCCTGATGCCCACACCGTTGTTCTCTCCCTCACGGAGGAAGCAGAACTCGAAGCGGAAGATGAAGTCTTTGTACTTTTCCTTCGTATAAAGGTTGCCCTCGGCGCCGTATTCCGCTGAAACGAGTATGCTTCCGTTGACAGGGGTGTAGCCCTCGAGGTCACCCTGCCACTTGGAAAGGTCCTTGCCGTCGAAAAGCATCTCGAAGCCCTGCTTCTTTTCCTCTGCGCTGAGCTCTGCTGCGGCCACCGGCTCGGCGTTGCGGAGAATTTTCCCGATTTCGTCTGCTGCATAGCCGTCGTCGGCATCGCCTGTGGCCCTGAAGATGGTCTGGGCTTTTCCGAGATACTCCGTCATGGTTCCGTAGTCAAGTTCCTCTTCTGTCTTTGCGGCAATCTTCCTCAAGGCATCTGCAGCAGCGTATGCTATGTCTTCGTTGTCGCTGTCGATGAATGAGCCTGCGTTGAGGAAGGCCTTCATGGTAGGGATGTTGGCAATCTCGCCGAGTATCCTAGCCTTCTGTCGTGCGTCGCCGGACAGCTTGAGCACCCGTGCGAGTTCGAAGGACTTCTTGCCAAGGTCGGTTTCATGCCTGCCGACTATGCCGACGTACTTGTCTATCAGCGAAAGATTGCCGCCGGAGATTGCCTCGAAGAGCACCGGAGCTACCTTGATGTTTTCGATGGTTGCGAGAGAGGCCAGAGCGCTTTCGTCACCCTGCCTGTATGCGCTGCAGAGGTAATCCACAGCCTCGTCAGTGCCCGAAGAAGCGATTGCCGGGAAATAGAGCGCAGGTCTGCTGCTTGAAGAGGCGAGATCCTTCGCTGTTTTGAACAGGCTGGCTGGGGTCTCATTCTTGAGAGCCGCAAGCAGGGCGGTCTGGAGAGGCTTCACATCCTTGTCGGAGGCTTTGTTGAGAAGCTCGGCAATCCTTGAGGCGTCTGCTGAGGTTACAAGGCCCGGAAGCAGGGATATGCCCTGTTCGCGCAGATCGGCATCCGAAGAAGATGCAAGGGAGAACAGTTCCGGTGAAGCTGCGGTGAGGTGCATCGCAGAAGCGAGTTTCAGGACGTTGATGTTTCCCTTGTCGCCGGAGAGGACTCCGAGCAGGGCCGGCTTGATGTCACCCTTGAACGATTTCAGTGCGGCAAATGCGAGGGCGCTCTTGTCACCGCCTTTTGCAAGCAGTCCGGTGAGGGCCGCGAGGGCCTCCTCTCCCCCTATCCTTCCTGCTGCCATAATCGCTGCCTGCCCAAGTTCTCCGCCTTCATTCATTGCAGGAACCACGAGGTCTATTGCATCGGCTATGCCGTTGGCGCCGAAGAAGTTGACTGCATCGGTCCTGGCTGCATCCGAGAGTTTCGGATATGCCTTGGTGAGCAGGGATGCGACTGCAGGAATGCCAGCCTTGTCTGAAGCCAAGCTCATCGCCACGTTTCTGAGAGGCCTGTCCTCGCTTTTCATGACCTTGGAGAGGAGCTTGAGAGCACCCTTGTTGTCAGTTGAGGAAATGAGGCTCATGGCAGCTGCGCACATGTCTCCAGAATTTCCCTGGACGAGCGCTTTCTTTGCCTGGGCGAGAACCGCCTTTGAAGGTGCCTCTTCCGCGGCAGGGGCAACTATTGCCGCAGCGTCACCCATAAGACGCATGTAGAATTCGATGGTTTGCCTGTTATACTTGTCGGTACATGCGGCGGCACCTTTGCTGAGGCCTTCGAGGACGGCTGCCTTGTACTGTGAGTTTGCAGGGTTGGATGCGAACTTAGCAACGCCGCTGAGCGCGTACTCGACGAGGTTGTTCCTGCCTTCGGAAGCTGGAGCGAGCATTCCGGCAAGCAGTTCGATTGAAGCGGGCGCTGCCTTGGCAAGGTCTGCCATGTTCCTGTCGAAGGCTGCGGCGTCAGGAGACGGCATGGAAGCGAGCACGTCTGCGACTATTGTTTCCTTTGCGCGCTGCCTTGAGTCCTGTGCAAAGGCTGTGGACAGCGACAGGACAAGGGCAAAAAGTATCAGTATGTTCTTTTTCATTGCGTTGACGGTTTAGAAGATGTAAGATTCCCAAGGTGCGCGCATAGGCTGGCGGAGCAGCAGGTTGGCGGCGTCGTCGCCGATGAAGCGGCAGGTCTTCGGGTCGAATTCGAGTGTGCGTCCGAGTCTGAGCGCGCAGGCGCCGAGATTGACGACGGTGCAGCTGTGGTGACCAATCTTTTCGTCCAGGGCGAAATGCTGTCGGGTCCTCACGCACTCGAGATAGTCCGTGTGGCGCGGGGTAGGGTCCGGAAGTTCGGCGATGAGGTCCATGACATTAGGAATGGTACATTCGAAGCCCTTGTAAACCTTGCCGAGAGGTCCTTCGATATATGGAACCTTGCCCTTGCTTTCATAGCCCTCTCCTTCGAGTATGATACGGCAGCCGTCTTCGTAGGTGTAGGTGATGCTGCGCCAGGTGCCTACAGCGTCGGGATGCTGTTGCGGCGCGTCGACCTCCACCTTCACAGGATAGGTGTCGTCCTTGCCGAGAATGTACTGCACAGGGTCGATGTAGTGCTGTCCCATGTCTCCGAGTCCGCCGCTCTCATAGTCCCAGTATCCGCGGAAGGTGCCGTGGACGCGGTGAGGGTTGTAAGGCTTGTAAGGAGCTGGGCCGAGCCACATGTCATAATCGAGTTCTGCGGGTACGGGCTCTGGGATGAGGTTTTCCTTGCCGGTCCAATAGAATTTCCATGCGAATCCCGTCGCTCCGGAAATGCGTACCGTAAGAGGCCATCCGAGCACTCCGCTGTCCACCAGCTTCTTGAGAGGCTCCACTGTCGTTCCGAGTCCGTAGAACGTGTCCTTGAAGCGGAACCAGGTGTTGAGCCTGAAGATGCGGCCGTGACGGCCCACCTCCTCGACCACCTTTTCGCCTTCGGCTATGGTCCTGGTCATAGGCTTCTCGCAGAAGATGTCCTTGCCTGCACGTGCCGCTGTTACGGACATGATTCCGTGCCAGTGCGACGGTGTGGCGATATGGACAACGTCGACATTCGGGTCGGCAACCAGCTCGCGCCAGTCGCTGTAGGCCTGAAGTTTCTCGCCAAAGCGCGCTTCGCCGGCTTTCACGGCCCTGTCGAGGTGGTTCCTATCCACGTCGCATACTGCCACGAGACGGTACTTGTCGTCTGACGTGAAGTGGTTGGAAGACATGCCTATGCCTCCGGTTCCGATCAGTCCCTTGGTAATCTGGTCGCTGGGCGCAACATACTTGTTGGCTCCCGGGACTCCGGTGTTCATTGCTCCGAGCACCTTCCTCGGCAGTATCGTGAATACCGAGGCTGCTGCAGTCGTCTGCAGGAATTTTCTTCTAGAAAGTGTCATGCTATAATTATTATGGTTTCATGTTCTTTTAGGGGCCAAAGCCTACAAACCATAAAATTAGCAAAAATATTGGCGAAATCCGCACAAAAAAAGCGCAACCCTGACAAAGGATGCGCTTAAATCTATTTTTTGTGACGCAGCGGCTAGTATTCAAGCCTTAGGTCGTCAACCCAGAGAATGGAATCGGCGCTTCCGGTGAAATAGTCTCCGAGAAGGCTGGCCGCGCAGGACACTATTATGTGGGTGGGGCGGACGGACGTGGTGAGATAGTCCAGAGGAATCTCCACCCTTGTCCAGCTTTCGATGCTTTCGGCCGTTATGAAGCTGCCATAGGCGACAACGTCGGGACCGGCAGGGTTGAAGAATGTGCCCTTGTCGGTGGTGTTGATCTGGACAGGGCAGTCTGCCGTGCCTCCGTACTTGCGGAAATCCCATGTTCCGAGAGCAACCCAGATGCTGGCGCGGTCGTTATCCCCGACTTTCACGGGATCGTCGGCAGGGTGGCCGCCCATGGTCTTGTCGCTGATTTTGCCGCACCTGTATTTGAGCATGAGGCTGAGCTTTCTCGGCCTGAGGTCAAAAGGACGGCCAAAGTTGATTACGCCACCAGAAGTGCCTATGGTCCTGTCGAATTCCCCGGAGAAGATGTTGCCTGCGGCGAACTTGATGACCACATACTGGGACTGGAGTTTTGCCGAGGCTGCACCTTCGGCGAAGTCTTCGGTGTCAGGCAGAGTGATGCAGTAGCTTGATCCGACCGTGGTCGAGCCCTTGTTTCCGCTGCACCACCATTTGCTGCGAAGTTCGGTGAAGGATGAGGCCGGGTCAAAGAACGAGTAGTACTTGTCGGATTCTGCATGAGTGAAGGTCTCGAAACCGGAGTTGGGGAGCTGGGCCTCTCCTTCTGTGGTGAAGCGTTCCTCCGTGCTCACGTCTTCTCCGCAGTATGCGACGCATTCATATTCCGTCAGAGGTGCAAGGGCGTCAATCATGGCACTGAACTGTCCGCCGTCCTCCTTGACATCAGGCACTTCAATCCACTCTTCTTCGCCCTTCATGCGGTAGCGGAAGCCGTTTTTCTGCCCGGCTATTCCGCTGGCCCTCACCCATGCGACCCTGCTCCACGGGTCGATGCCCAGCAGTTCCACCACGGTTTCCGTCTTCTCCACATAGATGGTCCAGACTTCCTCCCTGCCGTGGCAGCGCACGGTGATTTCCTGGCCGTTTGAGAAGTCGTGGATGGTGGACGGGTCGGGAGAGTAGCTGACGAGCGACTCCGGCCCGAGGTGTATGGAGGTGATGTCAAGCTGCTTGCGGTTCATGTCAGAGGAAACCTTGAGAACGATTCTGCGGTTCACCTCGTCGATGAAGGTCTTGCCCACCTGCCCGCCGAGCGTGAACCAGCGCCGGATTTCCTGCCGTGCGCCCAAAGTCCAGGTGCTTTCGGTGTTCCTGGTGCTTAGGACGAACTTCAGGTCACTTCTCAGGTCGTGAGTGCCTGCAAGCGGCAGTGAGGACTGCACACCGCTGTCGTTGAATTCCACCTTTCTTACTGTCACGTTGCGTATATCCGTCTCTTCTGCGAGATTGAGCATGACACAGCGCCTTTCCCCATCTATTTCGCACTCCGCCCCATCGGCCTCGAGCGCGATTATGACGCCCGGTACGGGAGTCTCGGGAATGTCGTTCCTGATGCAGCCCTCGAGCAGGACTGCAGCGGTCGCGCAGGTCGATATGAAGCGGAGGAATTTCATCTACAGATAGAATGTCATGCCGAAGGATATGTCGGTGACGTCAGGCGCGAAGTGTGCTTTCATGTAGTCGCGCTTCCCGACCTTCTCCCCCTTTTCGATGCAGTCAGTGTGGGAGTATGACACGCCTCCTATGCTCATCGAGACATGAGTGCTGAGGTTGTTGAGTATGAAAATCATGATGCCAGGGCATATGCCCAGCTTCACCTTCTTTGCAAGAAAGTAAGCGTCGAGGTCGTCCTCACCGGACATGAAACTGTTTCTGGAGTTCGAGTATGAAAGCACCAGGTCGTTGAAAAGTCCGAAGCGTCCGTTGTTGTCCAGACCCATGTAGGAACGGCGGAACACCTGGAACTGGTATGAGCGCAGCTTCGCGCTGAGGTTCTCGACAGACAGGCTCAGGTCTTCGCTGAACAGGCTTAGGTCCGCGTTCGAGACTCCCGCCTTGGCCGTAGAGTATCTGAAACGGGCGCCCAGCGCCTTGTTGTTCCTGTACGAGTAGGTGAAGAACGGTGCAAAGCTGAAGTAGGTGCCGTCGGCATTTATGCCCTGAAGCAGCATCATCAGGTCGCTGTCGTTGCTGCCCAGGTCAATATATGAAACCTGGAGTCCGGCGCCGGCATTCCCCTTAGGCATGAAGAGCTTGTCCTTGCGGACTTCCTGCCCGAAGGAAACGAAGCAGAGCAGGAGCGCTGCCGTCGTGAGTATTATGCTTTTCTTCATGTCCTACAGATAATAATAAAGTCCGAAGCCTATCGCAAGGATGTTGACCTGGAAGTTCATGACGGTGGAGTTGAAACTCGCACCGGCCACCTGGTTGTGGGACTGGTCGGTATTGCCGAAACTCAGGCCCAGCATGTTCACGTTCACATCCACCGCAAGATGGTCGTTGGCAAAGGCCACGATACCCGGACAGAGGTTGAGGGCCAGGTTCCTGATGTTACCGTAACTCCCGTCGAACTTCTCTTCCGCTCCGTTCACCACTTTCCGGGTGCCGAACCTGTAGCCGAGCTGGACCTCGTTGAAGAGGGCGATTTTCTTTGCATTGCCGACGGGTATATAGTTGCGCATTATACCCTGGACCTGGAAGGTATGCTTAAGGGTATGGTAGTTTTCCATGTCTAATCCTATGTCGCCGACTCCCACTCCCGCCTCGTCGATTTTCAGGTTGCTCCTCGAATAACCCATTCTCAATCCTACTCCCATGTTGTCCTTGACCATATAGCAAACGGCGGGGCTCACATTCACCTTGTAGCCCGAAGAATTCACTCCGTCCGCCACGAGGAAACGGAAGTTCTCGTTCTCGTGGAAAGTCCAGTTGGCACTTCCGCCGACCATCCAGCTGCCCTTTGCCACGAAGGTGGGCATGGACGAGATGGACAGACCGCGGTCAAGCTTCTGGGCAAAGGCTCCGGGAGCATAGGCCAGCAGGGCGGCAAAGGCGCAGCTTATGAGAAATCCGTGCTTCATTTCTATTCGTAAAGCAGTTCAAGTCCGTCCACCCAGAGCTTGCTCTGGTCATAGCCGGCGAAGTAGTCACCATACATGGAGGCAGCCATGGAGACGACTATGTGGGTAGGATAGGTCCTGGTGTCCTTGTAATTGAGATCTACGGTTACCTTTGTCCAGCCCTGGGCTATGTTGCTGCCGTCAGACGAGATGATGAGTTCGCCCAAGGCGATTGTAGAAGGGTCGGTATTGTAGTCGATGAAAGTTGAAACGTCCGCGGTGTTGACCAGAATAGGGCTGTCGTTGTCGCCCTTGTACGTCCTTTTGTCCCATGTGCCTAGGGCTATTCTGACAATTGCCTTGTCGTAGTCACCCTTCTTGATGAGGCTGGTAGGAGCGTTACCCTGCTGGTTGACGGTTCCGCCGGAGTATTTTACCCACAGCCTCAAACCGGTAGGACGGCCCTTGAACGGCCTTCCGAAGTATACGGTACCGCCTCCGCTGCTGATGTCCACATCACCGAAACGGCCGCTGAAAAGGTTGCCGGCAGCGAATTTTATGACCACATATCTGGACTGGAGGCACATGGACTGCCTGCTGCCGTCCGGCGTGTCACTGACCGGGTAGCAGATTACGGAGGACGATCCGACTGTGGTTGAGCCTGCGTTGCCGCTGTCCCACCACTTGGTGCGAAGCTCCTCGAATGAAGAAGACGGGTCGTACAGAGACAGGTATTTGCTGGTTTCGGCGTTGCTGGTAGTCTCAAAGCCGCCGTTAGGAAGTGCCGGCGCCGAATCTGTCGTTATGGTCGAAGGCGCATCCAGAATCTCCTCGTCGCCCCCTGAGAGAGGAGTGACGGCAAGCCTGTACTCGTATTCGGTCTCAGCCTGGAGTTCTGCTATGTTTGCCGAGAAACTGCCCTCGCTTTCCCTCGTCGCGCCGATTCTCGACCAGTTTTCCGTGCCTGTCTTCCTGTACTCGAAATACACCTTGTCCTTGTCATATTCCCCTTCGTCCACGTCGGCGACAGCCTTGAAATGGCCCGCCCAGATGTCGGTCGGGTCGGTTTCCGCCACTCCGGTTGAGGTCGCGATGAAGGTGATGTTGTCGTATTTGGTGTTCACGCTGTCGTCAACAAGGACAGACATGGTCAGAAGGCCGTCGGATTCCGTGTATTTGAGCCCCATAACGTATCTTTTCCCGTTTTCCCCGGCATCTATTTTCCCCGTCTTCGTCAGTTTGGTCCCGTTCTTTTTCAGCGTGCCTTCGAAACGCCAGCTGAGGGACGGCTCGAAGCCGGAGGCTATGAAGAAACCGTCCTTCCCGTCCTTGTCGGCGGTGTACACAAGGCTGTTGCCTTCACTCAGTCCGATGGAGAGGGAATATCCGCTTTCAAAGGCCTCCGCCATGGTCGGGTCGAATCTGACGTTGCTGATTACATTGCACACCTTGGCGGTAACCGTCACGCTGGTGTTTGAGCTGGCTGTGACAGTGGCGTTGGCAGAGCCCTTCCAGCTCATCTGCTCCCACGACGCTTCCGCAGGCTCCGCCTTGGCAAGTTCTCCCGCTTCAACGTCAATGCGGTATCCGTCGGCCGGAAGATACAGGACCGCAGGCATATCGGCTTTGACGTACTGGCGTACGAGGCCGGAGAAGTCAGATTTGTATATCCTGACTATGGCGGAATTGAGAAGTTCCGTTTCTGTCATGGCTGCCCTGGTTTCGGGCAGGCCGTTCACTGCAAGTTCGAGGGAGAGACCTCCGTCAGCGTTCCCGCTGGTGGTGTAGTCCACACATGAAGTTGCTGATATGGCGGCTGCAAGCAGCAGCATTCCTGTCTTTTTCATATCCGTCCCTCCTTACCTGACTGTGAGTGAAACATCTATGCTCTTGCGGCAACCCTTCGCATCTACAACGTTCATCGTGAAGGTGTGGGTGCCTGGGAAGGCGAGAAGAGGACCCTGGGCTCCTGAAAGGTCGAAGTCTATTTCCGTCTTGTTGAGAAGCTCCTCCCCGTGAGGGAACGGAACGATTGAGAAGACTCCGAGAGCTGCATCAGATGGGAATATGAGGTCGAGGGTGGTTCCGCCCACCAGCTGTACCGAGCCTATGAAATCTTCGTTGGTGGATGCGATGTCCACGGTGAACTTGCGGGCTCCGTTAGGAATGACAGCCTTCATGGTGAATGGGAACGAGCCTTCCGCCGGTACGACTACCGGAGCGGAGATGTCGTAGCTGCAAGTGCTTACGAGTTCTATGCCGCCGTCACCAGCCGGTGCCTGAGGGTCGTTTCCGTCTCCTTCCTCGTTGCCGCGCACGTCGTTCACAAGTTCTGCATCGGCGATAAGGTCATCGATTACTATTACGAATGATGCGTTGCCGGTTTCGTCAAGTTTTTTCATGATGGTGACAACGTGAAGCTCCTGAGGCTTGATGCCTGTTATCGAGGTCTTCATCTTTTGGTTCTTGCCCTCGATGGATCCTTTGAAGGTGATGCCCATGGAAGTGTTTGCACCGTTGTTCACTGCGAAGTAGCCTGTCCTGAGGTCGCAGGTAGGGGTGCCTCCATTGTAGCTGAGAGCGTAATCCAGCGGGCTGCCGCTGGCCACTTCGACCGAGCAGGTTCCGTCTCCGGTTACCATCCCGAGGAAATCAGCGTTGTAACGTACCTGGACGGCGCATTGCAGGAGCTTGCAGGTAATGACACCGAGCTCCGTGGTCTTGCCGACTTCAATCGCGAAAGGCTTCGCCGCACCGTACACCGGAGCCTCGAAAGCGGCTGCGGGAAGTGTCCCTGATACTGAACGCACGTCCATGGTGTAGTTGCCGGCAGTGAGGTATATGCCCTTTTCGTGGGAGGCCGCCAGTTCTGCCTTGAACTCGGACCAGGTCTTGGTCCAGACCTGCTCTCCGTCAGATGACAGCAGGGTGAGAACATAATCTCCGGATGCTTCGGAAGTTGCCTTGGTCAGGACCTCGCTGTCAATGGACAGGGAGAACCCGTCCAGCGAGAGCAGTCCGGTCTTGTCCTTGTAGTCATAGTTGAAGCGGTCGTCCTTGCATGAACAAAGCAGCACCGATGCGGCCGCAAGTATGGTAAATGTCCTTTTCATCATAGTTTCCTCCTACATTTTGTCGTTGAGTTCCATCCAGCCCGGATTGACGTCGTCAACGTTATTGTCGAACGAAATCCTGATCGTGCCGCTTCCGATGTTTCCCGCGTCGAATTTCAGGGTGTAGCAGGTTGCTGGGTCCAGTGAGCTTGTATAACTCCTGGAGAAGGTCTGGGCCTTTCCTCCCTGGTTCACGAGTTCTCCTTCAACAGATATGGTGTATGCGTCCACGAAGGCAGCCCGGGTCTCTCCCTGAGCAAAACTTATGGAACTGCCGTTACCAGTCTTCAACGTGAAGGAATATGAAGTGTAATAGTTCCTGAAAGCGTCTGTGCAGACCACTCTTACGAGAGAATTGGCGAGGGAAACCCTGATGCTGACCTCGTTGGTGGAACCGCCGGTCACCGTGAAAGACTGGGAGCCGGTGAAGCAAGGCTTGCCGAAACCCTCGTCAGTAACCGAACCATAAGATGCCGTTACGTTATAGTTCCCGACAACAAGTTCCTTGTCTGCGGGGTAGTTGCTTACAAGCCCTTCATAGACTATTTTGCCCTTCGAGTCCTTCACCACAATCGTGAAGTCGCCTCCGTCCGGCAGTTGTGTGTAGTCTCCCACGCTGCTCTTGGTCACTTCTGCGACCTCTGACTCTGAAGACACGATGAAAAGTATCCTGCCGGCGCCGTTGTCTTCCATGTCCGAGCAGGATGCAAGGAAAGCCAGGGCCGCCATCAGGTTCGCCATCGTTCTGGTAAGTGATTTTCTCATATCGTTGTTTTTGTTTCCATTATCTGTTTCCCGCTATCGATACCCTGATGTTGTCAAGGTAAAGGAAGCAGGTGTTGTTATTCGGTCCTATGTTGTATTCGCAGTAGGTTTTCCAGGAAATCCTGCGGTCGTTGCCCATTCCGGTGAGAACCTGGGTCATTTCATTTTCTATGCTGGTGAAGGAACCTGTGAATTCCTTCATGTATATCTTGCCTCCATAGGAGCCGTTGCTGTCCTGGCTGCTGATGGCTCCGCTCTTGGTTGAGTATCCGAAATATAGTTCCATACCTACGTCGGCGGTGCCGATGCCACCGCTTTCCCTGTTCATGGAATAGTTGAAGGTGACGTTCAGTGAAATGGATTTGCCCTCTGAGCTGAAACCTGCAGCGTTTTTCTTGAGCCCTGAGAGGAAAGGCGAGTCGCAGCGGGCCGGGTAGGTGGCGAGGGATTCCCTGTGGGCACCGATGCGTATTGATGTCCCGGGATATCCGCCCACACGGGCACCGGACCATCCGTTCAGGAACTGATAGCCGTCCTTGTCTCCCGGGTTCGACGTGGCATGCTTGTCGTAGCTGTGGAATTCCCCGGCTATGCCGCTGAAATCTTCAAAGAACAGGTATGGCGCGTTCAGTATCTGCAAGGTCTTGTTGATGCCGCTGAGGTCGGGTATGGTGAGATTCTGATATACGAGGGCGTCTTCCGACTCGAAGCCGGCAATTACGGCCTTTCCGGAAAGGGCCCTGTAGGCGTCCCGGCTGTATGTGCGTATGGTGACCATGTCGCCCAGCCTCATCACTCCGGCCTCGTCCCACACGTAGGTCGAGGAATTGGTGCCGGGCCAAACGCTGCCGGAAGGAAGGGTGAGGCTGATCTTGTCCACGTCCTGACCGATGCGGTTGCCGTCAAGCCTGAAACTGATTTCGAAGTAGTCCTCCGCACTTTCCGGCCTGAGCATGACGCCTGTCACGTGTCCGGCGTCGAAACTTCTGCCATCCAATGCTATGGGTTCCAGCCGGGAGTGTCTTGTGGCCGAAAACAATTCTATCTCCATGAAATCGTCAGGGCCGTATTCCCCGCCTGAAGGGAAGACTCCGGCAACAGCGTACTTTCGCATGTCGACAGTCGCGTCTATAGGCGTAGAGAGTTCCAGAGTGACGGTTTTCACTCCGTCGGCAAGAGTGGCTGAAGACGGACTCGTCACGTCCGCATTCACTGTGCCGGCAATGTTCCTCGGCATGGTAAGCACTATTTTCTCCACTGGCTCGCCCAATATGTTGCCGCCCTGAGGAATGTAGAACCTGAAGAAGTGCAGCAGATGTTTCATGCCTGCGTTAAGGGGGATTATGTCCTCTTCCCCGTTTCCGGCCTTAAGCTCGCTGCCTTCGGTTTCTCCGGAGAGAGTTATGTCCACGCCACCCGAAGCCCTTCCGTCCTGAACAGAAGGCAGCTTGAAACTGACGCTGGTGCCGCTGACCGTTTCCGGGGTTGGATAGCACAGGAAATATGAATATGTCCCCCTTGCCATTTCTTGAGAAAGGGTGGATGTGAAATATGCCATTTCCCCGTTCTCGCCGGTGGTCAAGAGGCCTCTTTTGTAGAGTTTGAAAATCTGATTGCTGAATGCAAAATTCCCGCCGGGGACCCTGGCCCACACGCTGACCTTGTCTCCAAGTGTCCATTCGAATCCGTCGGCGTTTTCGTTGATTGCGGTTCTTGTGGCCGGTCCGCCCGTGTTTCCCGCCAGACTGAAGCCCACCGTCACACCCTTCACGGAAGCGGTCCCAGGACCGTCGGGGAAAATGTCACCGACGCAGCTGTGCAGCGATGCGCAGCTTGCCACGATACACGCGATGAATGAGCCTATGCGTGCTATTCTCCTGATAAAGCCTTTCATTCGATAAGGTGGAACGCCAAAAGCAGTCGCAAATATACACATTAATTTTTATGTGCGCGAATGCGTGCGCCCATGCCCGTTCTCCGAGGGCTTATTCGTTAGGTACACCGTAGGAGAATTCACGTCCCAGTATGTGCCGCTTGACGTCGGTGCCAAGTGCGTACTGACCGAAGTCAATGCTGTCGAAAATCCAGATGTCGGTCCCCTTGAAAATTGTGCTGCGGGCGTCCTGGCCTATCTCCGCAATCCTGTCTGTCGACTCCTTTGGTATAATCCAGTGGCAGGGAATGATGACCGGAATCGGGTTGAGGCCTACGGCGTGGGCCACGGCGCGTATTCCCGGACGGTTGCCGCAGATGGTGGCAAACTCGGAGTAACTCAGCAGCTTCGGCTCCGCGCCGTGGTGGTTGAGCTCGAAGAGATGTCTCCAGACTCCTATCTGGAATTCCGTCCCGAAGAGGCGCAGGTCCTCCCACTCAAGTGCGGCGCTGATGCGGAACAGCTCGTCAGTGGAAACCTTCTCGGTGGTTACGGAGTCTGCAAGTCCGCGGGCCTTTGCCGCTGCACTCCGGCGTTTCGATTTGGAAAGTCCGGGCCTCATGCCCGAGAGCACTGAGGCTATCCTCATCAGTCCGTTGTAGTCGAGGTCGACGGATGCTATCTTCCCGTCCACCCTGGTGATGATCCATTGAAGTTCAGAGTCCATGTCTGTCATGTGTTTATCCCCGATAAAGTTAACCATTTATTCCCGAATTCTCAACAAGGGACGGGCCCCATGTTGAAAACCATGTTGAAAACGTCAAGTATTTTTCCTACAAATCATTGAAAATTAAATATTTCGTCGTATATTTGCAGCCCCCAAAACTATGGGGAATAAATTAAAGTATTTATAATCAATTAATTAACCAAACCAATGCCTGGATTAATTGGAAAGAAAATCGGAATGACTTCCGTTTTCAGTGCTG
>JABUTS010000078.1 GCA_021443565.1 Bacteroidales bacterium | reverse complement strand
CCACCCTTTCAACCGACCCTAAGCGCCTCCTCATCGGTGACGACGAGCACGGCTGGGACGACGAAGGCGTATTCAACTTCGAAGGCGGCTGCTATGCCAAGGTCATCAACCTCGACAAGGAGTCTGAGCCTGACATCTACGGAGCCATCCGCCGCGACGCCCTCCTCGAGAACGTTACAGTTGCAGAAGACGGCACCATCGACTTCGCTGACAAGACTGTGACCGAGAACACCCGCGTGTCTTACCCTATCTATCACATCAACAAGATAGTACGTCCTTACTCACAGGGTCCGGCGGCAAAGCAGGTCATTTTCCTCTCTGCTGACGCATTCGGCGTTCTTCCTCCAGTTTCCATCCTCACTCCAGAGCAGACCAAGTACTACTTCCTCTCAGGCTTCACCGCAAAGCTTGCAGGTACAGAGCGCGGCATCACCGAGCCTACCCCTACCTTCTCTGCATGCTTCGGCCAGGCATTCCTCGAGCTTCACCCTACCAAGTATGCTGAGGAACTCGTAAAGAAGATGGAGCAGAGCGGCGCGAAGGCATATCTCGTGAACACCGGATGGAACGGAACCGGCAAGCGTATCTCAATCCGCGACACCCGCGGCATCATCGACGCCATCCTCGACGGTTCCATCGACAAGGCTCCAACCAAGCAGATTCCTTACTTCGATTTCACCGTTCCTACCCTTCTTCCGGGTGTGGCTACTGAAATCCTCGACCCTCGCGACACTTACGCTGACGCAAGCATCTGGGAAGAGAAGGCAAAGGATCTCGCAGGCAGGTTCATCAAGAACTTCAAGAAGTATGAAGGCAACGAGGCTGGCAAGGCTCTCGTGGCAGCTGGTCCTCAGCTTTAATGAACTCTCTCCGGACCTGCCGGACGAAAAATACAACAAAAAGGAGATGGCCGGGCGGCCATCTCCTTTTTTATCAATAAGTTGAACAATCCGTTCAACTTATTGTCGCTGATAATCAAAGCTCAACCAGGGGAGAAGGATACTGCCTCGGCAGACAGCGCAGGCAGACATGGTTGCAGCCAGCCTCCTTCAAAGCCGCTGAACTGCAGGCGTATGCCAGTTCGCGGGTATTGTTGTTCTCGCTGAGATGGCAGAGAAAAACGTTCTTCAGACCTTCGTGGGCAAAGCGCTTGATCGCGGATGCGCACTCGTCGTTGCTTATGTGGCCATGCCCCTGCATAATCCTCATCTTCAGTTCATGGGGGTAAGAGCCTCCCATCAGCATGTCAACATCATAGTTCGACTCTATCACCACCGTGGACGCCCCGGAAGCAAGTTCAACAGCCTCGTCAGTCACACGCCCCAGGTCGGTCATTATGACGAACTCCTCGCCTCCGGCAGAAATCGCGTAGCCCACGGTCTGGGTTGCATCGTGAGGCACCACGAAAGGACGGACGCTGAATTCCCCTACTCTGGTCCATTTGCCTATATCCAGAAATTTCCTGCACGAAGCTATATGGGCACGGGTGAAGGCATGGGTGGCAAGAGCGCCGTGGAGCACTGTGGTGGCCCAAACGGGCTTCATCAGTTTCTTGCAGAAAGAGTCGAGATTGCGGATATGGTCCAGATGGTCGTGGGTGACCAGCACGTTGTTGAAAGAACTGTAGTCGTAGCCGTATTCTGCGAGAACACTTTTCATCCTGCGGAGGCTTACGCCGGCGTCGATGACAAGGCCGTCGGTTCCCGTGGTGAGGAAATAACAGTTGCCGCAACTTCCGCTGGTGAAACTCAAGAACTTAAGCATTACTCCTCACCCTCCTCGCAATATTTCTTTATGACACTGTATGCGTCGTCGACTCCAAGCTCTCCCGCCATGGAGAGGTCTATGCAGCCCTTTTCCTTGTCCTTGAGGTATATGAGCACGAGGCCTCTGTTGTAGTAGGCGTCACCCATGTAAGGATAGAGCCGTATTGCCTGGGAGTAATCCTCGACTGATGAAATGAAGTCGGACGAGAGTGTACTTAGGTTGCCGAGGTTAAACCACAGGTACGGCAGGTCAGGAACCATGGCTATAGCCGCCTTGAGGTCCGCGATGGCCTCGGAGTAGTCGTACTGCTTATCCACCTGGTCTGCCACCCTTGTCCTGGCCGAGCCGCTATCATCCATTGTGAGCACCTGGACATTGCTCTCCATAGACGAGATGAACTCTATAATATCTGCACGTAGGGCCGCCCTGTTGTTGAGATAGAACACCCTGTACAGGTTTTCCACACCGCCTGAAGGGGCTGACGAAAGCGCCTTGTCATAATAGGCGAGAGCATTGTTGAAGCGTTTGTCCCCAGCTTCCAGCATAGCCTTCTGGAAGGAAGACTGAGGAGACCCGGAAGTGTCGGAATATATCATCCGTTCGAGACTTTCAAGCAGTTCGTCGTCCAGAATCCTGCCACCTGAAATCAGTTCTGAAGGAGCCGGAAGGCTGGCGCCGAAGCGTTCAAGCAGAGGGTTTTCATACTTTCTGGCCAGGGCGTAATTCTGATTGTCCACATTTCCCGCAAGCACATGGCGGTACATCGGCTTTAGGCGTATGTCTATATCCCTGTGCTGCAGCAGTTCGTCATCGAAGTCCTTTTTGGCGAAGTCGGCGTCCAGGGCTAGAAGGGAGCTGTATTTTTTGGTCGTGTCCGCGAAGGAGCCCGGTTCCGAAAGGTTCTTGTTGCGGTATTCCTGAATCTTCTGGTTAGCTATATTGTAGTCCCGTTTCGAGGCCACCTTGTCTCCGAGCATGTTTTCCACATAGGAGCGGTTCATGTAGGCCTTGGCAAAGTCAGGATAGAGGTCAATTGCGCTGTCATAGTCCTCCAGCGCATCCCTCCAGCGCCCCATCTCCGCGAATACGGATGCTCTGTTGAAATATGCGAGCACGTTCTCCGGGTTGATGTTCAGCACCCTGTCCAGGTCGGAGAGGGCCGCCTCATAGTCTCCCACCTGGGCGTTGATGAGGCCCCTGTTGTAGAGCGTGAGTGCGTTGCCGGGCTCCTGCTCGAGCACCTTGTTGAGGTCGGTCATGGCACCATTGTAGTCGTGCTGCTCGTATCTCATTATCGCCCGGTTGAAGTAAGCGAAGGTCAGAGAGGAGTCGAGGTCAATCGCATGGTTCATATCCTCTATCGCATCTGCATAGTTCTCCTGCGATGCATAGAGCCGGCCTCGGCGTATGTATCCTTCGGGGTCGAAGCGGTCGAGCCTGATTGCCTTGTTGTAGTCGGCAAAGGCCTTGAGAGTGTCGCCCAGGTAGAGATAGGTCGCGCCTCTGTTGAGATATGCCGACGGGTCCTTCGGTTCCTTCCTTATATATCTGTCAAAGTCCTTCACGGCCTCGCCGAAGCGCTGTGAAAGGAAGTAGGTCACTCCGCGGCTGTAATACAGGCCTATGGTGCCTGGCCTGAGGGAAATCGCCGTTTCGAGGTCCTCGAGTGCGTCGTCATAGCGTCCGAAACGGCTCTGGGTAATCGCACGGTAATGGTAGCCCGAGGTGAATACGGGGTTTATTCCTATCGAGGTATTGAAATCCTGGTTCGCTCCCCTGAGGTCACCGAGATTGTACTTGGCTATACCCCTGTAAAAATAGGTCCAGTAGTCAGTGGTGTCAAGACGGGTGAGTATGTTGAAGTTTTCTATCGCCTGGGCGTAGTGGCCGTCTGCGAGATTCTGCCTCCCCCTGAAGAAGAATACTTCCTTGTCGTACTGTGCATGACAGGGCAGAATCATGGTAAGGAGCATGATTGATGCAAGAAATATTTTCACCGGGGACTTCATATCTTACAAATGTATATAAATCGTCAGAAGTTCGCAACAAAAGGGGCGACCAAGATGTATGGCCGCCCCTTTTCAGTATCGTAGGTTGTTTGTCTTACTCTGCCTTGCCGTCTGAACCAAGTACGTTCACAATCTTGTGGACATACATCTTCTTCATGTTGTCGCGTGCAGGAGTGAGGTACTGGCGTGGATCGAAGTGACCAGGATTCTCGTCGAAGTGCTTGCGGATGGCAGCGGTCATGGCGAGACGTGAATCGGAGTCGATGTTGATCTTGCAGACAGCGCTCTTTGAAGCCTCGCGGAGCTGCTCCTCAGGAATACCCACTGCATCAGGGAGTTTGCCGCCGTGTGCGTTGATGGTGTCTACCTCGTCCTGAGGAACTGAAGATGAGCCATGGAGAACGATAGGGAAACCAGGGAGTTTCTTCTCAATCTCATGGAGAACGTCGAATGCGAGAGGAGGAGGAACGAGCTTGCCGGTCTTAGGGTCGCGGGTGCACTGCTCAGGAGTGAACTTGTATGCGCCGTGAGAAGTTCCGATTGAGATTGCGAGAGAATCGCAGCCTGTGCGGGTGGCGAAGTCAATGACCTCTTCAGGCTTGGTGTAGTGAGACTCTGCTGCAGAAACCTCGTCCTCAACGCCTGCGAGAACGCCGAGCTCAGCCTCTACAGTCACGTCGAACTGGTGTGCGTACTCCACAACCTGCTTTGTGAGAGCAACGTTCTCCTCGTATGGAAGGTGTGAGCCGTCAATCATGACTGAAGAGAAACCGGTGTCGATGCAGCTCTTGCAAGTTTCAAAAGCATCGCCGTGATCGAGATGGAGGCAGATCTGAGGGTTCTCCCAACCGAGTTCCTTTGCATACTCCACTGCGCCCTCCGCCATGTAGCGGAGAAGGGTTGCGTTAGCATACTTGCGTGCGCCCTTTGAAACCTGGAGAATGACAGGAGACTTTGTCTCTGAAGCAGCCTGGATGATGGCCTGGAGCTGCTCCATGTTGTTGAAATTGAATGCAGGTACTGCATAGCCGCCTGCGACTGCCTTCTTGAACATCTCACGGGTGTTCACGAGGCCGATTTCTTTGTAAGATACCATAATTGTTATCGTTTATAAGATTTGCTTTCTTTTTTGCGGGGCGGTTTTCATGCCGTCCCGAAATCATGCAAAATTAGTTATTTTTGGGACATTGTCCAAAAAAGTTGCAGGGAGCGCTTCCGCATCTCATTCCGCAGCAGCAACTGTCGCCTTCTCCAGCTCCGGCCATTTACAGAAAGGGTATGAGACCAGCATTGAGTTGTAGAAGCGCCTGTCGCCCGTCACTTCCCTCCCCAGCCAAGACGCAGGCACGAAGGCGGCATCCTCAGACGGAAGTTCGATTTCAGCGACCACAAGGCCCCGGTTCTGACCGAGGAATTCATCCACCTCGTACTTCAGGCCTCCCGCCTCCGGCACTATCCACCTCGTCTTATCTATCACTCCGCCCTCACAAAGAGACATAAGGCTTTGGGCATCTTCCAGCGGGATTTCCTTTTCCCACTCGCTGCGGGCCAGGCCTCCTGATTCGGATGGTCCCTTGATGGTCAGCCACCCCGTACCGTCTGCAATCCTCACCCTGACGGTACGTCCCTGCGAACGGCATATATAACCCTGTACAAGCCGGTGGCTTTCAACGGCCTCCGCTTTGTAAGCCTCGTCTGTCACGAGGAACTTCCTTTCAATTTCCCTATTCATGCCACTACATCATATATCCCGACATATCCTCTCCGTTCTCAATACCGGCGCGGATACGAGACGACGAGATGTCCACGAGAGGAGCTTCTATAAGCTCTATCCTTGCTCCCGGGCACGATTCCATCAACGCGGCGGCGACTGCAGGAAGGTCATAGCCCTCGCGGGGATAGACGGCCACCCCGTATTCCGTCAGTATGGTCTGCCACTCCTTCCACAAAGGGAAGTCCGCCAGACTGTCTGCTCCTATCGCAAGAGTGAAACTTTCATCCGGATGGGCGGCGGCAAGAGCCTCCAGCGTGCGCACCGTATAGTACGGGGCATCCATGGACAATTCCACATCGTCGACTATCACATCCTCGAGTTCCGGGTAGCGCGACACGGCCGCAACTGCCGCTTGGAAGCGGATTTGTGCACTGTCGGCGCTGATTCCGTCCTTGAGAGGATTCTTGGGGGAAACGACGAGACGCACCCGGTCAAAACGGCCCGAGCCCTTGAGAGCCAGGAGTATGGCCAGATGCCCTATGTGCATGGGATTGAAGGAACCCGGATATACTGCGGTACGCATTGCAGGCTTATTCAGTTTCCCCGTCTGAGAGGAAGGCCCCGACAACCTTTTCCGCCTCAGCGAATGCCATCTGCAGGTCGTCATTCACGAGTATGCAGTCAAACTTGCCCTGAGCGTATTCCGTCTCCGAGGCAGCCTTCGCCACCCTTTTCTCAATGGCCTCCATGCTGTCGGTATTTCTTGAAACCAGCCTCTGGCGCAGCACCTCGACCGAAGGTGCCTGGATGAATACCGAAAGAGCATTATCCCCGAAAATCTTCTTCACATTCACACCGCCCTTCACGTCCACATCGAAGATTATCACCTTCCCTTCCGACCACATCCTTTCAATCTCGGACTTGAGGGTTCCATAGAACGAACCGGGATAAACCTCCTCGTACTCAAGAAGTTTCCCCTCCTCAATCATAGTCCTGAACTCCTGCTCAGAGAAAAACCAGTAGTCCACGCCGTTACGTTCCTCACCGCGCGGAGCACGGGAAGTGGCTGATACCGAGAAATCCATCTGAGGATAGATTTCCAGCAGATGATGCACTATGGTGCTTTTGCCGGCGCCCGAAGGAGCCGAGAAGATGATGGCCTTGCCTGTGTTTTCCATTTTATGATGAATGATACGCAAAATCAAGAAAACCTCCCGGACATTGCCGGAAGGTTGATATTGAGCGGTAGACGAGGCTCGAACTCGCGACCCCCAGCTTGGGAAGCTAGTGCTCTACCAACTGAGCTACTACCGCGTTCAAAAAAGGGTAAGCTGGTTACATCGCACCGCTACGACCTCCTACCCTTGCTGCCTTCCGGCCCTGGGGGGATTCGAAGGGAGCTGGTCGTGTAAGACTTACCCTTTGCAAAGGTACGGAATTTTTTGAAAGAATGGACAAGGGTTTCGAAATTATTGTTAAATTTGAAAAAGGGAGAGGGCGGCTAAGCTGCCGGAACACCCACATATAAATCAAACCTTAAACCCGTCAATCCATGAATCAGACGAACAAAGCAAAGGGTTATGTGGTTGAAATCAGCCACCCCCACGGCAATTCTGTAGAAAAGCACATCTACACTGCAATCGAAGAGGCCAAGACTGCTCTGGAAAAATCAGGCGAGGAAGGGCGCATCTACCGAATCCTCAGCAAGCACAGTGAAAAGGCGGACGGATTCATCTACATCCTCTCGGACGGCAAGCCAAGTGCGAAGGTCTACTCGGAACTCATAGACGCCGACCAGGCAAGAAAGGAGTACCTGTTCGCACATTCCCAGAAGGAGCCGGGCAAGGTTGTCGCCCTGGAAATAGAGGCATAAGCGAAAATTCGCGTCCCGGACGCAAAAAAATCCCCAAAATCTTTGCATCGTAAAAATTTTGGTTTACCTTTGCAATCCCGTTCGGGAAAGGTGCTGAAGATGCCTTCCCAGTGCGGGATTGAAATTCCTGAATAGCTCAGTTGGTTAGAGCATCTGACTGTTAATCAGAGGGTCGCAGGTTCAAGTCCTGCTTCAGGAGCCAAAGCGGACAAATTGTCATTCACGACGGTTTGTCCGTTTTTGTTTTTGCAGCCGGAAACTGAAAGGCATTATTTCGCCAAAAGAGTTTCGGCGATGGGGTCAATGCGGGAGAAACTGCCGTAGAGTTGTTCGGAAGCGGCACGGCAGCCTCCCTTGCAGCGCGGATACAGATGGCAGGCTGAACATTCCTGAGGGACACCTGTGTATCGGGCTATCAGGCTCTCATCCTCAAGGATTTCACGCAAAGGACGCTGATAGATGTTCCCTAACACGAAAGGAGAATGGTTGCAGAAACGTACGTCCCCGCTGGCTGAGATTGCAAGGGGACGCTGACGGAGATCGGTGGTGCAGCTGGTGAATTTGATGCCTGGATAATCGTCCGGATTCATAAGGCACATCGGGGTGCAGACACCGCTTGCGAAGGACATCCCGGGATGGCGGACGGAGAAATCGCTGATGCAGCGGAAAGCCGTCCGGAGCTGGTCCGGTGCCAGTTCCAGTTCCCGGCGGTTGGCAATGCCGTTGCCACCTATGTTGAAACGATTGACCATTATCGTCCTCAGCCCGAGTTCCCTGTAAAGATCGAGGGTGGGATCAAGGTCAGATGCATTTCTTGCAGTGACAATCAGCACAGCCGCCACATGGTCCGCGCCCAGAATGCCAAGGGCGAGTTCAAGCGAAGCCCTTGCCTTCTCCCAGGACTGAGGCAGACGCGTGAGGGAATCGTGGACTGAACAGTTGTGGCTCAGGAGCGGTATCTGAATTGTCCCTATCCCGAGGCTGGCGAAATTGCGGATGTCCGCTTCAGTCAGCAGGGTACCGTTGGTCAGCACATTCACGTTGCTGCCGGCAAAACGGCACTTCAGCACGAGGTCATGCAGGTTGCCAAGAAGGGAGGGTTCACCACCCGAGAAAGAAATGGAACCGATTTTGGCCTGGGAGAGGATTTTCCGGAGAGTATGCCGTGCAAGACGGGTGTCCACTGGGTTGCAACCTGCGGGACGCCAATGATTGTAGCAGAAGAGACAATTCTGATTGCATGCCTCCGTCAGCTCATATACGAGAAAGCCAAGCTCTGTCCTGCCGCACATTTTCCTTCCCGGGGTCCCCTCTATTTGATGTTGAAGTTACCGAAATACATTATTTCATCGGTTTTCTCTCCGGCGAAGTAGACAAAAAGAAAGACCTCTCCCTTATGGCTGGTCTGTTGTAGTTTGATCAGCGCAAGCTGCGAGTTGTCTTCCTGTACCTTAGTCTCAATATTTCCGCTTTGAAGCACAGTCGTCTGTTTGGTTTCCAGACGGTATTTTGCTTCCGAGCCATTGATGCCTCTGAATACGACGGCAATTGTATCGCCTACAGACAGGTTGTTGCCCGAAGTATTCCACACATGGGCATCTATTTCACTCGGCATCACGGGATCGTAGCATGAAACCATTCCAGGGAAAATGTCCTGACAACTCGACGCGCTCAGCATGGCTGATACCGTGAGCATCAGGCCCCCAAGCCTGTATTTGGCAGCCACCGCCCTGGCATTTTTCCGCCCGCCGACAGCAACCCACAGGGAAACTGCCGCAAACGCAACTGCAAGGGCAGCATACATGACAATGTACTTTGTTTTCATGTTCCTGAAAATTCGTTTACAATTGATAGATGCATCCGATGCCCGAGATGTCCCAAAAGAAGAGAGTGATTTACAGATACCTGCTGGCAAAAGACAGAGGTTGACCTTTCAAAGTCAACCTCCGGGATATTATCTGAGATAAGGTATTGCTCTCTTCAGTCCTTCCTCGAGTATTGCCCGAGGGGTTGCGAGGTTTACCCGAAGGAAGCATCTGCCGGCCTCACCATAGATTGAGCCTTCGCAGAACCATACCTTGCCTTCATCTCTCATAGTCTTTGAAAGCACGTCTGCATCGCTGGTGACCGCGCTGCAGTCCAGCCATGCGAGATAGGTTCCCTCAAGCTCGGCAACCTTGATGGCAGGGCACTCGGCTGCAAGGGTCTGCTTCAGATAGAGATAGTTGTCATATACATAACTATTCATCTCGGTCAGCCACTCCTCACCTTCCTCGTAGGCGGCAATGAGAGCCTCAACGGCAAATGCGCTCAGGCCGTTCGCCTCGCTGTTCTCTATTGCCTCGGCGACCTTCTCACGTATAGCAGGGTTGGCCACAAAAACGTTCGAAGCATGGATGCCGGCGATATTGAAGCCTTTTGTAGGAGAGCAACAGGTTGACGAATGCATCCTGAAGTCCTCTGAAAGGCTGGCGAAAGGTATGTATTTGAAGCCCGGAGAAACTATCTCGCAGTGTATCTCGTCGGAAATCACGAACACATTGTGCTTGAGGCATATTTCACCCATCTTCAGGAGCTCTTCCTTCGTCCACACCCTCCCGGCAGGATTGTGGGGGTTGCAAAGGATGTAGGCCTTCACTGCGGGATCCGCGGCCTTGGCCTCAAAATCTTCCCAATCTACGGTGAAGCTATGTCCGTCCCAGATGAGATTGCTTTCGCAGGCCACGCAGTTGCAGTGCCTTATCGAGCAGTAGAAATGGTTGTAAACGGGAGGGAGTATGAGCACCTTGTCGCCTGGATTGGATACCGCCTTGATGGATGCGGATACGCCGGGCAGCACGCCGGGAGTCTGGAGCATCCATTCCTTCCGTACTTCAAGTCCGTGTCTGCGGCCGAACCAGTTTATGACTGCATCAAAATATCTCTGGGGAGGTATCGTGTATCCGAAAATTCCGTGGTCGAGTCTTTTCTGAAGGCTTGACAATATGCAGGGTGCTGCCTTGAAATCCATGTCTGCCACCCAGAGAGGAAGCACTCCTTCTTCTGCGAGATCCCATTTCAGACAATTGCTGCCGCTTCTGTCGACAATTTCATCAAAGTTGTATTTCATTTTTGGCTTCAGTAAAAATTTCCAACAAATTTAATGAATAATTATCACAATGTCTCACAAAAAAGGCGGGTCCGTACCAATTTCCAAATCTGTACGGACCCGTCTCATCATTTCACAAGATACTTGCCAACGCCGGGATCTATCTTTTCTCCACGCAGGTTGGTCTCAAGTATGGTGCCGTCAGGACCAATGAGCATGGTGAAAGGTATGGCTTTCACCGCGTATGCCTTTGCAGCCGGTCCCTTGAACTCCTGGAGGTCGGAAAGCTGGGTCCAAGGCATGTCCAGCTGGCTGACTGCATTTTTCCATACAGCCTCCGTCGCATCAAGCGAGATGCTCACCACGTCGAATCCCTTGTTCCTGTACTTCTCCCAGACCTTGCGCACGGTAGGGATTTCAGCACGGCACGGGCCGCACCATGAAGCCCAGTAGTCGATGAAGATGTACTTTCCCTTACCCACATAGTCCGAGAGTTTCACCTTGTTACCGTCAAGGTCGAAAAGGTCAAAGTCCGTGAACTTTGCTCCGGCGACGCTGCGCTTTTTTCCCTGCACATGGCTGATGAATGTCTGGAAATATCTGGTTTCCCTGAGCACCGGTGAGGCTCCAGCAATCATGGCATCCGCCTCGTTGAAGGTATAATGGTCTTCAAAACGGAGGATGAACTGGGCCGGAGACGGATTGTCGAGATTCTTCATCGCGTAATCGTATGAAATCTTCGCCATTTTCCTTGTGCCTTCCTCAAACTTGTCATTGAGGGCTGATGCAGCCGTCCTGATGGCGACAGTGTCGACAGGCCTGCCGGCCTTCACGTCTTCCTGGTACTTCTTGGCAATCTTGTCGTACTCGGCCCTGAGGCTCTTCTGATTGGCCTCGATACCGCTTATGCTCTTCTTGTATAGGGCCCATTTGTCGTTGGTCGGGGTACCCTTCGCGACTCCGTCCACGATGGTGATGGTGCCTTTCTCGAGGAATGCCTCGCCGAGAGTTATGGCCCAGCCCTTATCGTTTGTCGTGTTCATTACCATATAGGTCGGCTTGGGAAGGTTCCCCTTGAACGAAAACCGTCCGCCTTTGACTATGGTGCTGTCTATCGCCTTCTCCCCCGGCTCGAAAAGCCAAACCTTCTTGCCGTTGTGGGAGGGGTCCACGGTCGCGTTGATTGTGTAACGCTGCTGTGCGCCCATTGCCAGCGAGGCCATGAGCGCTGCAGCCGATATTAAGAATCTGTTCATGTTGTTACTGTACTTTGATGCTTGCGTCGAGAATAGGCTTGTCAAACGCCCAGCCTTCCACCTGCGAATCATACTTCACGGCCTTTGAGATGCGGCCCGACATACTGTCGAGATGGAGGGCCCAGAGAGCAGCCTTGCCCGAACTGAAGGTGGCCACCATCATGATCGGCTGGGTAGGATTGTGGTTAGGAGTGTTGTCCTGATAGTCCCTGCCAGTATCAAGCATCTTCATCATCGTGATTTCTCCTCCGGCAGACCAGCTGCTTCCGTCGGTCATGGTGAGAGGGGCGGCGGCAGTTATGCCTGCACCGTCGTGCTGGTAATGGTAAACCCCGTTCTTTGTGGCATAGTAGCACATGGTCTGGGTCCAGCCGAACTCAAACGAAAAGGCATCGTTTATGTCCTGCATGCCGGAGAGGTCATAAGCATACTCTCCTATCCCGCTGTAGGCCGTGGTGGCACCCGCCAGCGCAGGAGCGGTCGTATTGAGGTCCACGAGGAAGAGTTTGCCTGCATATTTTGCATTGCCGCTGTCTCCCTTGAGTACAGCCATCACATGCTGGCGTCCGTCGCGTCTCATCTTGACAAGGTCTGCGTTCATGTTTCCGGTGTTGAACTTAGCCACGGCATCATCCCCGGTATCAAGCAGGTATCCATAGCTGCGGAAATAGCCCGGCTGGGCGCTGCGTATACCGACGAAGCCCTTGTGTGCAGTGTTCCCGTCAACTGATTTTGCATACATGATGTTTGGATAGCCCTTTGACCCTCCGGTAAATATGATTTCCGGCTCGAAGGTGAAGCTGTGTCCGTCAGCGAACTTGGAAGAAGCGTCAAATTCGGAGAAAAGGAAAGGGAAAGACGAGAGGGTGTTGCAGGAATACATTTCATCCCCGTCAAAGCCATAGAAATATATCATATTGACTTTGAATCCTTTTGGCTTATTCTGATTCATAGCCTGCTCACCCTTTGCATAGAACATGTAGTTCCAGTCTCCAAGCTCCACGAAACCGTCCTTGCCGAGCCAGCGGGTATCCTGGTCCGTACGGGCAAGTATATGGCCGCAGCGAGGACCGAGAATCTGAGGGTAGTATGCAAGGTAGGTCGTGAAATAAAACGAGGTTATCTGCTGTATTTCCACGCCTTTGCCCGGTATGGTGTTGCCGGCATTGTTGGCCGAATAGAGCGAGGCGAGCGCAGATGGCTTTTCAGGGATGGACATCGCCTGAGGAGTGAATTCCTCTGCCTGGACAAGGCCCACGTCCGAAGAGTTGGAATCGCCGTAAAGCACCATGAGTCCGGTCACACCGGATATTGTGATGGTAAAGGTGCCGGCCGAGAAGAAGTCGCGTCCCGTGCTTATCTGGTGTACGCGAAGGCGGCACTCATAACTGAGATTGAGGGTGGTTATGTTGTCATCGAACTTGCCTGTATATACGAGTTCGCGCGCCTGTTCCTCGTCCGGGACAAGGGAGGTGAAATCCTTCACGCCCTCGGCGTTCTTTCTGTCTCCCATAGCCTCCCAGAAATACTGGAGGTCGGATTCGGGAATGTCAGTCTTTATGACCGGGGTTATGGTTATGGTCGAGCCGAGAGAGGTGCTGTAGGCAGTCTCCGGTATGGTTATCTCCATTTCCGGGAGGACGCTGTCATAATCGTTTCCTCCGAGATCGGCAAGACAGCCCGTAAGCAGCAATGCTGCCGCAGGGAGAATAAGGATATTTTTCTTCATGATACGTTTCATAGGAGACTAATACTTTTTATTTGCGAACTGCGGCTGCTGTCCGGGAGCGTCAGGGTCGGTGTCCGGATATCTGACGTCGTTTTTGGTCACATATTCCGTGAGCTGGTAGGAGATGAAACGGCGCTTGTTGCCTCCCCAGCCCTCGTCGTCATAAGGAGCCTCGTCTCCGCCTGTCACGGCAAAGTAAACCTCCATCTTGAGCTGGGTGAAATAACCAAGATAATAGTCGCAGTTGGCATCCCACCACTTCGGTTTGGCAAAGCCGTTGAATAGGCATAGATTAGTCTCAAGATTATCCTCAAGGCCGAGGTCGAAATCTTCCGAAGGAAGTATCCTGAAGGAAATGGTATCGTGAACCTCTGCAAGGTGTGCGCTGTTTGTCACTTTCACGAACATGGTGTCCACAAGGTGGTTGGCACGGAAAGTCACCGGCTTCTGAATCTCAAAGAGAGTGCGGCTGTCAAGAGGCTTTCTCGAAACCTCGACCTCAACCACGCGGTCCTTGTCGGAGACCTTTGTGGCAGCCTTGAAAGGTATGGCCACGAGGGTGGACTCCCCTTCACCGACTTCCGGTCTGGTACGGAAGGTGAAATCGTTGTTCCGGTAAGTGAACCACACGAATCCCCTGCTGTTCCATCTGTCAATTTCGTCTGTCTTGCACGATGTGGCCGACAGCAGCATCATGCCCAGTGCGATGTATAATAATTTTCTCATAATCATTCTGTTGCATTTACTTAGTTGCGTCCTCCGTAGGTATCCTCGTCGTCAGGACGAGGCATGGTGAAGCATGCAGGGGTGATGGTGTACGAAGCGTTCTTCGTCTTTGTCACTATGTCCTGGTTCATACGCTTCTTGTAGTAGAAGAGCTGGCCCTCGGAAATGAATTCCTTGCGGTATTCCTTCTCTATCTCCTCCTGAAGTTCAATCTTGTTTGTCACGCTGACAGGATATGGGGAAAGTCCGCGATGGCTTCTTACCGCCTCGAGATAGGCAGTGGCGGCAACCAAGTCAGGCTCGCACTCGGCAGCTATGTAGTACATTTCCGACACCTTGATGAGCGGGAGTCTGCAAACCGACCATGGAGAGTACTGGTTGTTCAGGTCCGGATCCTTCCAGTATTTGGTGGAAATCTGGTACTCGGCGGAGTGGATATACTTCAGATATGTGTAGCGGGGGTCAGAGTCCCTTGTCGCAGCGTCGAAGCAGTAGTCGGTGTTGATGCCGAGGACCATGGACGAGTTGTTGAACGAAGTCTGGGTTTCATGGAGTATGCCGTCCATCTTGTCCTCTATGTTGACCACGTTCAGTGCGAAAATGTGTTCGGTGCTGAATACGCGGTCGCGCGACACGGAGTTGGAGGTGCTGGAGGTGTTTGCGATGAGCTCCGGATTCACCCATGGGAAGGTGGTTTCCTGCGCGTCGATGATTTCCTTTGCGCATGCGAGAGCGTGCTCCTGGTCGCCCAGCCACATGTATATGCGGGCCATGGTGGCTACTGCAGCATAGTAGTTGAAGTGCAGGCGGCGGTTGTGCCACTCCTTGATATTGTATTTCTCCCTGTTGGCGGAGAGCCCGGTGACTGGGTTGCAGACAAACTGCGACGGTGCGCTCTTGAGGTACATCGGGTCGTTCTTGAGCAGTTCCTTCGCCTCATTCAGGTCCTTGAGCATGGCGTCGGTTGCCATCTTGACTGTGAGCAGAGGATAGACATTGGAACTCAGGCCGTTGACATAAGGTATATATATCTTCGTGTCGGAGTAGTCCTCGCTGCCCGGCGCGTCGCCGTAGAGACGGAGAATGTCGAAGTGGAGGAAGGCGCGGAGGCCCAGGGCCTCACCCTTGAACACCTCGCAGTCATTGCCCTCGAAAACCTCCTGCTTCTCGTCTATGCACTCGAGAACGGAGTTTATGTTTGCGATTGCGTTGTAAGCCCTTCTCCATATAGGGTCTATCACGGAAGTTTGGTATGACTTGAGATAGTTGGGAGCTGCAGGGTGGAAATAGTAGTTGGAATAGTACTGGTTATAGCCGGAAGAGCAGTATGCCCCGCCTCCCATGATTTCCATCAGGTGCCATGTCAGAATACGTCCGTAAAGGGCGTCTTCGGTCATCACCGTATAGATGCCGCTCATGGCGTCGGTAAAGCCCACCTCGTTTGAGAAAAGGGCGTTGCGGTCCATCTCCGTGCTCGGCTCCACGTCGAGCCATTCGTTGCATGAAGCCATGCAGAACGCGGCAAGAATCAGGACATATATCTTTATTCTTTTCATAATAAGCATTGTATCGTTCGTCGGAAGTCCTTTAGAATGTCACATTGACCGCGAAAGACAGGTTGCGGGCAAAAGGATAGCTTGTACCGCGCTCCACCTTGATTGAAGAGAGCCTGCAGAGATTGTTCGCGTAGATGCTGAGCTTGAGGCGGTCAATCCCGGCCTTGGAGAGCCATGCCACTTTGTAGAAATCGTAGCCTATGTTGATGGTGGACAGGTAGATTTCATTGTCTTTCTGAACAAAGCGTGAGGTAGGGCGGGTTGTGATGAAGTCCATCATGGATGTAGGGGTCTGGAGCATTCGAACATAGCGGAATGCCGCCTCGTCGCCGGGCTTGAGCCAGGTCTGGGCGACTCGCTTGTCGAGATTGCCGAAGCCCGTTATGTTCTCAACCCTGTCCACAAGGGTGGTGTTGTAGAGTTCTCCTCCGAACTTGTAGGTTGCATGAACCGAAAGCGTCCATCCGTGCCAGCCTCCGCTGACTCCGAACGCTCCTCTCATGAGAGGGTTGGTGTCGCCTATCACCACCTGGTCGTCCGAGTTCCAGGTATAGGTCACCTTGTCGTTCTTGTCGAGATACATCTCGTTTCCGGAAACAGGGTCGATTCCGAGGGAACGTACGCCCCAGATGGCAGTCATGGAGCAGCCCTCATAGAACTTTGTGGCCGGACGGGTCGTGCGGGCCATGTATGCCGCTGCTTCCTCAGGAGTAGGAGAGCCTGTGGAAAGGCCCTTGTTCAGCTCCGCATCGGCATCCTCGTTGTTCTTCTTGAAGATGTCGTAGATCTTGGAAATCCTGTTCCTGTTGTGGTAGCCGCTGAAGGTGAGACTCACCCAACTCCTGCTTGAGTTGTCACGGTAAGGCGTGACACCGAGGGAGAACTCGACGCCATTGTTCCTTATTTCGCCCATGTTCTCCTTGTAGAGGTTGAAGCCTGCTGACGAAGGAAGGGTGATGTCCGTGAGCATGTTGTCGGTGTTCTGGATATAGTAGTCGACGCGGCCTGTGAGGAACGAGCCGAGGGCGAGGTCTAGTCCTATGTTGTTGTCATATACCCTCTGCCACCTGAGCCCGGTGTTGGGAATGCCCATGATGGTCGCACCGAGATGTCCGTCATAGAAGACTGATCCATACTGGTACTTTGCGCGACTCTGGTAAGGATTGAAGTTCTGTGTGCCGGTATATCCGAGCGAATAGCGTAGCTGGAGTCTCTTGACCAGAGGGAGGGAGTCAGCCATCCAGCTTTCCTTGTGGATGTTCCATCCGGCTCCGAGAGACCAGAAGTTGCCCCAGTGGTTGTCTGAACCGTAGACTGAAGAACCCGTGCAACGTATTGACGCGTCGAAGAGATACCTGTCGGCATAAGAGTAGTTGAATGCCCCGATCAGGCCGACTTCCCTGGTCCTGCTGTCGCTTCCGAAAGGATGGCTGCTGTGGTAGTAGGATGTCGCCATGGAGATATCGTCCATATTGTCGTTTCCGAAGCCTTCGGCGCGGACGGTCGTGCTCTTGCTGTCGGTAGACTGCAGGTTCCATGTACCGTTCAGGAAGATGGCGTGCTTGCCGAAGGTCTGGTTGTAGTTGATGCCGGCCTGGGCGGTAAACGACTTCATGCCGCCGTTGCTCTTGGTATAAAGGCCCTTCCTGTCCGAAAGGCCGTTGGCGTCATAGTCTATGAACATGGTGTGGTTGGCCGGGTAGAACACGTCCGAGCCGTTGCTCTGCTCAGTATATGAGAGTTTGGCGGTGAAGCGGAAACGCTCGCTGACCCTCCAGTCCATGTCGAAGTTGTCGGTGAAGGTCTTGTAGTCCGACACGTTCTTCGTATTGAGGGTGGCATTGTAGAGAGGGTTGTAAACCGGGCTGCTGAAGGTGCCGTCACGGTTCACGCACTCATAGCCGAGTATCTTCTTCAGGTTGCCGTCCGCATCGTACGGGGCGAAGTACGGTTCAAGCCCCACATAGTTCGAGAATGCACCGTAAGGGGAATTCTTGGAATTTCCGTTGGTATAGTCAATCTGGTTGCGGAAGACCATGTTCTTATAGGTGTACGAAAGGGTGGAATTGATGTTAAGGGTCCTTCTGTCAGAACCCTTCATGGCACCTTCCACGTCGTTGAAGGACCCGCCGAGAATGTAACGAATCCTGCTGTCACCACCCTCGAGCGCGAGAGAGTGCTTCTGGCCCACTCCGGTGCGGAGAGGCTTGTTCAGCCAATAGGCGTCGACACCTGAATAGATGGCGTCGTATACAGATTTGTTGAGAAGGTCGGCAGCGGTCGGGTTGAGATCGGCCTGGAGCCTGTCGTATTTGCCGTGGGCCACTTCCCAGTCATATTTTTCCTGAGCATTCATGAGGTTGTAACCGGAAAGGTCAGGGAGTTCGAGGTTGAGGTCGCCGTTGTATGAAATCCTCATTTCGCCCGTCTTCGGGCGTATGGTCTCTATTACCACGACTCCGTTACCGGCCTTGGATCCGTAGATTGCCTTTGCAGTGGCGTCCTTCAGGAGGGTAACGCTCTGAACGCGGTTCATGTCAAGGTCCCAGATTTTCTCCAGCGTGGTTTCGAAACCGTCGAGGATGAAAAGCGGCTGGTTGGCATTTCCGTCGTAGTCGCCCTGGATATTGAAGGAGGTCTCGCCGCGAAGCTGGATATTTGGCATGGAGTTCGGGTCTGAACCCATTTCCAGATTCTCAACAATCTGGAACACCGGATCGAGTACCTTGAGGCTCTTCAAGAGGTTCTGGTTGCCGACCGTCTTGAGGTCCTCGTTGGTGAAAGTGACGGATGAGCCTGTGAAGCTCTCCTTTCTGCGTTCGAACATACCGGTGACAACCACCTCCTGAAGTGCATTGGTATCTTCAATAAGGGTGATTTTCAGTTCGCGTCCGTTGAAGGTCACGGTCTTTGTCTGCATTCCCATGAATGAGAAGGTGACGTTCCTGACAGTCTTGCCCGCAGGGATGTGGATGTTGAAGAGTCCGTTGATGTCGGTCACGCCGGCAACGGTGGGGTCATTTGTCTGGACATGTACTCCAGGCAGCGGAAGTCCCTCGGCGTCAACAACGACACCTGTCAGTTTCGGTGCGCTCTGGGTGCTGCGCGCCGCAGTGCCGGAGTCGCCGTTAGTCTGTGCGCCCGCTTCGATGGACGGCAAAGCCGAAACCATGAGAAGAGCGCATAGCAGATGCCCGGCAAAGGCACTACCAAAGTAGCAGTTCTTTGTTTTCATAAGGTTTATGCCCGCTATCGGGGATATAGTTAAACATAAGGTGATTATTTTCTGTGATCGGGATATGAAAAGATAAATTCGGTGTGTCACATAGTTTTTTCAATTTTGGGCGTGCAAATGTACGGATTATTTCACTAATTTTGTATGAACATACTATACCAATTTTATATGAAATCTACATATATCAGAACTTTTGCGCTGATTGTGCTCGTTTTTGCTGCAATTCAGCCATCTTCTGCCCAGACTCCCGGCTACAGTTATGACAGGGACATCTGTTACAGGGCGGATGACGATTACAGCTGCAGGATGTGCAGGCTGGATGTGGCATATAAGGAAGGCGGGAAAGACATGCCCGTGATAGTGTGGTTCCACGGAGGCGGACTCACCGGCGGGCACAAGGATCTTCCCGAGGCTCTCTGCCGCAACGGATATGTGGTAATTGGTGCCGGCTACAGACTTTCTCCGGAAGTGCCCGTCGAGAAGATAATCGATGATGCCGCCGGTGCGGTGGCGTGGGCTTACGACAATGCGGAGCGCTATGGAGGAAGCAGGTCAAAGATATATATAGCCGGCCATTCTGCCGGAGGCTACCTCGTGGATATGCTGGGCCTGGAGAAGAAATGGCTGGGGAAATACGGCATCGACGCTGACAGTCTGGCAGCCATCGTTCCGTATAGCGGGCAGGTAATCACCCACTTTGCCAGCAGGAAACTGGAAGGCATCGACGCCCTGGATCCGAGGATAGACGAACTCGCACCCCTGTATCACATGCGTCCGGATTGTCCTCCAATGCTGGTAATATCCGCAGACCGCGAGAAGGAACTCTACGGTCGATATGAGGAGACAGCCTATTTCGTGCGCATGATGAAACTGAAGGGACACAAGGACATGACCTTCCTGGAGCTCGACGGCTTCGACCACGGCAACATGGCTACCCCCGGGCACTTTCTGCTCGTGAACTATATCAAGGAAAGGGAAAAGTAAACCAGGCTACTGCTGTACGAGTATGTTTATGGCGTGAAGCACCGCATTCTTGTAATCGGGATCTGCGGTGTTGTATTCGCGCTGGCTGAGCATGCGCTTAAGCATGTCCAGGGTGAGGGTGTCGAATATTTCCTCCTTGCCTTCGAGGTCGGCTATGAAAAGGAGTTCGTCGAACGCCTCCCTGATGCGGTAGAAGCGGTAGTCGAAACGTATGTTCATCTCGATATGTTCCACGAGACGGCCTATCTTCATCATCACGATTGCATGGCGGTCGTAAATCCTCTCGCCGACCGATCCCCAGAATGCAAGGCTTAGGTCCTTGAGAGTACGGACATCCGTAGGGTCAAGGAATTCCTTCCTTGAAGCCTTGTGAAGGACGTCTTCGGCTCTCTGGATGAAGGTAAGGGCTTCGCTGATTATGGTGTCTCGCAGAGTTGCTGCGGCTTCCCTGGCTGAACGGAGAGCATGGGCTACAGTCACGCAGTTGGTGTCGTCAAAAAGAAGTCCAATCCTGAGAGCTTCCGGACTTTCGTACTCCACTTCATTTTCAAGATTGCGAAGGAAAGCCGCACATTCTTCTTCACGGCCTTCCTGAAGGAGGTCATCGAATTTGGTCAGGAGATGAAGACGGAGATAGAACCTCTCCATGCACCTTCCAAGGATGTAAAGATTGCTTGCCTTGCTGTCAGGACTGCTCATAATTTGCTCCTTTTCTGAAACGGCTGCAAAGTTACGAAAAATTCCCTATATTATAATTAAAATACTTCAGATATGCAAAAAGAAAGGGTTCTTTCTTCTGAAGGATGCCTGAATTCGAGCCTGAAAGCATGGAGGCGGAGTCTTCCGGGAGTTGCAGAACCATACAGGCGGTCTCCGGATATGGTCCTTCCCAACCCGGAAGGATGGGCGCTGTGAAGCCTGAGCTGGTGCGTCCTGCCTGTCAAGGGACGGAAGCGGAGCTTGAGGGAACCGTCGGGGAAGCGTTCCGCAAGTTCATATCGCGTCAGGGCAGGAGCCCCGCGGACAAAGTCAACCTTGCTGCACGGGCGGTTTTCATAGTCCTGTGAAAGCGGGAGATTTATGGTTCCGGAAGGAGGGATTGAGGACGGGACCGTGCTCGTGGGAAGCGTTGCCGGAAGCGGGTCCAGCACTGCGACATATTCCTTCACGACCTCCCTCGATTCGAAGGAGGCCATGAGTTTCGACTGGGCCTCGGGATTTCTGGCAAAGACTATGAGGCCGGAAGTGTCCATGTCCAGTCTGTGGACGGGATAAAGTCTTCCGAAAGAGGGCTCAAGAAGTTCCGGAAGTGACTTCGCATCCGTCCTGCCGGGGACGGAGAGCATGCCGGAAGGCTTGTCAACGACAATCAGGTCCCCGTCTTCATAGATGAGTTTCCATTCTCCCGATACGGGTTCGGAGTCCAGTTCAATCCCGTCAAGCATATATTCAAGCAGCACGGCACATTTGGACTGGCATGAAGGATAGAAGCGCCCTTGAACATGGGTCCCGGACGGCCTTCCGTACCAGAATTCTCCCATTGACAATGGTTTAAGACCATGGCGGAAAGCATATTCAAGCAGTTTCGGAGCAGCGCAGTCCCCGGTTCCTCCGGGTGGCACCATGCCCCTGCGGGCAAATATCTCTCTGAGAGACAAGAGCGAACCTCGGCTGTCGTGGAAGGTGTAATGTTCAAAGATCCACCTCTGAAGGGCGTCCGAGCGCGACTTCATCTCTGCCTTGAGCGCCTCCGCCCCGGCAGCATACCCCGCTCTCTTCGCCTCCGCAGAAGCCTCCGCAGCCCTGAAGGAAAGTGCCAGACGGTGAAGTTCCGCCTTCTCGTGACGGCTTTCGTCATCCAGCTCCGCAAGCAGGAGGGCCTTGTCCGGAAGGTTATCCGCCTCGATTTGCTCCCTCTTACGCTTACGGGCAGCTTTCGCGAGGTTCAGTTCGGAACGACGGTGTGACAGGGTTTCGGAAGCCTGTGCACGTATCCCGTCAAGCTCCTCACGCGCTGTCCTGTATGCTTCGGACTCCTCAAGTTCCACAAGCTTTGCAGCCAGGGCGGAAATCTCCGCTTCCTCGGTCTTGAAATGTCCCCCGGGCACGGTAAGGTCAAAGACGGGCGGAACGAAGCCTTCCACTTGCGACCTTCCCCCGGCCAGGCCGGAGAAGGCCCGGAGAAAGCAGCGCGAGCCGTCCGGTTTCTCCGCCTCCAGCACCCCGAGCATCTTGCCCTCGGAGAAAACAGAGTCGAGTTCGGGGGATGTGGCTATCTCGAGAATCAGCCTTTCGGCCTCCTCCCGGACAGAGTCTGCCGGTGCATAACGGAAGGGATTGTTCATCAGCGGTTCAGTCTTTCGACGAAGTGCCAGATCAGAATTATCCTGCGCCTGAGGACATCATAGTCTATGGTCTCGGCCGTATCCGTCACCTTGTTGGTGTTTCCGGTGATGCCGGAGGTGAAGAACACCGCAGGTATGCCCGCATCTGCAAAAGGCTTCTGATCGGATAGTCTGTAGAATAGCCTGGTGAAATTTTCACTGCCGTAATAATCGAAGCCAAGGTCGAGCGAACAGTCGTCAGTATAGAGGTTGCAGGTACGAAGCACCTGTCTTTTGTCCTTCGGAAGCTTGTCATTGCCCAGCATGATGAGATAGTCGGGCCTGTCCCTGGTGATAGGCTCCATGGTAGTTCCCATCTGGTCAAGGTTCACCATCAGCCTTATCTTCTGGCGGGTGACAGTCCTGCCGCTGACCGGGTCGCTGAGACAGCCCGAAGCTATATCCTCCATCACCGCCTTAGAGCCTGCCATACTGAGTTCCTTGGCGTCGAAGGCCACGAAAATGATGCTGGCGCCCATGCTGTGGCCTATGGTGGTCCACATGCGGAACATCTCGGCGATGTTGAGCATGGAAGCCACTCCGGCCGCGTTGCAGTCAGCGCAAGGATACATCCTTCCTCCCCTGATACCCAAGCCGTCGAAGTGGGCTCCCACTATTATGTAACTGTCGCGGGAAAACTTTCCCGAACCCGGAAGCATGCCTATCACATTGTGACCCGCGTTGCCGTCAGGAAGGCGGAAACTCTTTATATATGAAGGCCCCATCTTCTTCAGCCCGACCTTTTCCATGCGGTCGGAGATCCAGAACGCGGCCTCCATGCCGCCAATGGTAGAGGAAGCCCTGCCTGAACATAACGAGTCCGAAAGGAAACGGACATCTTCCATCAGGGACGATGGCTGCACGAAGGCATGTATGGCCTTCGAGTTGAAAGTATCGTAGGGCGGCTTGACAGCACCCTGTGCCCCGAGAAGGGAGGGGGCAAGGGCCAGAGTCAGCAATATGAGGATTTTTCTTGTCATTCAGCCGAGAGCCAGTCTATTGCGGACATGAACATGAGAGCTTCCACGTTGCTGTCGCATATTGTTTCAAGCGGGAAACCTAAGCTTATCACCCTGTATCGGCCTGCGTTGTAAGCGACTCCTGCAGAGATGTTTGTATCGGAATACCTGAAGACGGTCTTTGCCTTTGAAGACGCGGGCACTATGCCGTCGGGCGAGCCTGCCGAAACAGAATTTCCGGACACGCCCGATTCGAAGTTGAACCTCTTTCTCACAGGACAACAGTAGCCGGAGGACGACTGGACTGCCCAAACCTGGGCGGTACGGCTTGCAAAGTTCGTCATCCACTTGTATCCCAGCACGTTCTGGACAAAGTCCCTGGTCCGGGCGGTTTCAGTGCTGTCTGCCGCGGCTGTAGCGCCCCGGTAAAGTCCGTCCCACGCATCCGTTCCTATATGTGAGCCGGAAATTAAAAGGGAGCCTCCGCCTTCAGTGAAGCGCGTAAGGGCGGTCCTGAACTCTTCCGGATACACTGCATACCTGGTCCGGACATTCCCCAGTCCCTTCGGGGTGCGGGCCTGACGGCTGCAGACAAGGTCGGCAACGCTAAAGCGGCCGATGGCGTCAATCAGGAGGGAGTCGGAGAAGGCATCCCTGCTGAAAGAGCAGAAAGGACGGCCGGAAGCCATCACGAAGCGTCCGTGTACGACAGTGTTGTCAAAGTCGTTTCCCTTCACCTTGCGGCCTGCCCAGTCCTGATATGAAGCGCCGAAGCCGGGATTCTCGTCATCTTTCCAAGGGTTGTCCTTGCGCTTGTTATCATATTGCGAGCCTATGTAGTTGGTGCCCACCGTCCATGCGACTCCGTGGTCGAGATTGTCGTCGAAACCGGCAATCTCGCTGCCGTCATACCATGCTGGGGCCGCTATGCGGTCAAAGTTGTCAACCACCGCCACGGTCTGCGGAAGGACAGAGCCCGAAGGACGACCTATGGACATGACTGCTGAAGGAAAACTTTCGCCGCCGGAATTGAGAGCGGTCACGCGGAAGCCATATACGATTCCCTCTTTAACCGGTATTTCAAGGTAACAGCGGCCGTTACTGATTTCAGGGCTCACAGCCCTACCCTGGTCGAACACACCGTCTCCGGTGCGGGTATAAAGCCTGAACGACTCTGCAGTCGCCGTAGGCTCCAGTTCATCCTCAACCGCCTTCCACGAGAGCACCGCGGTATTTTCGTCCTTGTACCACAGCGCAGTGGAGGCCACAGGCAGAGGCTGAACGACATAAGGGATGCCGTAACGGGAAGAAAGATATTTGAGCATGCCCTTATAGACAGAGCGCGAGACGTCAAAGCGGAACTCCGGGTCAAGGCCGAACTTCATGTCTGTGAAGTTCTGGTGGGAAAGAAGTTCGAGAAGCATCGCCGGGACTGCAGGCGTACGTGATTCGCTATAGGATCGGTTCCACAGCTGCCTGCGGGTCCATGCCGGCTCCCAATGTGCGCGGATGTCCCCTACTATCTGGCTCTGGACTATGTCTGCAAAGTCCCTGCAGGTCATTCTGTCTTCACCGTTGGGGAGTTTGCGGCTGTTTTCGCACAGAAGGGTATATATGCTCAGGGTGCCGACTATGGTGTCTCCTTCGCAGGTGCCGGCGTCGCTGTGCCATGAGAACGAGAGGTCGAGAGGAATGTTCTTCCCGGGTTGGTCGGGGTTAACGCAGGAGCCTCCGCTGAGCCATCCCGTCCATGCTCCGCGGGACATGAAGTCGTCGCGGTAGTCGCCCGTCTGCGCATTCTGACTGTACACGGTCGTGTCAACTCCCGCCCACTGTTCCCAGTATCGGGCGCCTTCCAGATATCTCGGATAGCCTGATATTTCTGCCACGGATTCGGGGTCAGCCAGATTTCTGCGGGCCACGTTGCCCATTCCGCCTCCGAATTTCACGGCATCGGCGGTGACAACCGCAGACTGCTCTGCATTCCGGCCTTCCGGCAAGGCGTTATCCAGCACCACCTTATGACCCGCTTCCCTGGAGAAACGGAAAGTTCCGAGGTATATCCAGGTACCGCCTCCCATTTTCTGGTTCACTATGAACTCCGTGCAACCTCCGGCATGACGGACTGTATAGTGCGCGGACGAACTGCTGTGTTCCATTGTTTTATATGAAACATATACTGCATAGTCGCCGTCTTCCTCTATTTCCGGTTCCCACACAGCCTCGGAATACCTGACGTCCGAACGCGACGTGACGCAGGCTGCCTGTCTCGCAGTTCCGGCGGTGAAGAAGTTCTCGTCAAGGTACATGAAAGGCGCAGCGTCACGGAAACCTTCTCCCGCAGCTTTCCACGAACCCGTCTCCGAATACCTTCCGTGTTTCCTTATTCCGGCGGCACAACCGGCATAATCATCGCCGTCGTAGCTGAAATACGGGTCGTTGTCCACTATGGCTTCATGCACCTGATAATCCCTCTCCCTCGGCAAGAACACCATTGCGCCGGCATTCTCCAGCATGGGGACGAGAAACGGTATCACGAAACTCTGGGTGAATACGTCCTCGACGGTCTGGAAGAGGGTTGCACGCTGCCACTCCCAGCGGTTGAATTTCTGCTCGTAATAGCGCCCGTGGCTCTGGGAAACTGCTATATAACGGTCCTGGAGACCGTTTTCGAACACCGGACGGGCAGGGTTGCACACGAGGGGTAGAGGTCTGGCGGGAGACGAAACCTTCCAACGGGTGGGAAGGGGGCTGCCGTCGTTGCCCGGGTCGCTGAAGACCAGGGTGCTTACATCTATGCCGTTAGCATATATTGCACCGGCTGAAAGAGCTGAATACTTTGAGGGGAAATATGACTGCAGAGCATCCTTGAAAAACTCCACGTCGCCCTCTCTCCATGGATAATCGCCGGCCGAATCATCAAAGCGGAAACTGATTTTCGTGCCGTTCCTGACTATGGATTTCAGCTTGAGGTCAGCCTTGACACCCGTACGCTCCTCCATGCGTACCGCAACTGAGTCGACGGCGTCGCGAAATTCGGAACTGCGCTGAGCCAACCCTGAGACTGCCGGCACACACAAGACCAGAAGCTGTAAAAGCAACCTTTTCATCTAGAATTCAAGCAGGCCGAAGAACTCGGGACGGTGAAAATCCGGAGCGGGGGTATCAACGGGGTTCCAACTCAGGAAATGGACATGGGCGGTAAGGTCACCGCACTTGTAGAAGTTGGCCCTTATTGATGCAGGCAGCCTTTCGGGGTCGAGATCCATGAGCTCGAAAGGTATTACCATCGCAACCGACCACGGCTCCACCTTGCCCTCGATCTCGCACGCCTTGTGCCCCAGGCTCGAATGACGCAGCACCCGGGCAAGTTTCTCCGCGCTGAAATGGTCCGCATCCTGGCGTGAAGTGCGCCTTGCCGCAAGCAGGGTTCCCGCACAGTTCATCTCGTAATTATAGTAGCAGCCGTTGTCCGGGTGGGAGAAAAAGAACTCGCAGCAGCTGTCTTCCCACACATTCCCGTTGTCCTCCATAGCCACGGCCCTGAGGTCGAGACCGTCTACCTTATAAAGGATTGCAAGGGACTTTTCGCTTCTGGCGGCGAAAAATCTGACATCCGGGGCGTAAGGGAAGGCCTCAGGCCAGTTTACTGTATCCACGGAGCCTTTCGCGGCATCCTTTTCCATGGCCGCGTCAAATGCGGCGAAGTCCATATTCTCAAGCCCTTGGATGAGGGGCAGTTTCAGTGTCTTCATATATGTTCACAGGGTTTGCATGTCATGGAGCCTGCGGTAAATGCCGTTAAGCTCCATCAGTTCTTCGTGACGGCCTCTTTCAACTATCCTGCCCTCGCCCAACACGCATATCTCGTCAGCGCTCCTGATGGTGGAGAGCCTGTGCGCTATGGCAATAGTGGTTCGGGTGCTGGTCAGGCGGTCCAGAGCCTCCTGAACGAGCCTTTCAGACTCGGTGTCAAGAGCCGAAGTCGCCTCGTCGAGTATGAGTATAGGAGGATTCTTCAGTATTGCGCGGGCTATGCTGATGCGCTGTCTCTGCCCTCCGGAGAGTTTTGCACCGCGGTCGCCTATGTTGGTATGGTAGCCATCCTCCTTCTCCATGATGAAATCGTGGGCATTGGCGATTTTTGCCGCAGCCACGACCTGGTCCATGGTCGCGTTCTCCACTCCGAAGGCTATGTTATTGAAAATGGTATCGTTGAAAAGTATGGCCTCCTGATTGACATTGCCTATCAGACTACGGAGGTCCTTGATGCGGACGTCGCGCACGTCGGTGCCGTCTATGGTTATCGAGCCGGCGCACACGTCCCTGTAGCGGGGGATGAGGTCCACGAGGGTGGATTTGCCCGAGCCGGACTGGCCCACAAGAGCCACGGTCTTGCCCTTAGGTATCTCTATGTTGATGTCCGAAAGCACCCTGCGGCCGTCCTCGTATGCGAAGTCCACGCCCCTGATGCATATCTTGTCATCGAAGCCGTGTAGCGGCTTAGGCTCCGCGATTTCCCTGATGGTGTTCTCCGCCTCAAGAATCTTGTCTATTCTCTGCATCGACGCCAGACCCTTTGGAACGGCATAACCGGCCTTGGAGAAATCCTTCAGAGGCTGGAGCACACTGTAGAGTATCACGATATAGAATATGAAGGTCGGGGCGTCTATGCTTGCCGACTCATTGAGAATCAGAGTGCCGCCGAACCAGAGCACTATCATGATCATCACGGTTCCGAGGAATTCGCTGACGGGGTGGGCGGAGGACTGCCGCACAGCCACACGTCCATAGATGCGTCGGTAGTCGTTGGCCACTTCGGAGAAGCGCCTGCTCATCTTGTCTTCCGCTATGAAGGCCTTCACGATGCGGAGGCCTCCCAAGGTTTCGTCAAGTATGGACATGGTGTCGCTCCACCTGTTCTGAGCCTCGAGGGAATGGGCCTTGAGTTTCTTCCCGAGCGCTCCCATGCCCCAGGCGAGCACAGGGACGACGAGTACGGTGAAAAGCGTCATCTGCCAGCTGATGAATATCAGGGTAGCAAAGTAGAAGGCTATCAGTATGGGATTCTTGATAAGCATGTCGAGAGAGCTCATTATCGAGTTCTCCACCTCCTGGACGTCGCCGCTCATCCTGGCTATAATGTCGCCTTTGCGCTCCTCGGTGAAGTATCCTATGGGGAGGGAGAGCAATTTGTCATAGACCTTCACCCTCAGGTCGCGCACGACTCCGGTGCGCAGGGGCACCATGACGGCGGACGAGGCAAAGTAGCAGAAGGTCTTCACGGCAGTCATTACTGTAAGGAACACTCCCAGGATGAAAAGAGTCATGGAGCCTCCGTGGCGCTCTATGAGCACCGTGACATAGTAATAGAAGTTGTTCAGTAGCACGTCCTTCAACTCAGCCCCCGGTGTATCCCAGGCCATGAAGCTATAAGCCGTGGTGTCAAGTTTGAAGAGAATCTGAAGTATGGGGATGATCAGGGAAAACGAGAAGATGTTGAACACTGCGGAAAGCATGTTCAGCACGACCGACCCGGCCAGATATCTCTTATAGGGCGAAACAAAACGCCTCAGGACCTTCCAGAATTCCTTCATCGGACAAGAATCTTATAAAGTCTGCAAATATAGCCCTAAATAAAGAAAAAGAAAAGGAGCCAGGCCTATTCAAGCCTGTCTCCCTTCTCGTTGTAGAATTCATGCTGCAGGACGGTGAAGTCAGTGACTTCGGTCAATGCAATCTTGCACCTGTACTTCTTCTTCCACCTCGAAACGATGGAGTTGAAGATTCCCCTCGAAAGGTATGATCCCAGTATATGACCCACCCTGAGTTCGAGCGACCTGTATCCTTTTTCGGTGACGAGACAGGCGAGCTTCCGTTCAATGTCCTCGTCGATAACCACACTTGAGGAAATCTTTCCCGTTCCATGGCAGACCGGACATACCTCCAGGGTATTGATTTCGGTCACCGGACGTACCCTCTGGCGGGTTATCTGCATAAGTCCGAACTTGGTAAGCGGCAGCACGTTGTGCTTGGCCCTGTCACTTTCCATGAGCTCCACCATCTTCTTGTATAGGGCTGTACGGTGTTCGTTCGACTCCATGTCTATGAAGTCCACTATCACGATGCCTCCCATGTCGCGGAGTCTCATCTGTCTGGCAATTTCTTCCGCTGCATAACAGTTGACGTCAAAAGTGTTCTCTTCCTGCTCCTTGTTCTTGTTGCGGGTTCCGCTGTTGACGTCTATAACGTTCAAAGCCTCCGTGTGCTCTATTACCAGGTATGCGCCCTGTTTGATTGGCACCACCTTTCCGAACGAACTTTTAATCTGCCTGGTGACCTCGAAGTGGTCGAAGATCGGAGTCTGGGAGCTATAGTGTTTCACTATCTTCTCCTGCTCCGGAGAGATCACTGAAATGTATTTTCTGATCTCGTCGTAGACAGTCTCGTCGTTCACGTGGATATTGGTGAACGAGTCGTTCAGAAGGTCCCTGAGGATTGTTGTCGTCTTGCTGTATTCGGTGAACAGCAGCTGGACGCTCTTTGAACGTGCAATCTTCTTCCAGGAGTTTTCCCACTTGTCGATGAGAGTCGTTATCTCTGCATCGAGAATCGCGGCGGTCTTGCCCTCTGCCGCGGTGCGGATGATGGCTCCGTAATTTTTCGGAAGAATACTCTTTACCAGAGTCTCAAGTCTTCTCTTTTCCTCTTTCGAGGCAATCTTCTGGGATATGCTCACCTTGTCTGCAAAAGGGAGCAGTACCACATTCCGTCCTGCCAGTGAAATTTCCGCAGTCAGTCGTGACCCTTTGGTCGAAATCGGCTCCTTGATGATCTGCACCGGTATTATCTGCCCGACAGTGAGAGTGTTCTCTATCCTGCCCTCCTTTTCGAGTATGGGACCGAGCTTTATCCCCGAATAAAGGGCCTTGGCGTCGGTATTCGGATTGATTTTCCTTACGAATTCCTCGTAAGACCTGAAAAACAGGCCGAGATCCAGATAATGTATGAATGCCTCCTTCTGGTCGCCGATGTCAACAAAGGCAGCATTGAGGGCGGGAAGAAGTTTCTTCACCTTGCCCAGGTAGACGTCGCCTACACTGAAGCTGTCCCCCTCCTTGCCGGACTCCTTGTTAAGCTCTATCAGACGATGATTTTCCATCAGCGCGATAGAGACCTCCGTTGACCTGACGTCAACGATAAGATCCTTTTCAGCGGACTCCATTGGATATTTTCATTGACAAAGGGGCAGCCAAAGCTATTTGACGGCCCCTTCAGTTGAGTTACTTTCTCTTCTTGTGTCTGTTCTTGCGAAGACGCTTCTTGCGCTTATGCGTCGCCATCTTGTGACGCTTGTGCTTCTTACCGTTTGGCATAGTTTATAGAATTAGAGAGTTTGTTACTTCTTGACCTGGTCAACGAAAACCTTGGCTGGCTTGAAAGCCGGGATGTCATGTGCCGGAATGGTAAGAGTGGTGTTCCTTGTGATGTTGCGGGCTGCCTTCTCTGCCCTGTGCTTGATGATGAAACTGCCAAAACCACGAAGGTAAACTGGATTTCCATTCTCGAGAGAGCCCTTTACACTCTCCATGAAAGCCTCGACTACTGCCTGTACCTGAGTCTTCTCCACGCCGGTTGACTTAGCAACCTCGTTTACGATTTCTGCCTTTGTCATATCTAAAAAGTTTGTGCTATATTGTTAATTCTCAATAATGGATTAAACCTTGCAAAATTACGGTTAATTTTTCTAATTATCAAATGATTATTGGAATTTAATCATTTCTGCCGGCATGTTTGCCTTTTCGCCCGCTTAATAGTAACTTCGCCTCCCCAATTTCAAGGACATGAAAAACAAAGCATTGTTTCCGGGATCGTTTGACCCCTTCACTGCAGGACATCTCAACATACTGAAGCGCGCGCTGACCATGTTCGACGAAATCGTCGTGGCGGTCGGTGTCAATATCGACAAGCGTGGCTTTTTTGATAACGAGAAGAAAGTGAGCATTATACGCCAGGCTACCGAAGGTCTGGAGGGAGTATCCATAATAACCTACGACAACCTTACAGTGGACGCCTGCCGCCAACTGGGGATAAGGCATATAGTAAGAGGTGTCAGGAACATGGTCGATTTCGAGAACGAGAGGGCGATAGCCGACGCCAACAGGGTGCTTGCCCCTGAAATAGAGACAGTCATAATCCCGACTGCCCAGGAATTCGCACATATTTCGTCAACTGCCGTGCGTGACCTCATAAAGCACAACGGCGACACCTCCATCTTCCTTCCTCCTGGAGTCAGACTCTGACCTGAGGGAGCTCGGTGTCCGGTCTACAGCACCCAGTCCACAGGCTCTCGTCCCTGTTCCGAAAGCCACTGATTGGCCTTTGAGAAGTGACGGCATCCGAAGAAGGCGCCCCTCGCCAGAGGCGATGGGTGGGCAGCCTCCAGAACCAGGTGGCGGCTGCTGTCTATCAGCCCGGCCTTGCTCCGGGCGAAACTGCCCCAGAGCATGAATACCACCCCGTCGCAGCAGGCGGAGATCCATCGTATCACAGCGTCCGTGAACTCTTCCCATCCCCTGTTCTTGTGGGACGCAGCCATGCCGGCCTGCACCGTCAGGACTGCGTTAAGCAGGAGCACTCCCTGCCTTGCCCACGGAGTAAGATCGGGGCTCCCGCTCATCTTCACACCGAGGTCGCTCTCTATTTCAGCATATATATTCCTTAAGGAAGGTGGCATCCTTACCCCGGAAGGTACAGAGAATGAAAGCCCCATGGCCTCGCCGGGGTTATGGTAAGGGTCCTGACCGAGTATCACGACCTTCACATCCTCCACGGGAGTGAGGTCGAAGGCCCTGAATATGCTGCCGCCCGGAGGGTAAATCACCTTGCCGGCGGCCTTTTCATCATGGAGAAAGCGCACCAGAGAGGCGAAATACGGTTTCTCGAATTCACCTGACAGTGCGCTCTTCCAGCTTTCTTCAATCTTTACGTTCATCGGAAAATCCCGTCAAGCACGTCCTGTATGGTCCTGACATATGCAAAGGTAAGCCCTTTCACGTAAATATCCTTGATATCCTCTATGTCTTTCCTGTTATCCTCGCATATGTATATGGTATGGACACCGGCTCTTTTGGCTGCGAGTATCTTCTCCTTAATGCCGCCGACAGGAAGCACCTTGCCGCGAAGGGTCATTTCACCGGTCATTGCTATGCCGCTCCTGACCTGCTTTCCCCTGAGCGCCGACACCATTGAGCTGACCATGGTGATTCCGGCTGAAGGGCCGTCCTTCGGCGTAGCGCCCTCCGGCACGTGGACATGTATGTCCCTCTTCATGAATTCCTCATGGCTCAGGCCTGCAACCTCCGGGTGGGCCTTGATCCACTGCCAGCCTATGGTCGCCGACTCCTTCATCACATCGCCGAGATTTCCGGTCATGGACAGCACGCCCTTACCTTCGCTCACGGAACTTTCGATGAAAAGTATCTCTCCGCCCATCTCGGTCCATGCAAGTCCCGTGACGACGCCCGTACCTTCGTTGCCCTTCTGCCTGTCATGGGCGGCAACAGGGAGCCCGAGATATTCCTTGAGCATGTCTTTCTTTATGGCGCCAGGAACCGGCTCGTCCATGGCAACCTTCTTCGCTGTCACACGCGCCAGCTTGGCTATCTGCTTTTCAAGCGAGCGGACACCGCTTTCGTGGGTATATTCATCTATGATTGTCTCGAGGGCAGCCTTCTCTATCTTCAGGGCTTTCCTGTCCAGACCATGCTCCGCAATCTGCTTCGGGACAAGATATTTCTTCGCGATTTCCATCTTCTCCTCTGCAAGATAACCGCTCACGTTGATCATTTCCATCCTGTCCCTGAGGGCGGGCTGTATGGTCGCCGTGCTGTTCGCGGTGGTGATGAAGAGCACGTTGGAAAGATCGTAGTCTATGTCGAGGTAGTTGTCGTGGAAGGTGGTGTTCTGCTCCGGGTCAAGAACCTCGAGAAGAGCCGATGACGGATCTCCCTTGATGTCGCGGCTGAGCTTGTCCACCTCATCCAGAACAATGACCGGATTAGACGTTCCCGCGCGGTTGATTGCGTTGAGGATGCGTCCCGGAAGGGCTCCGACATAGGTTTTCCTGTGGCCGCGGATTTCCGATTCGTCATGGACACCGCCGAGAGATATCCTCATGTACTTTCTGCCCAAGGCCCTTGCGACCGACTTTCCGAGACTGGTCTTTCCAACTCCCGGAGGGCCATAGAGGCAGAGTATGGGCGACTTCATGTTTCCCTTCAGTTTCAGCACCGCGAGATACTCTATTATTCGGTCCTTCACGTTGTCAAGGCCGAAGTGGTCCTCGTCGAGCACCTTCCTGGCATGCTTCAGGTCAAGATTATCCTGCGACACCTCCTCCCACGGAAGGTCGAGCATGAACTGGATGTAATTGTACTGTATGCTGTATTCCGGAGAGCTTGGATTGTAACGTTCCAGCTTCACCATCTCCTTGTTGAAGATTTCCTGAATCTGAGGCGGCCACAGTTTTCTCTCCGCCTTTTCCCTGAGCTGGACGAATTCCTCTTCCTCGTCCATGCCAAGTTCCTCCTGTATGGTGCGTAGCTGGTTGTTGAGGTAGTATTCCCTCTGCTGCTGGTCTATTTCGGTCTTGACCTTCTGATTGATTTCCTGCTTGATCTTGAGAAGTTCGACCTGTTTGTTCAGTACGGAGAGCAGCATCATGGCCCTTCCCATGATGTCACCCACACCGAGCAGTTCGACCTTGTCGGCAAAGTTGTCCACCTCCATGGTGGTGGCGACGAAGTTCACCAGGAACTCGGTTCCCTCTATAGCCTTGAGGGCGCCTATGGCCTCCTTTGAGGCGAAGTTGCCCATCCTGATTATGGCAGCAGCCTTTTCCTTGATGGATTCAGCTATCACCTTGACTTCCCTGCTGTCATCATCGGCCGGGATGTCCTCGAGGTACTGCACCCGTCCCACGAGATAAGGTTCGGTCTGAATCAGTTCGTCGAGGGCAAAGCGCTTGAATCCTTGGAGTATGGCCGTTATTGACCCGTCGGGCATTTCGAGGGTCTTCACTATCTTGGTGACGCATCCGTATTCGAAGAGGTCGCCGAGAAGGGGATCTTCCACGCTTAGGTCGTTCTGGGGTACTGCGCCTATGAACATGTTGGCCTGCTCTGCATCCTGGATGAGCCGTATCGACTTTTCCCGGCCTATGGTGACAGGGTAGACGCTGCCTGGGAATATCACCGCATTCCTGAGAGCGAGTATGGGCAGGGCGTCTGGAAGTTGGGACTCGTCGAGCTTGGGGAAACTGTCGCCCTGCATGACAGGGATGATGCTCACGTCGGCACCTCCCGGAGAAAATAGCATATCTTTCATTTCCATAAATGTCTATCCGTTATGACACGGCAGCCCCAGCATGACATTTTGTCACACGCAAGGGGCTCGCGAGTGCCGGAGGATAATATGGTCAACCATTATGCCAATGACGCAATTCATCGCAAATCCAAAACACTTTCGTAACTTCGTGACATGAAAGTCATGAAAACCGTCTGTCTGATAGCCGAATTTCTCTTCCTCTGCTCTGCCACATCCTCCGCACAGCAGCAGGAACTCCCTGACTCCTCCGCCATGGCCCCTCTTGAGTCCAGGCTGGACGAATATGTAGCGAGGCTCGAAACCGAAAGCGTACAGACGAAAATCGGGGAGGTCGACTTTCTTATAGGCAGCAGCACCCGTCCCGAAGTCAGGGACTTCATAGCCCGGAAACTTTACCTGCATTACTTCACGTCAAGGTTAATGGGCGACGAGGCCGTGGCAATCCACATCACGGACGAGTGGTTCGGCAGTGGGAAGGCCTCCATGGGAAGCGAGTTCGACCTGATGAACGCCAGGGTCTTCGCAACCTACAACCGGCAGTCGCTGATAGGATGCAGGGCTCCGGCGCTGGCCCTGGAAGCTGCTGACGGCAGCTATGTGGAACTTTTCAACGAGGGGGCTGCGCTTGACAGGCCGGCAGTGCTGTACTTTTACGACACCGACTGTTCGAAATGCAGGATAGAGACCATGCTGCTGGTGAATATGCTTCAGGATGACAACTGGGCCATTGATTTCCATGCAATCTACACCGGCGAGGATATGGACAAGTGGGTAGAATACCGCAAGTCCCGCCTCACAGTTGAAGATGGTGAGAAAGTGAGGGTTCACCACCTCTGGGATCCCGGAAACGTATCCGGCATGGCCGTTAAATACGGCGTTCTCCAAACGCCGCGCCTGCTGCTTGTGGGGAAGGACGGCAGAATAGCGGGGCGCAATCTGGACACTCCCGCCCTCCGCACCCTTCTGGAAGGCATCTGCTCCGAATACGAATACGGCAGTGACGCTGCCGACGGTTTCTACGACACGGTGTTCAGCGGATTCGGTCCCCTGTCCACCGATGAGGAAATTGCCTCCATCACCTCATACATCAGGCAGAAGACTCTGGAGAAGGGAGACTCGACAGGCTTCAAGCACATGAGCGGTGACCTGCTGTTCTGGATGAGCCGTCAGAGAGGCCCGGGATGGAAGAAGGCCTCCGGAAAACTGCTGGACGAGGCAGTATTCGGAATGTCGGAACTGTGGACGGAGCCAAACGACAGCCTTCAGGTGCTGGGATTTGCAGAAGTTCTGAAAGATCTCTACTCGAGAGCAGCGGAAGGCAGCCGCCTGCCTGCAGTCAAGGTGAACGGCAAGAAGTTGAAAAGGCTGAAGAATCACGTCATTCTGATGGTTACTGACGGATGCGGGATTTGCGAAGGCGAACTTGCCGCCCTCGAATCCTACCTGCATGAAAGCGGCAGGGAAAGCCTGATCATCAACATGGACAGCCTGCTCAGGGACGACCCCGACACCGCAGGACTGCTCTTCGACAGTTTCGATCTCACCGCTCTTCCATACATCACCACCACCAACCGCCGCGGACGCGTCGACGGCCGCTATCTCACTCTCCTCCGCGACTGAGGCGTCAGTCTTCTTCGGGCACCATGTTCTGCGCGTATCTGCGCCATTTGTCAATTAGTGCCTGCATGTCGTCCGGGATGGGGGAATCAAACCTGATCAGCTGTCCTGTGGACGGATGGTCGAAGCCCAGGGTCTTGGCATGAAGTGCCTGGCGGGGCAGCAGCCTGAAGCAGTTTTCTATGAACTGGCGGTAACGAGCATAGACAGTTCCCTTACGGATTTCGGCGCCGTCATAGCGTTCGTCGTTGAAGAGAGGATGGCCTATCCAGTTGAAATGCACCCTTATCTGATGGGTGCGGCCGGTCTCGAGGCGGCACTCCACCACAGTCACGAAGCCGAAGCGTTCCAGCACCCTGTAGTGGGTTACGGCATGCTTGCCATGGTCTCCCTCGGGGAATACCTTGAAGCGCATGCGGTCGTTGGGGTCGCGGCCTATGTTGCCGGTTATGGTGCCCTCGTCGTCCTTGAGGTTGCCCCACACGATGGCGACATACCTTCTTTCAATTGAATGTACGAAGAATTGCCGGGCCAGCTTGAGCTGGGACTCCTCGTTCTTGGCCACCACCAGAAGGCCGGAAGTGTCCTTGTCAATCCTGTGGACCAGGACTCCCATCCTTTCATCCGGAGCATCAGGTCCCTGGGATATTCCGAGATGATAGGCGAGGGCATTTACCAGGGTTCCTGAAAAATGGCCGTGTCCCGGGTGGACAACCATGCCCGCCGGCTTGTTCAAAACGAGAACGTCATCATCTTCATAAACAATGTCAAGTGGGATGTTTTCGGGAAGAATTTCCAGTCCCCGCCTTTCGTATGGCATGACAAAAGTGACCACATCGCCGGGACGGACAATCAGATTCGCCTTCGCAATCTTGTCATTCACACGGACATAGCCTGACTTGATTGCCATCTGTACACGGTGGCGGGAGGTATTATCCATATGGGTGGACATGTATTTATCCACCCTCATGGGTGTCTGGCCCTTGTCTATGTCGAAGCGGAAATGTTCGAACATCGCGCCGTCGCCGTCGTTCTCCACGTCCTCGGCGAAGGAACCCTGCCCTGCGTCAAGTTCGTCGAAATCGTCAAAGGCGTCGAACTCGGAAAACTGTCCCATCAGAAATCTATTTCCACATCGTCATCAGCGGCCGGCGTTTCTCCGGCAGCCTTCCCGACATCCTCTGCAGAGCCAGCGCCGCCCCGGGTACTTTCTGCGGCAGAAACCATGTCTTCCGAAATCTGGCCCACCTGGACGCTAATGCCTGAACCGGCATCAAGCATCCTGCCCGCCCTGATTTCGGAGCCGTTGTAGAGCTGGCTTATCACCCTATCGTGGGATGCGGGTACATATTCCACAGCACCAAGGACAAGGCCGGCGGCAACAAGCCTGGCCTCAGCCTCGTAGAGGGTCAGGTCCACGATATTCGGCACCCTTACCCTCCGGGCAGTGTGGGCATTCATCGTCAGCAGCACCCTGCGGCCTTCCTTCACCGCACTTCCGGCGGAAGGGTTCTGGATGAACACGCATCCCCTTTCCACCTCGGAAGTATATATCGAATCCCTAACATCAACCCTCACTCCTATACTCGCAGCTTCCATCTGCGCCTCTTCGAGAGTCATACCCTGAAAATCAGGGAGTTCTATCACCTTGTCATGCTTCGTGATTACAGCCAGAAAGAATGAGGCAGCCAGCACCACCGCAAGCAAGGCTGCCGCGGCAAAAAGCAGATTTCTGGCAATCCAGCCCCATTTCTCGTTTGAAAATATTCCCATCGTAAGAAATTGTTATTTTGCACCAAGGCCGGTGAAAAGCAGGTGGTAGGCTCCCTCGGCAAAGAGAGCTATTCCTATCACCACGACTATCGCTCCGGCTATCCTGTTAATTATCAATATGGAATGCATGTCTATCTTCTTGCGGAAGTGGTTCAGAACCGTTGTGAAGTTCCACCAGTAGCAGATTGCCCCGCCAGCTATGGACAGTATGATCGGTAGCACACTGGTGAAACTCTGGGCTTCGGTGTTCAGCTGGAAAAAGGCGAAGAGGGCAAAGATGACAGCTATGGCCCCAGGATTTGACAGCGCCAGGAAAATCGCCTGGATGAAATCCGTCGGGGACAATCCCGATGTCTTTTCGCTGGCCCTCCGGAGCTTTCTAAAAGGATTTGAGACCGCCATAATCATGCCCATCATGGTGACCACCATGCCTCCGGCAAGGAGTATGATCTCCTTGTGGCCGAGAAGAAATTCCTGGGCATAGGCATAGGCGAAGATGGCCAGCACAGAATATGTCGTGTCAACGGTGCAGGCGCCCAGCCCCGCCAGGAAGCCCGCCTTCCTGCCGCCGCTCAGAGTCTTCTGGGTGACGTAGATGGCGACAGGTCCTATCGGCGCTTCTGCGCAGATGCCTATTATGAGGCCCTTGAGTATGTAACTTACTATCGGCATGGAATTGCAAAATTACTACAAGTTTCCAAAAATGAAAAGTGGCGGCCCGCGTCCTTTCGGACTGCCGGCTTGCCATTTTGCCCTCATAATCGTAACTTCGCCACATATCCCGCTTCCGTTTGGGAGCTAATGACTAATGGCAGTACGCAAATGATCAATGACATTACAAATAAAGCGGGGAGGCGCGTGGGGGCGCTGGCAGTGCTTTCGGGACTACTGATGTCGGTCCCTTATCTCGTGCCTCACTGCGGCGCCGTCGCGCTTGTGGGCCTCGTTCCTCTGTTGTGGGCAGAGGAAATTGCCGGAAGGGAGCGGATGCGCCGCTTCTGGGTATGGCACTACCTCAGTTTCGTGGTGTGGAACACCCTTGCCACTTTCTGGGTATGCAACGCCACCATAGGAGGGGGCATCTTCGCGATACTTGCCAACTCGTTGCAGATGAGCGTGGTCTTCGGACTTTTCCGTCTGGCACGCAAGCACTTTGCGGGCATACTCCCCTATATATTCCTTGCTACGGCCTGGATTGCATGGGAGCGCTGGTATATGGCTTCAGCTCAGATTTCATGGCCATGGCTCGTGCTCGGCAACGCCTTCGCCCGCACCACAAGCCTGATTCAATGGTACGAATATACCGGCGCTCTTGGAGGCTCGCTCTGGGTATGGGCTTCGAACATCGGCATCTTCCTCATACTGCGCGCCATAGTCAGCGGGACATGGAAAAATCTCAACGCCAAGGCCAGGGTCTGCTCTCAAGCTGCGCTCATAACAGTGCTTGCGGCTCCGGCCCTCTGGTCGAGTAGCATATACAGAAACTACAACGAACTGAAGGACCCTCTCGAGGTCGCAATTCTCCAACCTAACATAGACCCATATCACAAATTCGAGTTTCTCACCCAGAAACAGCAGGACTCCATCTTGATCAGTCAGATTGAACTCGCCCGGACAAACTTCGCCTCCCTCAAGCCCATACTCCTGCTGGCTCCCGAGACCTTCACTTCGAACCTTGAAGCAAGCGACCCATGGACCAGCAAGACCCTCAACAGCCTTGCAGGCGAACTTGAAAAGTGGCCCGCCGCAAGCATCATCTTCGGCGCGTCAAGCTACGATTTGAGCAGTTCCAGACTAAGTCCGAGCAAGACGGCCCGCGCCATCAGAGACGGGCTGTGGTATGAATCCCATAATTCCGCCCTCATACTCAACCCCGACCGTCAAACGGAAATCTACCACAAAAGCAAACTGGTGGTCGGAGTGGAGATGACTCCGTACCCAGGACTCTTCACGAGACTGGATGATATGCTCGGGGGCGTGATGGGACGCTGCTCCGGTCAGAAGGAAAGGACTTGCCTGACAATGCGCACCCGCGACGGGGAGAGCATAGCCGTAGCACCGGTAATCTGCTATGAATCAATATACGGAGATTTCTGCAGAGGCTATATAGATGCCGGTGCCAGGCTCATCGCAATCATCACCAACGACGCATGGTGGAAGGATACGCCCGGCTATCGCCAGCACCTGAGCTATGCCTGCCTCAGGGCGATAGAAACCCGCCGCGACATCGTTCGATGCGGAAATACGGGCATCAGCGCATTCATCGACCAGAGAGGAGACGTCGTTTCCCGCACCCCGTGGTGGCAGAAGAAGATACTGCACGGCCACGCCAACCTCAACGACAGCCGCACCTTCTTCGTGGAGCACGGCGACATCACGGGACGCATCAGCGTTTTCTGCTTCCTCCTTCTGCTTGCAGCCCTGCTCGCGCGCATGGTCTGCAGGCGTAAACGCTAATTCTTGTGATACGAAACGCCGAGTGAATCATAATACGGCATCTCGTGATCCACTATGATGCTGTAGAATTTGTCAAACGAACTGACAAACACGGGGTCATCGGATGTGGATGAATCAGCCCACTGAGGCAATGCATTCCAACCTCTCTCCAGAATACCGGTCATCTTGGGAAGAAGATAATAGGTGACATGGTCGAAATTGCGCAAAGTTTCAGCCCAAAGCTGCCCCTGAACTCCTATGATATGGCTCTTACCCTCATCTGAAAGCGCCGTCTTCCCTTCCGAAGCATGACTGATGTCAACAATCCTGCGTCTGTCATCCCAGCGTACGGACTTGTATATGTCGAAAGGAAGCAGGGAGAAACTGCGGCGCTCGTCAACATAGCCTCCCCAGTTAAGACCCCGTTCCGACTTGCTGTCGTTATAGGCAAAGTCAAGGTACGTATTGGGAGCCATGGAAAGAATCACGTTGATTCCGCTGTTTGCAAGTTCATACGGCCATTCATCGAGACCGTGTGACAAACTCCACATATTTGCGCCGTATAAAAGTTTGCTGAGACGTTCAAGATTCTCAGCGCTGAGATTGCTTGCGATTTCCTGCCATCCGGCCAGTTTAACGCCCCTGGCCTCCGCGATATCCATTACCCTGCCGAAAAAATAGTTGGCCAGATCGTCGGGGCCGGACCAGCCGTGTTCCTCCATGAACTTCCGGCATGAAGGAGAGCCTAGCCATGCTCCATCGGGGACTTCATCGCCACCCACATGTATTGCAGGCAGTGGGGCGTCAGCTTCGGCATACATTTCAATTATCGAGTCGAACACCTTTTCTATGAAAGCATAGGTCGAAGCCTGCACGACATTTATGACATTGTCAGTATAATCCTGGGCAGACACGTAGTTTGAACTGTCCGAAGCCTCTGACAGGAGACAGGAAGCATCACCGGTGAGTTCAAGACGCTTCTTCATGGACAGGATTGCCGCGCGGGAATGGCCCGGGGTGTCAAACTCCGGTATTACGCTGATATGGCGTTCCTTCGCATACCTGAGTATTTCAATGAAGTCTTCCCTTGAATAGAAACCGTTACCGGACGCCTTGGAATCGTTCTTCCCCAGACTTGCACTATATGCAAGCTGAAGGCACTCGGGTTCTGAAATGCTACCGTCTTCATTCAGTTGAGGAATGCCTCTGAAAGCCCCGTATCGGGTGAGTTCCGGCAGACCTTCTATCTCTATGCGCCAGCCTTCATCATCTCCCAAGTGAAGATGAAGCACGTTTGCCTTGTAGTGGGAAAGGATGTCCATGATTTTCTTCACCCCTTCCTTGTCCGTGAAATTCCTGCTGACATCGAGCATGAGTCCCCTGTGGGCAAGGTCGGGATAATCCTCAATGACCATATTCGGAAGGACATTACCTCCGTTGTTGCGCATGAGGTTTTCCATAGTTACGGCTGCATAGTAAGCTCCATCCTCATCGGCCGCTTCTATGCTTGCTTTCCCGTCAAGCACGATACGGTACCAGCCGGGCACCCTGCCTTCCGTCCTGACCGCTTCCGGAAGGGCAGTGACTGTGGTTGTTCCCTCCGTTTTTGTGACTTTCTTGAGCTGGGGAATCATATCCTCCACGCCCGCAGCCACATGGGTATACTCAAAAGACCGCACGTCATCTGCAGGAAGGAAACTATATGTAAGATCCAGCTTTACAGGGCCCTCCCCCTTCTTCTGGAGACAAAAGGCCTCAGGCGCCCGACCATGGTTCACCAAGGCTCCCGACTTGTAATTCAGCACTATGTCCTGTCCGTCTGAATCGGCGACCGGCTTTATCATGTACAGAGTCCCAGACACATACAGAATTTCGGCAGCAGCCCCCTCCTCAACTTCAACCGGAGTGCAGAATTGGCTGAACCAGATGGTCCAGTCCGTACCTGCCGGTGGATTATGAATCACCATTGTATGGACGGCTTCTTTCGAATCTTCTATTTCGGCACCTTCCACCCATGACACGCTGCATGGTGAAGAGCACGAAAACAACGCCGGAAGGGCAGCAAAAAACAGGGCAAACTTCTTCATGTCAAATATTCATGCGAATCGGTTGAAGATTTCATATCAGGCCAAAACCTGTCAGACGGGGTCTCCCCGCAAGGCCTGAGATTCAATTAATGGAAATGTCCGCCTGGACCTCCAGGTCCGTGTCCTCCAGGTCCTCCCGGTCCCTTCATGTTCTGGCCAGCCTTGGCGAAGTTGCCGAAGCGGTAGGTCAGCGACAGTATGATGTATCTTCCGAGCGTATTGTTGCGAACTTCCTGGTGGAAGTTGTTGTTGTCCGTCACCGTGAGGTTCTTGCTCTGGTTGAGGATGTCGTAGCCTATGATGGAGAGGGTGAACTGGTCCTTGAAGAGCAGTTTCGAGAGAGTCGCGTTGAGTATGTGCTCGGCCGGCTGGTCGGTCGAATAGCCGACATACCAGTTGTATCTGTATTCGGGAGCCACCGTAATGCCTGCAGGAGCCGTCCAGTTGAAAGAAGCGCTAATCTGGTTGTTCCAGCGGGGCTTCTGTGAAGTTTCTGTCACGGTGTACCACGACTTGTTGAGTCTTGTGCTTCCGCCTATGTTGACCTCTATGCTCTCTCCGGAGTATTTGAGAGTCATGCGCTCATTGAGATTGTAGTTCTGGATCCTGTTGCGGGTGAAGAACTCGTCGAATTCCCTGGCTGTCACGCAGGCCGACGAAGCATGGTCGAAGAAGTCTGCATTGAAGCGTTCGTAGTTGAAGTCGGCGGTCTCCGCGTTGTAGTAATCAGACGTGTTGAATGCGCTTTTGCCTATGAACGAAGCGCTCTGGGAATAGCCATTCATGAGGAAGTTGTTGATGGAGAAGCCGTT